>NZ_DATGBO010000019.1:0-15780 GCF_035312645.1 Arenimonas sp.
TTCAGTCACGACAGCATGCGCTTCGAGGGCTACAGCCTCGCCGATTTCCGCGCGGTGGGTCGCCTGGGTGTCGATGGCGACGGCGCCTTTCCGACGCCGCCGGTGATCGGTCCGATGGATTCGCTGATCAGCCGCGACACCGTTTTCCAGTACGACAGCGACGCCAAGCTGGTGCTGCCGCGTCTGCGCGTGCCGGCCGGTGAAACCATCACGTCGATCGAAACCTTTGACGAACGCATCCTGCTGATGAGCGACCGCGCGCTGTACTTCTACGACATCCGCGAGCTGCACAACGGCGACGGCGTGCTCACGCCGCGGGCCCATGTGCCGGTGCCGGGCAAGACCGGCAATCTCGAGCGCGTCGATGTCATGGAGCTGCTCGACGGCTATCTGGTGTCCTTCGTCTACAGCCGCTACTCGCATAACGGCGACGGCCCGGCATTCCAGGAAGTCCTGCGCGTCGACGAGCACGACCGCACCGTGTCGGTCGGTCGCCGCGAGCTGGGCATCGGTTACGGACCGGTGTTCCGCTATTCGAACTGGTACATCTCGCCGGTGTTGTTCAAAGTGCAGAAGTTCGCGGTGAACCTATTCGCCGGCTACGTGCCGGTGCGCGACTTCCAGCGTCCGCCGGTGCTGCCTGCGGCGGTGGGCATCGCGGTCGGCATGGCCCTGCTTTCGCTGATCGGCGGCGCATGGCGCCTGCGTCGGGTCGCGGTGTCGATGCCGGCACGCCTGGCCTGGCTCGTCGCCTGCTTCGCCATCGGCCCGCCGGCGCTGTTCAGTCTGTGGCTGCTGTATCCCGAACGCGAGCGCCTGGACGATCTGCCGATCGCGTCCGCCGCGACGGCCTGAACGAATCAAACCATCACCGGCCCGTCGCGCGAGTCGCGCGCGGGCCTTGCAGGAGAAACCCATGAAGACGTTCCCGAAATCGTTCGGGGCGCGGCTCACCGCGTCCTTGCTGACGGGCCTGGTGATGTCGACGCTGTTCGCCTTCGCCGGGCCGGTACGCGCCGACGACGATGCTGCAGCACTGAAAGCCGCGCTCGCCGCCGAACGCCAGCGCGCACCGGCGCCACGCATCGAACGCACGGCCTTCCTGTCGCGCAGCAACCAAGGCGAAACCGCGCTCTCGCCCGACGGCCGGCAGTTCGCGTATCTGCGCGAGCAGGGCAGCAATCGCAGCGTGTGGCTGTTGCCGACGGCCGGCGGCGAACCGCGGCGTGTCCTGCTCGAAACCGAGGCCAATGAAATCGCGTGGTCGCACGATGGTCGCTGGCTGTTGCTCATTTCGCCGCGCGAGGTGTTCAAGCTTGCCGTGACGGGCACGACCGGCTCGGGCATCGTCACCTTGCTGGGCGAGCGCACACGCCGGGAATTCTTCGGCGTCGATGCGTCCCTGCCCGCAGCGATCCTCGTGCGCGAAGTGCCGCCGGTGGTGTCGCGCGCACCCAAACGCTGGCGTCTGTGGCGCGTGGACATGCAGGGCAGACAGACCCTGCTGCGCGAAGAGGCCACCGCGATCGTGGATGCCGCGTTCGCTCCGCAAGGGCGGCTCGCGTATCTGTTGCGCGCCGAGGGCGAGGGCCAGGTCATCCAGCATGTGGATGCCGCCGGCCAGTTGCATCCGATCGCGCGTTGCGAGCGCATGATCCGCTGCCTGTTCCTGGCGACCAGCGAAGATGGCCGCGACCTGATCCTGCGCACCAATCTCGGTGGCGAGTTCATGCGCCCGGTGCGCATGTCGCCCGACGGCGCCATGACGGTCCTGTTCGAAGATCCGCGCGGCGAGGCCGATGTCGACGGCATCGTGCTCGACCCGATCACGCGGCAGCCGCTGATCGCGAGCTATCGCAGCACGACCGCGGCGAGTTACGGCCTGACCCCCGACGGCAAACGGCAGGTCGATGCGATCGTTCGTCTGTTCCCGCAGCGCAATTTGCAGATCGATGTCGGCGTCGGTACGGCGGCGCGCTGGATCGTGCACGAACGCTCGGGCTCGCTGCGCGGCGAGCGCCTGCATGTCTACGATCCGGCCACGGGCGCCACGCGCCGCATACTGGATGACGCACGCTTCGAATTCGATGGCAAACCGGTCCCGGCCATTGCCGAAGCGGTGATGGCACGCAAGATCGCGTTCTCCTGGCGCGCCTCCGACGGCATGCGTCTGCATGGCTTCCTCATGGTGCCGCCGGGCGTGGATCTGACGACGGTGCCGCTGGTCGCGAACGTGCATGGCGGACCCTTCAATCTGGTGCGACCGACCTTCAGCAACGACGGCCAGTTTCTGGCCAATCGCGGCTACGTCGTGTTCCAGCCGAACTTCCGCGGGTCGACCGGCCTGGGCCGCCGCTATCTGTTTGCCGCGAACGGCGACTTCGGCAACGGTCGCGTGCAGCTCGACATCGTCGAAGGGGTGCGCTATCTGCTTGCACAAGGCATCGGTGACGCGAATCGCGTCGGTATCACCGGCGCGTCGTTCGGCGGCTATTCGACTCTGCTGGGCGTGACTTTCCAGCCGGAGCTGTTCAAGGTCGGCATCGCCGGCGTCCCACCGGCGGATTTCGGCTGGGTGCTGCGCGAATACGTCGGCACCGGCACGGAAATGGTGCCCGGGGTGCCGATCGCGACGAGCATGCGGCATCTGTCACTCGACCCTGCGGATCCGGTGATTGCGCAGCGTTTGACAGCGCAGTCACCGATCGCCAACGCGGACAAATTGCGTCGGCCGCTGCTGATGCTCGCTGGCGGCGAGGACGAGCGCGTGCCGATCCGCGGGGTGACGCACTACGCCGCCAAGCTCAACTCGCTGCACAAGGATGTGAGCCTGTTCGTCGACGCAGACGCGGGACACAGCGCGACCGATCTGCGCACGCGCGAGGCCTATTATTTCCTCATGGAATGGATGCTGCACCGCAATCTCGGCGGCCCAGCACCGACGCCGCCGTCACGCGAACTGCGTGCGCACATCCGCAAGAATTTGCGGCTGGCCGGCAAGGACCTGCAGGACCTTGCCTCGCCGTAGGAGCCAGCTTGCTGGCGACAGGGGCCACGACAGGGTCGCGCTGGCCAGCATGGGAAATTTCTTTTTGCACCCGCGCCGCCGCGGCCGACGGGGAGTCCGTGCCAGTTCGGTCGACACATCCTGTGCCGACTCACCGTCGCAGGCCATCCCTGGCCTGCTCACGGACCCACTCCGTCGGCCCCGGCATCGCTCTGAAATCATGTCGAGATGTTGCGAAACGCGAGTCGTTTCGTCGTCAATTCATCTTGCCGGCACCGGTACGTGGCGGGTCGTTGCTGTTCGCATTTTGTTCAACAAGCCGAGCCGATCAGAGCGTTTCCGAAGCCCATGGGAAGACTGTGAGTCGGCCAGGGATGGCCGGCGACGGTGAGTCAGCACAGGAGGTGCTGACCGAACCGGCATCGGTCATCCCATGGGTTTCGGGGGCGCGGATGCGACAGGGGATTTCAAGCGAGACGCGTTGTGCCGCCAGCTACGATGTTTCACCCGTCTGCAACCGCCACAGCGCCGCATAGAAACCGTTGCGGGCGATCAGTTCATCGTGGCGGCCGCTTTCGACGATGCGTCCGGCATCGAGCACATGGATCGCATCGGCTTGGCGCACCGTCGACAAACGATGCGCGACGATCAACGTCGTGCGCTGATGCGAGATGCGCGCCAGCGAGCGCTGGATCCCCGCTTCGGTTTCGTTGTCGACGGCGGACGTCGCCTCGTCGAGCACCAGCACGGCGGGGTCGCGATAGATCGCTCGCGCCAGCGCGATGCGCTGCCGCTGGCCACCGGACAGTTGCGCTCCGCGTTCACCGACCGCACTGGCATAGCCCTGCGGCAGCGCGGCGATGAAATCGTGGGCCTCCGCGGCGCGCGCGGCGGCTTCGACTTTCGCGATGTCCGGTGCGTGTTCGCCGTAGGCGATGTTGTCGGCGACGCTGCCATCGGTGAGGAAGGGGTCCTGCGCGACATAGCCGATCACGCGGCGCAGCGCGGCCGGATCGAGCGCCGCGATGTCGATGCCGTCGAGCAGGATGCGGCCGTGGTCGGGGTCGATGAAACGCAGCAGCAATTTCAGCAGCGTGCTCTTGCCGCCGCCGGTGCCGCCGACCAGCGCGATGGTTTGCCCGGCCGGAATCGCCAGCGAAATATCGCTGACGGCGGGGCGACCGTCGTAGGCGAAGGCGATTTTCTCGAAACTCAGCGCACCCTTCGCGTGCTGCGTGAGCTGCTGCGTGCCGCGCAGCGGAAGCTTCGTTTCCAGCAGATCCATCACGCGATTCACCGAGGCCATCGCGCGCTGGTAGAGATCGGTCATGTCGGCCAGACGCGTCAGCGGCCAGAGCAGGCGTTGCGTCAGATACACCAGCGCCGAGTAACTACCGACGCCGAGGCGGCCGTTGAGCGCCAGCCAGCCGCCGTACAACAGCGTGGCGACGAAGCCGGCCAGCACCGCCATGCGGATCACCGGCGTGATCGCAGCGGAAACCCGGATCGCATCGGCATTACGCGCACGGAAATCGTCCGATGCCGCGCGCACGTGTTCGGCTTCGAAAGCTTCGGCGGTATAGGCCTGGATCGTCGCCATGCCGGCGAGATTGTTGTTGAGCCGCGACGACACCGTCGCCGCCGCCTCGCGCGCCGCTGCGTAACGCGGATACAGGCGGCGCTGAAACCAGAACGCGCCGAGCAGGATCAGCGGAATCGGCAGCAGCGCGAGCACCGCCAGCGTGCTGGTCAGGAAGAAGAACACGGCGCCGACCATCAGCGACGAACAGAACACCTGGATCAGATCGTTGGCGCCGGTGTTGAGGAAGCGTTCGATCTGGTTGACGTCCTCGTTCATCAGCGCCATCAAACGGCCGCTGCGCTCGCGCGCAATCGTGTCCGGCGGCAGTGCCTGCAGATGCGCATAGGCGGCGTTGCGCAGCGTGTGCTGCAGGTCCTGGGCGAGGCCGCGCCATTTGAGCGCGTACAGGTATTCGAACAGCGATTCGAACACCCAGACCGCGATCGTCAGCGCTACCAGGGCGTACAGCTGGTGCATCGGCTCGACCAGGCCCAGCCCGGCCAGGAAGCTGGCCCGCTTGTTGACCACCACGTCGACGGCCACGCCGATCAGCAATTCCGGCAGTACGTCAAAGAATTTGTTGAGGATCGAGTAAATCGTGCCCAGGGTCGCGGCGCGCCGGTAGGGCCGGGCGAAGGAAAACAGGCGTTGCAGGGGATGCATGGCGGCCGGGAGGGGTGGCAGGTGACCCGCGGATTCTCGCATGGGCTATGCTGCGGACATGCTGATAGCTTTCAACAAGCCCTATGGCGTGCTGTCCCAGTTCACCGACGCCACGGTGCCGCCTCGACCGACCCTGGCCGACTTCGGCCTGCCGGCGGATATTTATCCGGCCGGTCGTCTCGATGCCGATTCCGAAGGCCTGTTGCTGCTGTCCGACGATGGCCCGCGCATCGCGCAGATCAGCTCGCCGAAATTCAAATGGCCCAAGACCTATCTGGTGCAGGTCGAAGGCCAGGCCGACGACGCGCAGATCGAAACCCTGCGCAAAGGCGTCGAGCTCGTCGACGGGCTGACCGCACCGGCGCAGGCGTCCTTGCTGCAGTCGGTGCCGGATTGGTTGTGGCCGCGCGATCCGCCGGTGCGCTTTCGCAAATCGGTGCCGGAAAGTTATATCGAACTCACCATCCGCGAAGGCCGCAACCGGCAGGTGCGACGCATGACCGCCGCTGTCGGCCTGCCGACGCTGCGCCTGGTGCGCATCTCGATCGGACCGCACCGCCTCGATGGCCTCGCGCCGGGCGTGTGGCGCGAAGAAAAGCTCTAGCTTCGTGGGAGCGGGCATGACCGCGATTTCCTCACGAAGCATCGCGATTTGAAACAGTCGCGGCCATGCCCGCTCCTACGAACCGGCGCCGACGCGATGACATTCAAGGATCATTTCTCCGCTCAAGCAGAGTTGTATGCGCAGGCGCGGCCGACGTATCCCGTCGCACTGTTTGAGTGGTTGGCGAAACAATGCGTGCGGCATGACATGGTCTGGGATGCCGGCTGCGGCAACGGCCAGGCCAGCGTCGCGCTCGCCCGGTATTTCACCGACGTATTCGCCAGCGATCCAAGCGCGACGCAGATCGAAGCCGCCGCTGCACACGCGCATGTGCGCTATGCGGTCGAGCCCGCCGAACAATGCTCGCTTGCCGCTGCCAGCGCCGATCTGGTGACAGTGGCGCAGGCGCTGCACTGGTTCGATCACGAACGCTTTTATTCCGAAGTGCGACGCGTGCTAAAACCGGGAGGCGTGATAGCCGCCTGGACTTACGGCCGTTCGTCGGTGACGCCGGATATCGATGCAGTCTTCATGGGTTTGTACGAAGGTGTGCTCGGCGCGTATTGGCCACCGGAGCGTCGGCACATCGAAGCCGGCTACGCGACGCTGCCGTTTCCATTCGCGGAAATCGCCACGCCGGAATTGCAACTGCGCTGCGACTGGACGCTGCCGCAATACCTCGCCTACCTGCGCAGCTGGTCGGCGAGCCAACGCTTCCTGCAGGCCACCGGCCGCGACGCCGTCGGCGAATTCGCCGACGCATTGGCAGAAGTCTGGGGCGATCCGGAAAAAGTGCGCGCGGTGACCTGGCCGATGCAGGTGAGAGCCGGTAGGTAGCCTGCGCTCCGCGTCTCCCGTCTCCCGTCTCCCGTCTCCCGTCTCCCGTCTCGAAGCGAGAATCACGCCATCGAGCGCGGAGTGCAGGCTAGGTGCCGCGGGGTTTTGCGCGATGGGTGGCGGTCGCGGTCCAGGGGTCATCGGGCCAGGGGTGGCGCGGGTAGCGGCCTTTCATTTCTTTTTTCACTTCGGGGTAGGTGCGCTGCCAGAAACCCTTTAGGTCTTGGGTGATCTGCAGTGGTTTGCCGCCGGGCGAGAGCAGGTGCAGGGTCAGCGGTACGCGACCGTCGGCGATGCGCGGGGTGTCGGCGAGGCCGAACAACTCCTGCAATTTCACCGCCAGCACGGGCGGCTCGGGATGGCCTTCGGCAGCGGTCGCATATTCGATGGCGCGCTCCATGCCGGAAGGCACGGTGATGCGCAGCGGTGCAAGTTGATCGAGTTTCTGTCGCTGCGGCCAATCAAGCAGGGCGCGCAGTGCATCGCCAAGTTCCGTTTCGGTGAGCGCATCGAGGCGGGTTTTCCCCGCGAGTGCAGGCTTCAGCCAGACATCGAGTGAAGCGATCAGCGCGGCATCGCCGACATCGGGCAGCAGCAACTCCGGGCACCAGGTACGAACGCACAGCACGCGTGCGATGAATTGGCGCAGGCTCGGCGTCCACGGCAGGGCATCGAGACCGAGTTCGGCGACGGCGTCGCAAAGCGCCTGCGCGGCGAGTGCGGGATCGGGGCGGCCGGCGGGTTTGCTCGCCAGCACGATTTTGTCGAAGCGTTTTTCGCGGCGCGCGATCAATGCGCGCGCGTCCGCATCCCAGCGCACGAAGTCGCGCTCGACGAAGCGTTCGGGAAAATCCGCCTCCAGTCGCGCCTCATCGAGCGGCGCCGCGCGCAGCACCAGCGAATCCTTCGCTTCGAAACGCAGTTCGCTGACGACTATCCAGGGTTCTCCATACAGCGCGCTGTCGTCGAGCAGGCGCGCCATGCGGCCGTTCGCGAGCTGGTAGCGGCGCGGATCGCTTGGATGCTGGCGGGCGATGCGTTCGGGAAATGCGTGCAACAACAAATCGCCAAGCAGGTGTGTGGGGATCGAGTTCGGCGAAGAAGAATTGCAGCGCAGGCGACGGCGCCATTGTGTGGCGGCTTGGTCGATGGCGGCGAGCGCACCCTTGTTGGCGTCGATCGGAGAGTGATCACGGTCGTGCCCGCCACGACGAGGCGGATGACGGAATGCCGCGAGCGCCTGCCAGCGCGATTGCCAATCGTCGCGGCGCGGACCTTTGAGCGGGTCGCGGGCTTCGATCAGCGCGGCGAGGTCGCAGGCGAGCGCGCGTTCGTCGTCGCCGCGCGCGGCCAGCAGCATCGCCGCCAGGCGCGGATGTGTGCCGAGTGCAAGCAGCTGCCGGCCGAAGGAAGTGATGCGACGGTCGCTGGCAATCGCGCCAAGACGCTGCAGCAGATCATCGGCGGCAGCGAGTGCGCCGGTTGGTGGTGGATCGAGAAAGCGCAACGCGTCGCTGCCCCAGGCGGCGAGCTCCAGACGCAGCGAGGTCAATTCCGATTGTGCGATTTCCGGCGTGCGCGCGGCATCGAGGCGCTGTGATTGCGGCCACAGGCGGAAACAGAAACCTTCGGCGACGCGACCAGCGCGACCGGCGCGCTGATCGGCCGAGGCCTGCGAAATAGCCACGGTTTCCAGGCGCGAGAAGCCGCTGTTGGGATCGAAGCGCGGCTCGCGTGCGAGGCCGGCATCGATCACCACGCGCACGCCCGGCAAGGTCACGCTCGACTCCGCGACATTGGTGGCGAGCACCACGCGACGACGACCCTGCGGATCCGGCGACAGGGCTTCGCTTTGTTTTTCCAGCGGCAATTCGCCGTGCAGGGGAATGGCGATGACGGCGCCGCCGTCGAAATCGAGCAGGCGCAGCGCGTCGCCGATCTCGCGCTGCCCTGGCAGGAATACCAGCACATCACCGGGATGATCGGCGAGCGCTTCCTGCACGCAGCGCTTGAGCTGGAACAGCAGGCTTTCGTCGCGGCGCGCCGGGTAGTACGCCGTCGTCACCGGGAAGCTGCGGCCCGCCGAAGTCAGCCGTGGCGCATCGAGAAAGCGCGCGAGTTTTTCGCCATCGAGCGTCGCCGACATCACCAGCAGGCGCAGGTCGGGGCGCAGTTGTTGCTGCACGTCGAGCGCGAGTGCGAGGCCGAGGTCGCCGGCAAGGTGGCGTTCGTGGAATTCGTCGAAGATGATCGCGGCGATGCCGCTGAGCTCGGGATCGTCCTGGATCAGGCGGGTGAGAATGCCTTCGGTGACGACTTCGATGCGCGTCTTCGCCGAGACCTTGTTCTCGAAACGAATGCGATAACCAACGGTGTCACCGACGGCCTCACCGAGTTGCCTGGCCATGAAACCGGCAGCGGCGCGCGCGGCGACACGACGTGGCTCGAGTATCAATATTTTTCCATCGCCGCGCCAGCTCGCCGAAAGAAGCGCCAGTGGCACCTGCGTGGTCTTACCGGCGCCGGGCGGCGCTTCGAGCACAAGCCGCGGCTGTGTGGCCAGCGCGCGCAGCAGCTCGGGAAGCAGCGGAGTGATGGGGAAGTCGGGTGTCGTCACCCGGCAAGGCTAATGATCGCCGCGGCTGCCGTCGAGGAAATAGATTTTGCGTGGCGCGGGTCGGGTGGTATCGCGCGTCGTTTTGGTGGCGGGCGCCGCGCTGGTCGTGCTTTTGACCGGAGTCGGTGCGGTGATTTGCGTTGCCGGCGACATCTGCGGCGGCGGTAGCGTGCCGCGGACGAAATCGAGTTGCCGCAGGCAGAGCTGAATCAGCGCGATCTCGTCGCTTTTCATCTTGCCCAGGTCGCCGAGCACGAGGTACACGCCGCTGACGCCTTGTTGCCGGTCGACGAAGGGATAGGTGCCGTAAGCGCCCGGGCTCGACACGCGATAGGCGACGCCGCGCGCGTCTTCGGCCTCGCGCCACTGCCCGATGCCGTAGCCAAGGCTTTCCGGATAGGGCGTGTAGGCGATCACGGTGCCGGCGCTGTGATCGAGCGCCATGTAGTCGAGCGTCGTCGAATCGAGAAAACGACCACTGGGTGCGAGACCGCCGGCGAGCAGCATATCGAGCACGCGCGCGTAGTCGGCGACGGTGCTGCGCACGCCGCCGGCGATGCGCGGATTGTTGGTGCTGACGTAGCCCGGTTGCAGCGATGCCGTCGCGTAATCGGTACCGGTAAGACCGAGCGGCACGACCATTTCATCGACGAACAATTGATCCCAGCTGCGGCCGCTGGCGATCTCGGCCATGCGTCCGGCCACCTGCATCGAATTGCCGCCATAGGCGAACACCTGGCCCGGCGCAGCGATCATCGGCATCTGCAGGATCTGCCTGGCGCAGGTATCGAGCGTGACCGTGCGCTGCGACAGGCAGGGGGCATCGCCGTTGCCGGGCAGGCCGCTGGTATGCGAGAACAACTGCCGCAGTGTGATTGCGCGCGTCGCCGGCGGCGCATCGGGGAAATACGCGCCGACCGGATCCTGCCATTCCATTTCGTGTTTCTCGACCAGGCGCGCGATCACCAGCGCCGACAACCATTTGCTCGCCGAGGCGATGGGGATGCGCGTGCTCGGCGTGTAGCTGCCAAAGTCCTGCTGGTAGACGACACTGCCGGGCGTGTCCAGGCGCAGCGTCGCGCCAGGCAGCGAATACAGCTGGACCTGGCGCTGCACTTCCGTGGTGATCGGGGCCAGGTCGTAAAGCGAGCGTGCCTGCGCGGCAAAGACGGTGGCCAAGGCGAAGGCGAGCGCAAGCAGGAATGCAATCGGTCGGATCGGGCGCATCGGGTGGATCCGGCAATGGGCACAGCGGCGATAACGCCGTGATGGCGAACGCGTTGACGCGCTCGGCTACCATGGCGGCATGGACCTGATCGATATCGGCGCCAACCTGGGCCACGAAAGCTTCACCCATGATTTCGACGCCGTGCTGGCGCGTGCGCGCACCGCTGGCGTCGTGCAGATGGTGGTGACCGGCGCCAGTCGCGAGGGCTCGCGGCAGGCGCTGGAAATCGCCCGCGCACAGCCGGGATTTTTGTATGCGACGGCCGGCGTGCATCCGCATCACGCCGTCGAATACACCGACGAGGCCGACGCCGAATTGCGCGAGCTGCAGCGCGCGCCGGAAGTCGTCGCGGTCGGCGAATGCGGGCTGGATTATCACCGCGATTTTTCGCCGCGGCCGGCGCAGCGACGGGCGTTCGAGCGGCAATTGCAGATCGCGGTCGATACCGGCAAGCCGCTGTTTCTGCATCAGCGCGATGCGCACGCGGACTTCATGACGATCATGAAAAATTTCAGCGGCCGTATTGGTGCGGCGGTCGTGCATTGCTTCACCGGTACGCGCGAGGAAATGCAGGACTGCCTCGATGCCGGTTACCACATCGGCATCACCGGCTGGCTGTGCGACGAACGTCGTGGTCTGCATCTGCGCGAGATGGTGAAGGACATTCCCAGCGATCGCCTGATGATCGAGACCGACGCACCGTATCTGCTGCCGCGCAGTGTGCGTCCGCAGCCGTCGCATCGGCGCAACGAGCCGATGTATCTGCGGCATATCGTCGAGGAACTGGCCAGGGATCGCGGCGAGGATGTCGCCGATACGGCGGCAGCGGCGACGGCCACTGCACGCCGGTTCTTCGGTTTGTCAGCAAGCTGAGAGAAAACGCAGGCGCGTCGCCTTGTCAGGCGGGAGGCGCGTTTAGCGCGCCGCTGCCGGCGCCCAGCTCAGCGATTTGCCGTTGGCGCCGCGCGTCACCACGATGTTGGCTTCGCCGGCCTTGCAGGCTTCGCCGGCGGCCGACATCAACTTGTGGCGCAGGGCGCTGGTCTGGGTGCTGTCGTTGACGATGAGTATCCGGGCGACGTCGTCGGGGCTGGGCAGGCTGGGGTTGCTGCAGGAAATGGTCAGCGTGTTCGCTGTTTCCGCACGCACCTCGACGGCGGCGATGTTCTGGTCGGCGGCCATGGCGGCGCTGCTGGCGAGAACGAGGGAAAGCGCGACAAAAAGCTTGGCGTTCATTGTGCGTCTCCTGGAATCTCGGCGGGCGGCGATCTGCCACCCCGTCCCGAAGCTGCATCGTTCTCGCTACGGAGAGTGAGTTCATGTGCAATTGGTCGGGGTGCCGACTCGCCATCGCCGCAGGTATTGCTTCGGCGGACGGATCCGCGGCGGTCTTTCCTGCAGATTGCTGCGAGGAAATCGCTTGGAAATCGCTAGCCCGGATCGGGCCGGGAGGATCGGTCCGCGATCGCCGTGCCGGGGCAACGGCGATCACGGGATTGTTCCATCGTACTGGCAGGAATACAGCGGCTTATTGCACCGTGCCGCCGCCTTTGCCCTTGCCGCCGAACAGCTTCTTGATCGCCGCGCCGATCGCGGCGATGCCGATGATGATGAATTTCTTCAGGCCCAGCAGCAGCAGGCCGAGCTTGCCGAACAGACCGGCCTTCGCCGCGACGCCGCCACCGATCAGCGCCGCCAGACCATAGGCGGCGAGTTTGTCGCTGCCCGCTTTGTAGTCGGCGTAGCGATGGCCGCTGTCGAATTCGGCCATCGGCAGCACCTGCGTCATGCCCTGCTTGACCACGCCGAGGTCGTCGATGCTCGAGAGCGCATTGAGGCTCAGGTAGCCCTCGCGGCCGAGCACGCGGATGTCGTAGTTGAGCGTGTGCGCGGTTTCGCCTTCGACGGAAAAATCCTTGGCCCAGTACAGACGTTTGCCGACCGCGTCGTAACTCGGCGGCTGCGCCCAACCGGCGAGTTCCATGGTCGGGTAGCCTTCTTTCTTGCGATCGGCATTGTCGTCATGCGTGGAGGTCTGCATTTCCTTGAGCAGATCGGCGTAGTTGATCTTCGCGGCGTCTTCGTCGGACACGAAACCATCGTCGCTGAAAGTCACCACAACCGCCCAGCCATGTTCGGAGTTGAGCGGCGCGGCATCGGGAACCAGCAGGCCGAGCACGTCGTCGTCAGGCGGATTGCCCCACAGGTCTTCGAGCACGCGGCGGGTGTCGTCGTGGCCGAGATAGCGGAAGCCAGGCTGCACGTGCAGGTGCGCGCCGGCTTTTTCCAGGGCGATGTCGCCGGTCTGGAAGTGCAAGGAAGCGAGGAGGGCCTGCGTCTTCGCCGCATCTGCCGCATCCTGTCCGTCTTGGGCGCAGGCTGCGCCCACCCACAAGCCGCAGGCCAGCACGGCCGCGGTCATTACCTGTTTCATTCGATTCCCCTGAAGTGATGCGCGCCGACCCCCGGCGCTGACAGGAAGACTGCCCAAGCGCCGCGCCGATGACAAGCGCGGCAAAGGCCAGCGGCGCATGCGGCCTTGCTAGAATCCGCTCAGGAAAATCGGCCCAGCATGCTTATCATCAGCCCCGCCATCAGCATTCCCGACCAGGAACTGGTCGAACGTTTCGTTCGCGCCACCGGTCCCGGCGGCCAGAACGTCAACAAGGTTTCGACCGCGGTCGAGTTGCGTTTTGACGCGCTCAATTCGCCGTCGCTGCCCGAGGATCTGCGCGCGCGCCTGCTGGCGCGCCGCGATCGTCGCATCACTGGCGACGGCGTGGTGGTGATCAGCGCGCAGCGTTTCCGCACGCAGGACCGAAATCGTGAAGATGCCCGCGATCGCCTGGTGGCATTGATCCAGGCGGCGCAGCACGTTCCGAAAAAACGCATCGCGACCAAGCCGAGCAAGGGTTCGAAAGAGCGTCGTCTGACCGGCAAGCGCGAGCGCTCCGAGGTCAAGAGCGGGCGCGGCAGTCGCGGCTGGGAGCGCGAGGCATGATGCGGATCGTGCCGGACCTGCCGACGAATGCACCGCGCAGCGGCGGCAACGCCTTCAGCCGTTGGCTGGGTCGCAGCGTGCTGCGTTTGGGTGGTTGGCGGGTGATCGGCGAGTGGCCGGATGTGCCGCGCGTGGTGGTGATCGTCGCGCCGCATTCTTCGGCCTGGGATGCGATCTGGGGCATCGCCGCGAAAGTCGCGCTCGGCCTCGGTATCGTTTTCATCGGCAAGAAGGAAATTTTTCGCGGGCCGCTGGGCTGGGCCTTGCGCAAGTTCGGCGGCCGGCCGGTGGATCGTAGCGCGCCCGGCGGCATCGTCGATCAGGTCGCGCAGCAACTGCGCGAATCCGAGCGCATGTGGTTCGTGCTCGCGCCCGAAGGTACGCGCCGGAAAGTGACGCGCTGGAAATCGGGCTTCTGGAAAATCGCCAAGCGCGCTGATGTGCCGGTGTTCTGCGCCTGGTTCCACTATCCCGATCGCGTGATCGGCCTCGGCCCGATGGTAGAGCTCAGCGACGACATGGAGGCCGACCTCGTACGCATCCGGCAAATGTTCGCCGATCACCACGGCAAGAATCGCGGCGCGGTGTGATCTCGCTTTCGTAGGAGCGGCGCGAGCCGCGATTCCTGCTCACAGCATCGCGAATCGGAAAAATCGCGGCTTGCGCCGCTCCTACAGAACCTTGCGATTCATCGCTCCGAATGCCCCGAATCGAAATAATCGCGGCGTTCGAACGCGCCGGGTTTGACGAGGTCGGAAAACGCACGCGCCTGCGCTGACAGGAATTTTCCCTTGCGCACGACCACGCCGTAGCTGCGCGGCGGAAAGTATTCGCGCAGATTGCGCACTTCCAGGCGCTCGCGGTCGGCCTCGGTGAGGCAGATGCCGGTCACGATCGAGATGCCCATGCCCATCGCGACGTATTGTTTGATCACTTCCCAGCCGCCGACTTCCAGCGCCACGGTGTAGGGCACGCGGCGCTGCTGGAAAACCAGGTCGACCAGACGCCAGGTGGTCAGGCGTTTCGGCGGCAGGATCAGCCCGTAGGGCGAGATGTCCTCGAGTTGCAGCGTCGCTTTCGCCGCCAGCGGATGGCCCTTGGGCAGGATCAGCATCGGATCGAAGGAATACACCGGTGCGTAGGAAAGATCGGTGGGCACGTCGAGCATCGAGCCGACGGCGAGATCGACGGTGTCCGAGCGCAACAGCGCCAGACCATCCTTGCCAGTGACGTTGTGCAGCACCAGCTGTACCTCGGGATGCGCCTCGCGGAAGGCGCGCACGAGTTCCGGCAGCAGGTAGAGGATGGTCGAGCTGCCCGCCGCCACATGCAGCTCGTCGCCCTCGAGACCTTTGAGTTTGTTGCGGAATTCGCCCTCGAGTCCGTCCAGACCCTCGACCAGCGGGCGGGCGAGCTCATACAGGGCATTGCCTTCGCGGGTCAGGCTCAGGCGCCGACCGAGGCGTTCGAACAGGGCGACGTCCAGATCGCGCTCCAGCGCCTGCAATTGCAGGGTCACCGCCGGCTGGCTGAGAAACAGGGCCTCAGCGGCCCGTGACACCGAGCCCAGCCGGGCCGCCTGGCAGAAGGCGCGCAGGGGTTTGAGGCGGTCCCCCTTGTAGTAGAAGCGCGGTTTGCGGTCAGGCATGGGGTCGTTCCCGTTCCTTTCGGCGGCATCTAAGCCAAATTCGCAATTCCGATCCGCAGGAGCGCCGCTGGATTGGAGTTTTAGCTCGGCGGTAAGTGGTTGGAATCACTATTTATACGATTTGTTAATACATTCTATTCAAATATTTGTTTTGTCAAATTCAAACGCGCGCTTTACGGTTGGCTTCCCCGGATCACCGATGAAATCTCGATGGCAGGCGACATGGCGCAGCTCAACCCCGGACTGGAATTGCGTGGCCCGGCCGTCCCCGGCCAGGAGGACCTGCTCACGCCCGCCGCTCTGGCCCTGCTGACTGAACTGCATCGCCGTTTCGAACCCGCCCGTCAGGCCCGCCTGGCCGCCCGCCGCGACCGCCAACTGCGTTTTGATGCCGGCGAGCTGCCCGACTTCCGTGCCGACACCGCCGCGATCCGCGCCGGCGATTGGCGCGTCGCCGAATTGCCGGCCGCGCTGCGCGACCGTCGCGTCGAGATCACCGGCCCGGTCGAGCCGAAAATGGTGATCAACGCGCTGAACTCGGGCGCCAAGGTCTACATGGCCGACTTCGAGGATTCGACCGCGCCGACCTGGGT
>NZ_DATGBO010000020.1:0-20035 GCF_035312645.1 Arenimonas sp.
GGTCAGATCCAGGGCTGGGGCGGCGGCAAGCTCGAGGGCAAACTCGTCGCCGGCGGACTCGGTCTGTGCCCGCCGGAATTCCCCGGCGACAACGAACCCGCGAATTATCCCACCGGCGAAGAAACTTATTCCTCGACGAATGCGCTGGCGAAAAAATATCCGCCGGTGGTCTGCGAATTTGGCGTCGGCCTCGACGGACCCACGAAGAAACCATGAAAGCGCAACACGCCAACGCCGCCAGCCGACTTGAGCACATCCCCAATATCGGCCCCTCGCTGGCCGAAGATCTGCGCCAGCTCGGCATCAGGCAACCGGCGCAACTGATCGGCAAGGATCCGTACGCGCTTTATGCGCGCCTCAACACGCTGACCGGTACGCGCCAGGACCCCTGCGTCTGCGACACCTTCATCGCTGCAGTGCGCTTCATGGAAGGCGCGCCGCCGCACCCGTGGTGGCATTACACGCCGGAGCGCAAGCAATGGTTTGCCGACGCCGACAATCGCAAAGCGCGCTAGCTGACCTCCAGAAATCTCAATCAGTTCGCTGCCGGAAAACTCGATGCTTCACATCTTCTTCTGTTTTCTTGGCGGCGCGCTGATCGCCAACGGCCTGCCACATTTCGTCAACGGCATGTCCGGCCGCGCTTTCCCGACGCCCTTCGCCAGACTGCGCGGCCAGAACGAATCATCGGCTGTGTTGAACGTGCTCTGGGGAAGCTGCAGTTTCGCCGCCGGCTACGCGGTGCTGATCCGACCCGATGCTTTCGATATTCACGCCACTGCCGATGTCATCGCCGCCGGCTCCGGCGCCTTGCTGCTGGCTCTTTTTCTCGCGTGGCGCTTCGGCCCGCTATATGGCGGCGCGCAGCCGAAGAAATAGCGCACGGTTTCTCAAGGCGCGTCTTTCGGAAGATCGAACGCGATCAGGCGTCGCCCGGGAATTTCCTGCGCGGAAGCTTCGAACTTCCATTGCTTGGCGACCGCGAGCGCGGCGACATCGAAAACACCTTCCGGCGTGGCATGCAACACGCGCACATCCGTCACGGTGCCATCGGGTTTGATGGTGAAGGCGAGATCGACACTGCCCTCGATCCTCCTGCGCAGCGCGTTGGCCGGGTAACGCGGCGCCTGATCGCGCAGCAACATGGGGGTGTGCGTCGGTGCTGTTCGTGCGGCGGTGCTGGCGATTGTCAATGCGGGCGCAGCAATAGGCAGCGGCGCCCGGACCGATGCCGTTGCCGATGTCTGAGAATTCCCAACCGGAGGGGTAACAGTGGAGCCCGCGGTGATCGCATGATCATCGCTCGCCAACGTCGTCGGCGCCGCGACAGGCTTGACGGCATTCGTCGGCAGCGGGCCGACGGGAGCGGTGATCGGTGCCGCCTGCGACGACAATTGCGCTGCTGCTGCGATGGCCGTGCTGGCGGCATCGGCGGCGATCCTGTCGTTGACCAGTTTTTCCCGCTGCGCAAGTTGATCGCGCAATCGCGGCAGCGCACTGGCCTGGGCGTCGGCGGAGGCGATCAGCGCGAGCAGTCGCTGCGCTTCCGGAAACTCGCCGCGTTGCGTGCTTTGTTCGGCGGCGATCACCGCATACGGTTCGAGTTCCAGCAAAGCCATCTGCACCGAGGTGTCGTCGGGATGCAGGGCACGCAAAGCAACGTAGAGTTCGATCGCGTTGTCGCCGCCCGGCGAATAGATGCGTTGCTCGCGCAGCGCCGCGGCTATCGCTTTGCGCAAAGCCGCCTCATCCATCGTCGCTGGAACGATCGCGCGAGTTTCGACGGCAACGGTCTTGGCGGTATCGTTCGTCGCCGGCGCCGCCTGCTGCGCGCAGCCGACCACGAATGCCGACAGGATCAGGACAGCGGAAACCGTGGTCGATGCACGCATGGCAGGCTCGGGCGATGAGGTGCGCGAACCTTAGGCAAATTTCGTGACGCTTCGGCGTCACTGCCGGGACATCGGCGCACAGGACTTCACTCTGCGAACTGCGTCACGAATCGCGCCGGCACCTGGCCAGCAAACAATCAGCCGGGCGATTTCGCCGCACGCTTGGGCTGCAGCATCGTGCCCGTGCACTTCTTCGCGCCGCAGTGGCAGGCCCAGAGCTTTTTCATCTTCGGCGTATGCGCCTCGGCCAGCTTGATGCCGTAGTTGTAGGTGAGTTCTTCACCGGGCTTGATCGCGCGCATCGCCTCGATGAACACGCGGTCCTTGGCCGGATCCTTGCCGTCGTCCTCGTCGATCACTGCCTCGCAGTTGGGATCGCAACTGTGGTTGATCCAGCGCGCATCGTTGCCGTCGACATTGGCGTCGATCACGTAATCGTCGTTGAGCGTGAACAGAAAAGTGTGGCCGGTGTCGACATCGTCGGCATAGACGCGATCGACATCGTCGTGCGAACGCAGCAGGCCGCGGTACTGGATCAGGCGCGTGCCCTTCCTGATCGACGCAGCGGCGAAGACGCCGTTGCCATGGATGGCCGAGCGGCGGGTGGCGATATTCGAGGACATGAAGGCATCAGGCGGGGAGGAAGGGCGGCATTGTCGCGCAACACGGCATCCCTGTGTGGCCGTCGCACCATGCAATCGCTATGGTTGCGTCGGAAAGTCACAACCACGGAGGTCCTGCAAATGGATGCACGCGACAGCTGGCACGAGGAAAAACAATCGGCATGGCTGTACCGGGTCCTGGCGGAAGCCGAAACCGAAACGCGCATGGCCACCCTGTTTGCACAGCTGGGCGCGGCGGCGGAAGAACAGGCCACGCACTGGGCGAAGATCGCTGGCGATGCCGGCCAGGCGCTACCGGCGTTCGCGCCGGAAGCGCGCGCGCGCCTGGTCGCGATGCTGGCGCGGCGCATTGGCCCCCGACGCATCAAGCCGGCACTGGCGGCACTGAAGGTACGGGGATTGTCGGCCTATGGCAGCGCACCGCCCGGCCACGCGCTGCCGACATCGGTGGCGCAGATCGGGCGCGGCCACCAGAGCGTTGGCGGCGGCAACCTGCGCGCCGCAATCTTCGGCGTCAACGATGGCCTGGTCTCGAATGCCAGCCTGATCCTGGGCATGGTTGGCGCGGCTGCCGGCACGGGCACAGTACTGGCAACGGGCGTCGCCGGCCTGCTTGCGGGTGCCTTGTCGATGGCAGCGGGCGAATTCGTCTCGATGCGTTCGCAGCGCGAAATGTTCGAGTACCAGATCGGGCTCGAAGCCGATGAGCTGGCCGAGTACCCCGCCGCCGAAGCCGAAGAACTGGCGCTGATCTACGCTGCGCGCGGGCTGCCGATCGCCGATGCCCGCGCTTTCGCCACGCAACTGGTCGCCGATCCGAAAAAAGCGCTGGATGTGCTGGCGCGCGAGGAACTCGGCCTGAACCCGGATGACCTCGGCTCGCCGATCGGCGCCGCGACCTTCTCCTTCATCGCGTTCACGCTGGGCGCGCTGGTGCCCCTGCTGCCTTTCTTCTTCGGCGCCGCCCTGCCCCATGCCGCGTATTTCGGCGCCGCGTTGTCGGGCTTGGGCCTGTTTGGCACCGGCGCCGCGATGAGCCTGTTCACCGGCCGCAACCCCTGGGCAGGCGGCCTGCGCATGCTGGCCATCGGCGGTGGCGCGGGCGCAGTGACGTTCGCGATCGGCAGTGTGATCGGCGGGCAAATGGCCTAGGCCTGCTGGTGTGATGTGGCGGGCTCGACCTCCGGATTGAGCCTCCCGTCCTCATACAGTACAATTTCGGTACTGATTGAATCGCTGCCGGCCCCGCCCATGCTTCGCGTCACCAAACTTACCGATTACGCGACCGTGGTGCTGACCGCACTGGCCGAGCGCCCCGACCGGGTGCACAGCGCCGCCGAGCTCGCCGAACGCGCGAAACTCGAGCTGCCGACGGTGAGCAAGGTGCTCAAGCCACTCGCCCACGCCGGCCTTGTCGAGAGTTTCCGCGGCGCCAATGGCGGCTACAAGCTGGCGCGCTCGCCGCAACTGATCAACCTCTACGACGTGGTCGAGGCGATCGAAGGCCGGCTTGGCATGACCGAATGCTCCGGCGAGCACAGCCAGTGCGAACACGAACCGCACTGCGGCGTGCAGACGCACTGGCGGCGCATCAACGACGTGATCGCCGACGCTCTGCGCGCGATCAGCCTGGCTGAAATGCTGCCGGCCGCGACTTCGCGCAAATCCATCCCGCTGCACCTGGCGCGTGCCTGAGGCGACCATGGCCAACGAAAATATCGAAATCTCGCGCCAGCTCGAGCGCCGCTACGACGCCGGCTTCGTCACCGACATCGAGTCCGACACGATCGCGCCGGGCCTGAGCGAAGACGTGGTGCGTTTCATCTCGGCCAAGAAGAACGAACCCGAGTGGATGACCGAATGGCGCCTCAAGGCCTACCGTCACTGGCTGACGATGACGCCGCCGGAATGGGCGAAGCTGCAGATCGCGCCGATCGATTTCCAGGCGGTGAGCTATTTCGCCGCGCCAAAGAAAAAATACGCCTCGCTGGACGAAGTCGATCCGAAATTGCTGGAAACCTACGACAAGCTCGGCGTGCCCTTGCATGAACGCGCGCGCCTGGCCGGCGTGGCGGTGGACGCGGTGTTCGATTCGGTGTCGGTAGGCACGACGTACAAGAAAGAGCTCGCGGAAAAAGGCGTGATCTTCTGCTCGTTCTCCGAAGCCGTGCAGGAACATCCGGAGCTGGTGCAGAAATATCTCGGCTCGGTCGTGCCGCAGGGCGACAATTATTTCGCGGCGCTGAACTCGGCCGTGTTCTCCGACGGCAGCTTCGTCTTCATTCCGAAAGGCGTGCGCTGCCCGATGGAGCTGAGCACCTACTTCCGCATCAACGCCCGCGACACCGGACAGTTCGAACGCACCCTGATCATCTGCGAAGAAAAAGGCCACGTCAGCTATCTCGAAGGCTGCACCGCGCCGATGCGCGACGAGAACCAGCTGCACGCGGCGGTGGTGGAGCTGGTCGCGCTGGAAGACGCCGAGATCAAGTATTCGACCGTGCAGAACTGGTATCCCGGCGACGAGAACGGCGTCGGCGGCATCTACAACTTCGTCACCAAACGCGGCGAATGCCGCGGCGATCGCGCCAAGATCAGCTGGACGCAGGTCGAGACCGGTTCGGCGATCACCTGGAAATACCCGAGCTGCGTATTGCGCGGCGACGATTCGGTCGGCGAGTTCTATTCGGTCGCACTCACGCATCACCGCCAGCAGGCCGACACCGGCACCAAGATGATCCACATCGGCCGCAACACCAAGTCCAAGATCATCGCCAAGGGCATCAGCGCCGGCCGCGGCTCCAACAGCTATCGCGGTCTGGTCAAGGTGGAGAAAACCGCGGAAGGCGCACGCAACTACACGCAATGCGACTCCCTGCTGATCGGCAAGCGCTGCGCCGCGCACACCTTCCCGTATATCGAGGTCAAGCACCCAAGCGCGACCGTCGAACACGAAGCGACCACCTCGAAGATTTCCGACGACCAGCTGTTCTATTGCCGCTCGCGCGGCCTGGGCCAGGAGGACGCGGTGTCGCTGATCGTCGATGGTTTCTGCAAGCAGGTGTTCAAGGAACTACCGATGGAGTTCGCGGTAGAGGCGAAGAAGTTGCTGGAAGTATCGCTGGAAGGTGCTGTGGGGTGATGTTGATCCTGTAGGAGCGATGGCAATCGCGACCGCCGCGGTGGGTCGCGATTGCCATCGCTCCTACGTCCATATGTTGATCTATTGAATTTGGCCTTTTTAGGGTCGCGAGAAAAAGAAAATGCTGAAGATCGAAAATCTCCACGTCCGCGTTGCCGGCAAGGAAATTCTCAAGGGCCTGTCGCTCGAGGTTCTGCCCGGCCAGGTGCACGCGATCATGGGGCCGAATGGCGCCGGCAAATCCACGCTTGGCAATGTGCTGGCCGGTCGCGAAGGCTACGAAGTCGTCGAAGGCTCGGTGAGCTTCGAAGGTAGCGACCTGCTGACGCTGGCACCGGAAGAACGCGCCGCCGAGGGTGTATTCCTCGCCTTCCAGTATCCGGTCGAAATTCCCGGCGTGAACAACACCTACTTCCTGCGCGCGGCGCTCAACGCCCAGCGCAAGTATCGCGGCGAGCCCGAACTCGACTCCATGCAGTTCCTCAAGCGCGTGCGCGAGAAATTGTCCGTCCTGCACCTCAAGGACGAGTTGCTGCATCGCGCGGTCAACGAAGGTTTTTCCGGCGGCGAGAAAAAGCGCAACGAGATTTTCCAGCTGGCGTTGCTCGAACCGAAGCTCGCCATCCTCGACGAAACCGATTCCGGCCTCGACATCGACGCGCTCAAGGCCGTCGCCGACGGCGTCAACCTGATGCGCTCGCCGGAACGCGCCTTCCTCGTCATCACCCACTACCAGCGCCTGCTCGATTACATCACGCCCGACGTGGTGCACGTACTCGCCGACGGCCGCATCGTCGAATCCGGCGGCCCGCAGCTCGCGCTCGAACTCGAAGCGCACGGCTACGCCTGGGTGAAGGACCGCGTCGCGCCATGAGCGGCCTGCTCGACTCCCTCAAGACCGGCTTCGACGCCCTGCCCGCAGCGATTGTCGATGCGCAGGGTCTGGGCGAATCGCGGCGGCGATCGCTTGCGCAGGCGTTCGCCGATGGCCTGCCGGGTCCGCGCGCCGAGCGCTGGAAATACACGCCGCTGCGCGCGTTGTCGCAGCGCAGCTTCGTCGATGCCGCCGTCGCGCCGAAACTGCACCCGGCCTTCCTGGCCGACATTCCTGCGCCGCGCATGGTGTTCGTCAACGGGCATTTCGACGCCGCGCTGTCGCTGCTGACCGATCTCGCACCAGGGCTGGCCGTACAACCATTGTCGCAAGCACTCATCGGCGATGACCTGCGCGCCGTGAACGTACTCGGCCGCCGCTTCGAGCACGCCGACGAAACCTTCGCACGTCTCAATGCCTCGCTGTCCTTCGAAGGTGCGCTGGTGCGCGTCGAAGCGGACGCGAAAATCGCTGCGCCTTTGCAGCTGGTTTTCGTCAGCACGCCCGCCGACGGCGATCTCGCCTGGCATCAGCGGCATCTGCTCGAGCTGCGCGAGAACGCCAGCCTGACCGTGATCGAGCACCATCTCGCGACCGCCGCGCATCGCCATCTCGGCAACCACCTCATGCACGTGCATCTCAAGCCTGGCGCGCAGTTGTTGCATGCCCGCGTGCAGGACGAGGACGCCGGCGCGACGCTGATCGCGCGCACCGACGCCGCACTTGCATCAGATGCGCAGTATCGCCGCGTCGATCTCGAACTCGGCGCCGGATTGTCGCGACACGAGCTCAACGTCGCGTTGCAGGGCAAGCGCGCCGATTTCGTTTCCGGCGGCGTACTGCTCGCCGGCGGTCGTCGCCATGTCGACACGCGCCTGGGCATCGAACACGTGGCGCGCGATACGCGTTGCGATCTGCTCTGGCGCGGCCTCGCCGCCGAGCGCGGCCGCGCGGTATTCCACGGCGGCATCACCATCCGCGAAGGCGCCGATGGCACCGCCGCCACGCTGTCGAACAAGAACCTGCTGCTGTCCGACAGCGCCGAGATCGACACGCAGCCGGTGCTGGAAATCTATGCCGATGAAGTGAAAGCCGCGCACGGCGCGACCGTGGGCCGTCTCGACGCTGGGCATCTGTTCTACCTGCGCGCACGCGGCATTCCGGAAGCACAGGCGCGCGCGCTGCTAACGCTCGCATTCGCCCGCGAAGCCCTGGGCCGCCTGCTGGATCCGGCGCTGATCGAACAACTCTCGCCTGCGCTGGAAGCACGACTGGCCAGTCTGGAGGCGAGCGCATGAGCGTCGTCGAGCGCGACAACAGCCGGCATTACACTTGGGGCGCCGCCTGCGATGGCTGGCATCTGCTCGAACACGCGGCGCTGTCGGTGATCGAGGAACGCGTTCCACCCGGCGCAAGCGAGCAGCGGCATCGGCACGCGCAATCGCGGCAGTTCTTCTATGCGCTTTCCGGTGAAGCAACGCTCGAAGTCGATGGCCAAATACATCGTCTGTGCGCCGCACAGGGCCTGCACGTTCCGCCCGGCGCCGCGCATCGCCTGTACAACGAAGGCGAGGTCGACGCGCGCTTCCTGGTGATTTCCGCGCCACCCAGCCACGGTGACCGCGAGGCCGCACCATGACCAACGCGACAAACACGGCTGACACGATCGACTGGAAGACGTTGCGCGACGATTTTCCAGTGCTGTCGCGGCAAGTACACGGCAAGCCACTGGTGTATCTCGACTCCGCCAACACCGCGCAGAAACCGCGTCAGGTGATCGACATCACCGACGCGTTCTATCGCGAGCACAACGCCAACATCTCGCGCTCGGTGCACACGCTGGGCATGGAAGCGACCGAGGCCTACGAAGCGGCGCGCAAGAAGATCGCCGCCTTCCTCAACATCCGCGCCGACGAATTGGTGCTGACCTCGGGCACGACCCAGGCGATCAATCTGGTGGCATACAGTTTTGCACTGCCGCGGCTCAAGCCTGGCGATGCGATCCTGCTTACGCGCATGGAGCACCACGCCAATATCGTGCCCTGGCAGCTGATCGCCGAACGCACCGGCGCAACCATCCGCGTCGCCGAGATCACTGCCGACGGCGAACTGGACATCGCTGCGCTTCGTACTCAGATGACGCCTGAGGTGAAGATCCTCGGCCTCACGCAGGTGTCGAACGTGCTCGGCACGGTCAATCCCGTCGCGGAAATCTGCCGGGAGGCACGACGCCGCGGCATCGCCACGGTGATCGATGGTTCGCAGGCGGTGCCGCATCGTCCGGTCGACATCACGGCGATCGGCTGCGATTTCTACGCATTCACCGGCCACAAGATGCTCGGCCCGACCGGTACCGGCGGCCTCTGGGCACGCCGCGAACATCTCGAAGCAATGCCGCCGTTCTTCGGCGGTGGCGAGATGATCCGCGAAGTCCGCTTCGAGAAAACCGTGTTCAACGATCCGCCGCACAAGTTCGAGGCCGGCACGCCGAACATCGCCGGCGTGATCGGCCTGGGCGCGGCCGTCGACTATCTTTCGGCGATTGGCATGGCCAATATCGAAGCGCGCGAACAGGCCTTGCTCGCCTATGCGACGGAAAAACTCGCGCAGATTCCCGGGCTGCGCATCTTCGGCGCGGCGAAAGAAAAAGCCGCGGTGATTTCCTTCCTCGTCGACGGCGCGCATGCCCACGATCTCGCCACACTGCTCGATCTCGATGGCATCGCCGTGCGCTCGGGCCACCATTGCGCGCATCCACTGATGCAACATTTCGGCGTCGCTGCGACCTGCCGCGCTTCGCTCGCTTTCTACAACACCTTCGACGAGATCGACCGCCTGGTCGCCGGCATCGCGAAGGCCCGCACACTGCTGGGGTAACCATGACCGACACAATATTGACGTTCCGCCACGCCATGCATGCCGACATTCCCGCGATCGTCGCCCTGGTCGAATCGGCCTATCGCGGCGACGCCAGCCGCATCGGCTGGACCACCGAAGCCGACATGCTCGATGGCCAGCGCATCGATCCCGAAAGTCTTGCCCGCGACATCGATGCCGACAACAGTCGCGTGCTGCTCGCGGAACGCGATGGCGAGCTGCTCGCCTGCTGCCACCTGCAGAAAAACGACGTGGCCGCGTATTTCGGCATGTTTTCGGTGCGTCCAACCCTGCAGGGCGGCGGCGTCGGCAAACTTTTGCTGGCCGAGGGCGAGCGCCAGGCCCGCGAGGAATGGCGCTGCCTGCGCATGGAAATGACCGTGATCGACATTCGCGACACGCTGATCGCCTTTTACGAACGCCGCGGCTATCACCGCACCGGCGTGCACAAACCGTTTCCCTATGGCGACGAACGCTACGGACTGCCGAAACGCGATGACCTGCGTTTCGAGATTCTCGAAAAATCGTTGGCGTGATTTTTCTTCTTTGTGGGAACGGGCATGAGCGTGATTTTCTCCAGCCGTTCAAACCAGCTTCCGATCAACGCAAGCACGCGACCTTGGGTGTAGTTCCTGCTGAGGCAAACATGGTCATGACCGCTCCTACGGGAATTTTTTGTGACTGACTGGATCCGCGTCTGTGCCACCGGCGAATTGTTGCCTGGGGAATTTCAGGTGGCGTTCGACGGCGATACCGCAATCGCGGTATTCAATATCGACGGTGCCTTGTACGCGGTCGAGGACATCTGCACGCACGATGGCGGCGAACTCGCCGGCGGGCCGGTCGAAGGTTTCGAGGTCGAATGTCCGCGCCATGGCGCGAAGTTCGACCTGCGCACCGGCGAGGCGCTATGCGCGCCGGCCTATGTGCCGATCGCGAAGTTTCCCGTCAGGATCGAAGACGGCCAGGTGTGGACGCGGGACGACCGCTGACTGTCGACTGCGCATCGAGAATGTTTTCCGGAAATCCTGCGCTGTCGGAACCATCGCGGCGGTGGTGGTTTCCAAAACCGCTCAACCCCCTTCCTTTCAATCCCTTCTTCAGGACGTTTTCGCAATGAATGCCATCCCCTCGCCCGCCGTATCGCGCACCCGTTGGTATCCGCTCATTCGGCAACTGCATTTGTGGATTGGCGCCTGGGGCGCACTCGCGGCGATCCTGTTCGGATTCTCCGGTCTGTTCCTCAATCACCGCGCGATCTGGCAAGTACCGCAGGGCGAACGCACGCCGCTGGGCATGCAGCACATCGCCGTACCGACCGAAGCGCGCGCGACGCCTGAAGGCCTCGCCGCCTGGTTGAAAAATTCGCAGGGGCTGTCGGCGAATCGCGTGCGCGTGCAGGACGCCGAGACCAAGCCCGACGGCAGCATCGATCCTGCGGTCTGGAGCATCGCCGGCGGCACCGCGCACGAAAGCTGGAATGCCGAGTTCGTGCCCGGCGATGCCAGCCTCGCGCTCAAGCGCACGCGTTCCGATCCACTGGCAACCGTGCTGGCATTGCACAAATCGCAGAGCGGCAATATTGGCTGGATTCTGCTCGCCGACAGCTTCGGCCTGGCGATGGGTCTGCTCGGCATCAGCGGCATCGTGATGTGGGCGCGCGGTCGCAATGCCAAAGAAATGGCGGTCAGCCTGCTCGGCCTGTGCGCACTGGTCGTCGCGACGCTGTTCGGACTGGGGCTGGCGTAAGCGGCGGAAGTCTTTTCGCCGCGCGTGGCGGATGCCGATGCGTTGGCGAATCCGGCCGGCGACAAGGGCCACCCACCTGTCTGCACGCCCGAATCGAATCCTCAGCCGGACAACGGCGGTGCCGACGGAAGCGATTGGAGAAAGTCCTCCATCGCGCGCGAATCACGCAGGCGGTGCACGCGCTGCCCTGCATGCATCGTCGCGAGGCGATGCAGGATCGCCGGTCGGCGCCTGACCGGATAGCTGAGAATCCACCAGACGAAATCCCAGGTCAGCCGCTCATGGCAGCCTGCCGTCATGTCGGGCCGCGCCTGGCCGTGGTGCCGGATGCGGCGCCGAAGCACACGCCAAAGACAGACCCAGGGCGGCAGGTCGAGAAAGATCACGGTATCGCAGGCCGCCAAGCGACGCTCCAGCGTGCCGCCGAAATTGCCGTCCATGATCCAGCGTTCGCCCGCGACGAGCTGATCGACTTTCGCCAGCCAGTCTTCCCGCGATGACTTGATCCAGCCTGGTTGCCAGTACAGCGCGTCCAGATGAAAGAGCGGCAGTCCCGTGCCCCCTGCCAGCCGCCTCGCAAACGTCGACTTGCCCACACCCCCGGAACCGATCACGAGGATTCGTTTCATGCCCGGGGCATCGCCGGTTGTGGCGGTGACGCAGCCCGCATCGGATTCGTGATCAGGCATCTGCCATCCGACGCTCGTATTGCGCCGGCCGACCTGGCAGGAGCGGATGCCCGGCGCTCACTGGCAACCGACCTTTCGCGCCAGCCCGTTTGAAAGAAAGAAGAACGCCAGGATCACCGGCTTCCCATCTTTGTCGCGTCCCCGGTAAACGCCCGTCGGCTTTTGGTTGGGCGTGTCCTTGGGCCATTTCATGTTGACACCATCGCTGAGCTGCACATGGAACCCCCGCGATACTTCCCGCAGCTCGTCGGGCGTCGCGCTTTTCATGGGCAGGCTGCGCGTGTTCTTCCCTTCCTGGAAGCGAAGCTCGTAATCGCTACTCGTCACGGCGCGGATTTCGAAGTGCTCCGAACTGCCGGCACTTTCGTAGCCAGGAAAGTCGGCGACATAGCAGCCGACCAGAGGATTCACGCCCCCGGCCTGCAATTGCGTCTGCTGGCTTGCGCTGTGGCAGGGCGTGTCTTGATACGTCGTCTGCCCGCCGTTGACGCATTTGTACAGGCCACCTGCATGGGCGAAGCCCGGCATGAGGAAAAGCAGCAGGAAAAATTTTTTCATGGGCTCGACTATGCCTCGGTCTGGATGGTTGACCACGATCATCGCGTTGATTCGCGATCATGCGCTCGCCTTTGCGATGATATCGAACCGCCTCGGACTGTCCGCCCGGTGCGTCATCAGGCCGCTGATTCGATCAACTCCACATCCGGAACCCACAGCGCCAACCACCGGGAGACTTTCTCGTCGGGAGCCAACGTCTGCGGGGAAGCGGGCATCGAAGCACCGAGAGACTCACCTGCGTCCAGGCAGCCGACGTTGATGGCGCCGTAAAGGCGTGCAGTCTGCGCGAACACGACGGCGACCAGCACGCCGCACTCGCCGCACAAAAGGAACTCGGCGTTGTTCGAGCCCTGGCGATATCGACGCAGCGCCGTCCGTTTCGCAGTGATCGACAGCCGCCCGACAGGGTCGGAAATATAGGCCGCGCCATGTTTCCGGCAGAAGGAACAATCACAGGCGCGTGGCGTGAAATTTTCCGGCGATTGATTGCTGGAAAATTCGAGGCGCAATTGCCCGCAGTGGCAGCTGCCGTGGAGTGTGGTTTTCCAATCTGCTGATTGCATGATGGCGCCTGGGTTGTTGCCTGGATTCCGGGGGCGGCACGATGGCCGGGCGCCGCGTCCCTAGTCCGGAATTTCCGGCTCGACGAGCTTTGCCAGTTGCGCCAGCGATTCCTGCCAGCCGAGGTAGCACATCTCTACCGGAATGACCTCGGGCAGCCCTTCCTGCACGACGTTGAGTTCGGTTCCGCACGACACCTTTTTCAGAGTCACCGTCGTCTGCATCACTCCGGGAAGTTTCGGATCGTCGAAGCTGTCCGTGTAGCGAAGTGTTTCGAACGGAACCAGCTCGCGATACTCGCCGCCGAACGAGTGGCCGTTTCCCGTCGTGAAGTTGGTAAACGACATTCGGTAGGTGCCGCCCACCTTCGCGTCCAGATGGTGAACCTTGCAGGTGAATCCGTAGGGCGGAAGCCACTTGGCCATGGCGTCGGCGTCGAGAAACGCCCGATAGACGCGCTCCGGACTCGCGCGGAGCACGCGATGCAATCGAACGGTACCTGTTGGCATGATCGTTTCTCCTTTCAGTGCGTCACCACTTCCCACTCGCGCCCCATCCGGGCCTCGCCTGAGGCATGGACGAAACCGCGTGCTTATTCGCGCTCCACCAACTTGATCAGCAGTAATTCGCCGCCGCCGTCGAGGATGAGGCGATGATTGTTGTTGTGGGCGGAGGGTTCGATCAGTGCGCTGTCGCCTTGTTCAAGCCGCGATGGCAGCAACTGATCCTTGAACGCGGCCTGGCCGGACAGCACGTGCACGATCCAGCACACGCGATCTTCGGAAAAAAACACCATCGGCCCGACCAAAGGGCGATGCAGCAATGTGGCTTCGATTCTGTCGCGACGCCAGATCAGGTTGAAGTCCTGGGTCGGACCGGCGAGAAGATCCGCGGAGAGATCGCGTTCGCCGGAAAAACGATGCCGGCCGTGTGGCGGCAGCAGATCGATGGAGCTGCCGTCGTCGGCGAAGTTCAGGCGCATGCCCTCGCCCGCCAGCAACACCAGCTCGCGATCACAGCCTTCGAAGCGCGAGAACGCGCCGGGCTTGTCTACTTCCGCGATCGATACCCGCCAATCCCAACCGCCATTCTCTTCCGGCCAACGCAGGATTTCCCGCGTCCAGCCCAGGCCATTCTTCCAGCGCTCGCGACGATACTCGTTGGCGGGGATGAGATGCAGGTTCACCGCCGCATTGTGGGAGCGGCGATGGGAACAGGCAAGTTGGGGGGGATTTCGTAGGAGCGGGCACGACCATGTTTGCCCCAGCAGCACTTACACCCAAGGTCGTATGCTTGCGTTGATCGGAAGCGGGCCCTACCGCAACTTGGGCAAATCGCGCTCGTGAGCGCTCCTACGATCAGATGGGAAAAATACTGTCGGCCTTTGAACCCAACCACTCGGCATCCCAATACGGATAACAGGCGAGGTCCTCGACCAATCCGGCGCGCAGGGGATTGGCGACCAGATAGCGTGCTGTCGCGCGCACACTTTCATTGCCGCGCAATGCGTAATCGTGAAAGCCGCGGCCCCATAGCCAGCCGTTGACGCGATGGCGCTCGTCGACGGCGCGGGCGGTGACGGCCTTGAAGCGGCCCATCACCGTCGCGAGGTCATCGGCCTTTCCCAATCGCAGCAGGCCGTGCCAGTGATCGGGCATCAGCACCCAGGCGAGCAGTCGGCTGTCGCGCCACAGCCAGGGCTGATGCAGTGCCTTGCAGACCGCGAAGGAAACGTCTGCCTCGCGGAAAATGGGTCGGCGGTAAAGGCTGGTGGTGGTGAGAAAATAGACCTGGCCTTCGGCGCTGACGCGGTGTTTGCGCAGGGCTTTGTGGCCAGGGCGATCGGGGGCTGCAGTTTTCGGCAATGTGATCTGTTGGGAAATGGCCATGGTTATTTCCTCTGGCTCGTAGGAGCGGGCATGACCGCGATTGCCTGGTTATGCCGCGACTTGAGCAAGTCGCGCTCATGAGCGCTCCTACGAAGAAGAAAACCGCGCCGATGTGATTCGGCGCGGCCTCTCAATCAACGCGAGGCGGGATGTGCCGGCGCTTTCGCTGCGGCAGCGTGGATCACGGTGGCGCCGGGCTTGGCGGCCGGTGCGGCGGCGACACCGCCGGCAACCACGATGCGATCGCGATTCTTCTCGATCGTGGCCAGGCCGATGCCTTTCACCGAGGCCAGCTGGTCGGCGCTGCGGAAAGCGCCGTTCGCCTTGCGATACGCGACGATGGCTTCGGCTTTGCTGGGGCCGACGTTGAGCAGCACGCGGTCCAGGGTGGCGGCATCGGCGGTGTTGATGTTGACCTTCTCGGCAGCGAAGGCCGAGGCCGACAGCAGCGCGGAAAGGGCGAGGGTCTTGAGGATCAATGCGAGGTGTTTCATGAGCAGACTCCGAAGATGAGGGTGGCCGGACCCGGCTGGGCGTCGGTGCAGGCAGTGTCCCGGCCCGGTTTCGCTCACCCCATCACCACTTTATTCACAAACGCCTGCGAATCCACCGCTGGCCCGGGTCGGCCTTTTCCCATTCCGTCAGCTAGAATCCCGTCACAAAACCGGAAAAAGGCTTGGGGCAGAGCGCATGGACATGAGCAAGATCGACCGCACCGTCAGCGACGCCTGGGACGGCGACATCGTTCCGCAACTGGTCGAATACATCCGCATTCCGAACAAGTCGCCGATGTTCGATGCCGACTGGCAAAAGCACGGCTACATGGACGCCGCGACCGACCTGCTCGCCGCGTGGGCCAAGCGCCAGCCGATCGCCGGCATGAGCGTGGAAGTGGTGCGCCTCGAAGGCCGCACGCCGCTGATCTACATCGAAGTGCCCGGCGAAGGCGATGACTGCGTGCTGCTCTACGGCCACCTCGACAAGCAGCCGGAAATGACCGGCTGGGCCGACGACCTCGGCCCGTGGAAGCCGGTCATCAAGGGCGACAAACTCTATGGCCGCGGCGGCGCCGACGATGGTTACGCGCTGTTCGGTTCGCTCACTGCAATCCGCGCGCTGAAAGACCAAGGCACGCCGCACAGCCGCTGCGTGATCCTGATCGAAGCCTGCGAAGAATCGGGCAGCTACGACCTGCCCTATTACGTCGACCATCTCGCCGATCGCATCGGCAAACCGTCGCTGGTCGTCTGCCTCGATTCGGGCTGCGGCAACTACGATCAACTCTGGTGCACCACCTCGCTGCGCGGCCTTGCCGGCGGCAACCTCAGCGTCAACGTGCTCACGGAAGGCGTGCATTCGGGCGACGCCTCGGGCGTGGTGCCGTCGAGCTTCCGCATTCTGCGCCAGCTGCTCTCACGGCTCGAGGACCAGGCCAGCGGCAAGATCCTGATCGAAGACCTGTTCGTCGATATTCCCGGCGAGCGTCTGATCCAGGCGCAACGCGCCTCGCAGGTGCTGGGCAACGACGTGTTCGATAAATTCCCGTTCCTGCCCGGCATGGTGCCGATGAATGCCGACCTCACCGAACTCGTGCTCAACCGCACCTGGCGGCCGGCGCTGTCGATCACCGGCGCCGATGGCCTGCCGCCGCTGGGCAACGCCGGTAATGTGTTGCGGCCGTTCACCGCGGTGAAACTGAGCCTGCGCCTGCCACCGACGCTGAATCCGAAAACCGCCAGCGAAATCCTGCAGCGCGTGCTCACGGAAAATCCGCCGTACGGCGCGAAGGTGGAGTTCGAAGTCGAGAAAGCTTCGACCGGCTGGAATGCGCCGCTGCTGTCGCCGTGGCTGGAAAATTCCATCGACCAGGCCAGCCAGCAATTCTTCGGCGCACCGGCGATGTACATGGGCGAAGGCGGCACGATCCCGTTCATGGGCATGCTCGGGGAAAAATTCCCGGGCGCGCAGTTCATGATCACCGGCGTGCTCGGCCCGCATTCGAACGCGCACGGCCCGAACGAATTCCTGCACATCCCGACCGGCAAGCGCGTGACCTCGGTGGTTGCGAAAGTCATCGCCGATCATTACGACGCCAGCGAGAAAGGCCTCACCCGCGGCGTCGGCGTGCATGCCGGCGCAGCGAATTTCGGAGACCATGGTTGTTGCTGATTCGTAGGAGCGGGCATGGCCGCGATAGATGTTCCGAACAACTTGGGAAAATCGCGGTCATGCCCGCTCCCACGACTTGGAGACGCTGCCCATGTTTAGCCTCATCTGGACTGTCCTGATCGGTTTTGTCATCGGCCTGATTGCACGCGCCATCCACCCCGGCGACGACAAGCTGAGTTTGTTGTGGACCATCGCCCTCGGCGTCGGCGGCTCGCTGATCGCCAAATACCTGGGCCAGGCCATCGGCTGGTACAAGGAAGGCGAGAGTTCCGGCTTCATCCTCTCCACCGTCGTCGCGGTGATCCTGCTCACCGCGTATTCGCTGTACAAGCGCAAGCAGGCCAAGCCCTGATGCATCGCGTCGATTGGTCGCAACAAAAACCCCGGCTTGCCGGGGTTTTTTGTTGCCGCGTCCACCACCGGCGATTCTCTTGCGGGATCGACGCCGTTGTAGGAGCGACGCCAGTCGCGACCTCCACGCCACACCGAGGGCGTCGCATTGCGAAGAATCGCGACTTGCGTCGCTCCTACGGGCCACACCGAGGGCGTCGCATTGTAGGAGCGACGCCAGTCGCGACCTCCACGCCACACCGAGGGCGTCGCATTGCGAAGAATCGCGACTTGCGTCGCTCCTACGGGCCAGTCACATCCCCTCTCCCTGATCGTCTTGATCGGTACATACCCCGACAAGGACACCGCCATGCAACTCCTCTTCTGGCTCCGTCGCTTCCTGCTGGTCTACGCCCTCGGTTTCGCCGTGCTGATGGTGGCTGAATCGCTCAAGGGCCATGCGTTGATCGATGCGCTGGGATTTTCCGGATGGTGGGCGCTGATGTCGGCCAGCGTGTATCTGATCAGCGCCTACGACAGCTGGCGACGCGGCAACAAATGCGCGTGGTGCGTCGTGCCGGAGAAATAGCCCCGTAGGAGCGATGGCAATCGCGACTTGATCACCCGCGGCACTTCTGTCGCGATTGCCATCGCTCCTACGAGACATACCCGCGCGGATTCCGCGATTGCCAGCACCAGGCATCGCGGCACATCGCATCGAGGTCGAGTTCGGCGCGCCAGCCCAGCAGCGAATGGGCGAGACCGGGATCGGCGTAGAGCGAGGCAATGTCACCGGCGCGGCGCGCGACGATCTCGTACGGCACCGCCCTGCCCGACACCCGCTCGAACGCGCGCACCAGATCAAGCACGCTCACACCCTGCCCCGTACCCAGGTTCACCGTGAGGTTGCGCTGCTCGCGCGCGAGATAATCCAACGCATCGGCATGCGCACGCGCCAGATCCATCACGTGCAGGTAGTCGCGCACGCCGGTGCCATCGGGCGTCGGATAGTCACCACCGAACACCTGCAGGCGCTCGCGCTGCCCCACTGCGACCTGGCTGACATGAGGCATGAGGTTGTTGGGCACGCCGCGCGGATCCTCGCCGATCAGGCCCGAGGGATGCGCGCCAACCGGATTGAAATAGCGCAGCGTGGCGGCGTGGAAATCGCCATCACGTGCGCACAGATCGCCGATCAACTGCTCCGACACCAGCTTGGTGCGACCATAAGGATTGTTGACATGCAGCGGCGCATCCTCGCGCACCGGCACCGTGGTGGCGTCGCCGTACACCGTCGCGGACGAACTGAACACGAGGCCGCGCACACCCGCCGCCGTCATCGCCCGCAGCAGCGACAGCGTGCCGCCGATATTGTTGTCGAAATACTCCAGCGGCTTCGCGCAGGACTCGCCAACCGATTTCAGCGCCGCAAAATGCACCACCGCATCGAAACGTCGCGCTGCAAATACCTGCGCCAGCGCTGCGGCATCGCGCAGATCCAGCTCGACGAACGGAATCGCCGCACCGGTGAGCTGCTCAAGCCGCGCCAGCACCGCCGGCGAACTGTTGCTGAAGTTATCGGCGATGACGAGGCGATGCCCACGCTCCGCCAACACCACGCAGGTGTGGCTGCCGATGTAGCCGGCACCGCCAGTGACCAGGATGTTCATCGCGGGAGAGAAAGGACAACGCGCATGGCCGGAGGATGTCGCATCGCGTGGGCAGGCGGCAAGTCCGTGGGAGCGGGCATGGCCGCGATTTCTTCAGCCGGTGCCGCAAGATTCATCGCGCTCATGAGCGCTCCTACGAAAGGAGCACTTCGTCATACACCTGACGCGTGCGCGCGATGACGATGCGCTCATCGAATTCGGCCAATGCTTTTGCGCGCGCCGCCGTGCCCAATCGCGCCGCCAACACCGGATCATCGTGCAGACGCGCAATCGCTGCCGCCAGCGCCACCGCATCGCGCACCGGCACCAACAACCCATCGACGCCATCGCTGACCACTTCACGGCAGCCCGGCACATCCGTGGTCACCAGCGGCAGCGCGCAGGCCGCCGCTTCGATCAGGGTCTTGGGCAGCCCTTCGCGGTAGCTGGGCAGCACCACCACATCCACCGACGCGAGCAGCGCCGGCATGTCATCGACATGGCCCAGCCACTGCAGCAGGCCCTCGTTCTGCCAGGCGCGCACGGTGACTTCGTCCACCGCTGCGGGATTGCCCGGGTCGGGGTCGCCGGCGAGCAGAAATTCAATCACGCGCCCTTCGTCATGCAGGCGCTGCGCCGCCTCCGCGTATTCCGCCAGGCCCTTGTCCCAGAGCAGGCGCGCAGCCAACAGCACGCGCAGAGGCCGCGATGGATCACGCACCGCGCTGCGTGCCACGAAGCGCGAACAATCCACGCCCGAGCCACGGATCAAGCGCACATGCGCCGGGTCGACCAGGCCCGTTTTTGCAAACAGCGCGACATCATCGGGATTCTGCAGGATCAGCCTTGCGTGGCTGCCATCCAGCGCGATGCGCATCAAGCCGCGCACCACAGGTCGTAGCAACCGCGCCATCGCATCGTTGCTGGTGAAGACATAGCCCATGCCCGCCACCGAACTCACCCGCGCGCGCACGCCTGCAAAGCGCGCAGCCAGCGCGCCATACACCGCGCACTTGATGGTGAAGCCGTGCAC
>NZ_DATGBO010000021.1:0-4391 GCF_035312645.1 Arenimonas sp.
CCCACGGAAAGACCGATTGCATGCCCTGGCTTGAACTGTCCCTGCGTTGTCGCGCCGCCGATGAAGCCCGCGTCGAAACCGCGCTCGAAGATCTCGGCGCACTGTCGGTGTCGCTGATGGATGCTGCCGATGCCGAGAACGAGCAGGCGATCCTCGAACCCGGCGTCGGCGAAACGCCGCTCTGGCCCGAGGTCACGTTGCTGGCGTTGTTCGAGCACGACACCAACGAAGCCCTGCTGCTGCACGCCCTCGAAGCCTACGACGACCGCATCGATCTGGGCAGCGCGCAATTTCGCGAGGTCGCCGACCAGGATTGGGAGCGCGCGTGGATGGATCAATACGTGCCGATGCAGTTCGGCATGCGCACCTGGATCATCCCCTGGAACATGGAAGCGCCGACGGAAGCGGAGAGCGGCGTGATCGTGCGCCTGGATCCGGGACTGGCGTTCGGGTCGGGCACGCATCCGACCACCTCGCTATGCCTGGCCTGGCTCGATTCGCTGCCGCTCGCGGGCAAGGACGTCCTCGATTTCGGCTGCGGCTCGGGCATCCTCGCGCTCGCCGCGCTCAAGCTCGGCGCTGCGCATGCGGTCGGCGTCGACAACGATCCGCAGGCGCTGGCCGCGAGCATCGACAATGCCGAACGCAACGGCGTCGGCGAAAGACTGCGTGTTTTTCTCCCCGATGACGAACCGGTCGCGGCCTATCCGGTCGTGGTCGCGAACATCCTCGCCTCGGCGCTCGATGCGTTGGCGGAAACGCTGGCGGCGCGCGTCGTGACCGGCGGCGTGATCGCACTGTCAGGCATTCTCCACGGCCAGGAAGACGCGCTGCTCGAACGCTACGCGCCGTGGTTCGAACGGCTCGAAGCCACGCAACTCGACGACTGGATGCGCATCACGGGGACAAGAAAAGCATGAGCTCCGGAAGTCGTTGTCGATGAGCCGCCCCTCGCCCGATTTCCTGCAGCCTTCTGCGCCGACGCCCAAACCGCGCCGTGATTTCTGGCTGTGGTTCGTGTTGCCCTGGCTGCTGCTGGCGCTGGTCCTGCAGATCGCCGTCGCCGATCGTGCGCGCCTGGCGGCGGATCCGGAATGGCGGCCGCGCATCGAGATGCTCTGCGATTTCCTGCGTTGTTCGTTGCCGCCCTGGCACGAACCGACCGCGTTTCATGTCACCTCGCGCGAAATCCGCCCGCATCCTTCGGTGCCGGAAGTGCTGTTGGTGTCAGCGAGTTTCCGCAACGATGCGAAATTCGCCCAAGCCTGGCCGCAACTGCAATTGTCGCTTTCCAATCTCGATGGCGATTCGCTGGGCCTGCGCCGTTTCAGTCCGCGCGACTATCTCGGCAGCGCGCCCGCTACCACGCTGATCGCGCCGGGGCAATCGGCCAGCATCACCCTCGAGATTCTCGATCCAGGCAAGCGCGCGGTCGCCTTCAGTTTCGAATTCCGCTGACTTTTTTCTGTCCGCTCAAGCGCTTGCGGCGACGTTGGCGCGACGCGTTGCTGCGCTGTAGACTTCCCGTCCGCCAGAAGATCCGGCGGCCCGCAGGGAAGCGGACACAACCTCTGGAGCCCCCTGATCGTGAACTCACTCCATGCACTGCGCGCGGAGCCCGCGCCGCATTCGCATCCGCAACCCGCCCTGCGCGATTACGTCGCCAAGGCCGTGCGCCGTTATCTGCTCGACCTCGGCGAATGCGCTTCGCACGAGCTCTACGACATCGTGCTGCGCGAGATCGAATTGCCGCTGCTGGAAGAAGTCATGCGCCACTGCGACGGCAACCAGAGCCGCGCCGCCGCGACACTGGGCATCAACCGCGCCACCCTGCGCAAGAAGCTGCGGGAACACGGCCTCGGCTGATTTCTCCGGTCTACCCGCTTCCACGGTTCAATGCTGCGGCCCGCTATAATCCGCGCTTCGCTCAAGGGCCTCCGCCATGTCTGCCGACCGTCTGCCCGTTCGCCGCGCGCTGCTTTCCGTTTCCGACAAGACCGGCATCCTCGACCTGGCCCGCGCGCTCGCCGCGCGAAACATCGAACTGCTGTCCACCGGCGGCACCGCGAAAACCCTGCGCGAGGCCGGCATTCCGGTTCGTGATGTCAGCGACGTCACCGGCTTTCCGGAAATCATGGATGGCCGCGTCAAGACTCTGCATCCGAAGATCCACGGCGGCCTGCTCGGCCGCAGCGGCACCGACGATGCGGTGATGGCCGAACACGGCATCGCGCCGATCGACCTGCTGGTCGTCAACCTCTATCCGTTCGCCGCGACCGTCGCCAAACCCGACTGCGGCTACGACGATGCGATCGAGAACATCGATATCGGCGGCCCGGCGATGCTGCGCGCTGCCGCGAAAAATCATGCGCGCGTCAGTGTGATCGTCGATCCCTCCGATTATCCGGGTCTGCTCGCCGCCCTCGCGGATGGCGGTACGACCAGCGCGCAGCGCCGCGCTTTCGCCGCGAAAACCTATGCGCACACCAGCGCCTACGACGGCCAGGTCACGCAGTGGCTGTCGCCGCGCGCGGCGAACCCGGAAGCGCCGGAAGCCTGGCCGCACACGTTCAATCTCTCGCTCGATCTTGCCTCGACGCTGCGCTATGGCGAGAACCCGCATCAGCGTGGCGCGCTCTACGTTGAAAAGAATGCACCACAGGGCATCGTCGCGACCGCGCGTTTCCTGCAGGGCAAGGAGTTGAGCTACAACAACCTCGCCGATGCCGACGCCGCGCTCGAATGCGTCAAGGCCTTCGACGCGCCTGCCTGCGTGATCGTCAAGCACGCGAACCCTTGCGGCGTCGCCGTCGCTGCCGATCTGATGAGCGCCTACGATCGCGCCTACGCGGTCGATCCGACTTCGGCCTTCGGCGGCATCATCGCTTTCAACCGCCCGCTCGATGCCGCGACCGCCGCGGAAATCCTCAAGCGGCAATTCGTCGAAGTGGTGCTGGCGCCGGCGATCGCCGACGCCGCGATGGTGCATTTCGCCAAGAAACCGAACGTGCGTGTTCTTGCCTGCGGCGAACTGACGGCGCTGCCCACGCAGATGGAATACAAGCGCATCGCCGGTGGCCTGCTGGTGCAGGATGCCGATACCGATGCGTTGATCGCCAGCGATCTGAAAATCGTCAGCCGGCGCGCGCCGACGGCGACGGAAATGCAGGACTTGTTGTTTGCGTGGAAAGTGGCGATGCACGTCAAGTCCAACGCCATCGTCTACGCCAGGGATGCGCAGAGCATCGGCATCGGCGCCGGCCAGATGAGCCGCGTGATCAGCGCGAAGATCGCCGGCCTGAAAGCCGCCGAAGCCGGCCTGACGGTGCCGGGCTCGGTGATGGCTTCGGATGCGTTTTTCCCGTTCCGCGATGGCATCGATGCCGCCGCCGAAGCCGGCATCGTCGCGGTGATCCAGCCCGGCGGTTCGATGCGCGATGCCGAAGTGATCGCCGCCGCCGACGAACACGGCATGGCGATGGTGTTCACCGGTCGCCGCCACTTCCGTCACTGAGGCATGATGGCGCGGCTGATGCCGCTCCCGAAAAGCCGAACCTTTGTCGATCCCGCACGAGGACTTCCGATGAACAAGCAACGTCTGCTCCTGACTTCGGCCCTGCTCGCGATCGCGCTGGCCGCCTGCAGCGCCGCGCCGGAAAACCCCACGCTGGCGAAGCTGCTCAAAGACACCGCCGCGAGCATGAACGCGCAACTGCCCAAGCCTTATGTCGACGGTCTGGTCCAGGAAAGCGTCCGCGTCGATGACAGCAAATTCATCATCGACATCCGCATCCCCGACGTGCGCATCGGCGCCTTCGATCCAAAGAAGCTGCCGGCGATCCATCGCCAGGAACAGCAGGACGTGATCAAGCACGCCTGCAACGACAAGAGCGAACTCGCTCTGCTCGATGCCGGCGCCACCGTGGTGCGTCATTTCATCGATCAGGACCGGCAGGCCATTTTCGACGTGGCGGCGGTCAAGAGCGATTGCTCCGATCCGGCGGCGGCGCCGTAAGACGCGGCGACTTCGCCCGTCACGATTCAATTCCGTTCAGTCCGAGAAACAGCGATGCCCCAGCGCGCCACCGACCCGACGCCCAGCACAGCAACGACCGCTCGCCCCTCGGGAAAATGGCTGGCGCTGCCGGCGATTCTTGTCGTGATCGTGGTCGTGGTGCTGACCCTGTTCGTCGTCAGCCGGAAGGCTCCGGCCACCGCCGCCGTCGACCAGGCGTTGAGCGACACGGCAACGGAAATGCAGAAGACCTTGCCGCAGCCTTTCGCGAACGGACTGATGCTCGAGAAAGTAACGATGGAACAGCGGATGCTGATCTTCACCATCCGCAGCACGAAGCTGCGCGTTGACGAAGTGCGCAAGCATCCCGATGCGA
>NZ_DATGBO010000022.1:0-7361 GCF_035312645.1 Arenimonas sp.
CCACGCCTTCGGCGCGACCGTCCGGAATGCGATTGTCGCGCAGCCGCAGAAAATCGGCGGAGACCAGACCGGTATTGAGCAGCCCCGCCGGCAGCATGTCGGCCTTGCGCAATTCCCCCACACCCACCGGCCACGGCGGCGCCGCGCCGGCACTGAGCCCACCGCGCCGCGCCGCTTTCTCGGGCAGGGGCATTTCGTCGTGGCGCACGCTCTGGTGGATCGCCACTTTCCAGCTTCCGTCGGCGTCCTTGCGCCAGATCATCAGGTAGTGGCCGAAAGAACCTGGCTTGTCGGCCCCCGCCGGCGTGAACCGCCAAGGGCCGCTGGTGTAGGCGAGATCACCACCGACCGCGACTTCCGCGACGTCCGGCGCCCATTCGAACTTGCCGTCCACCTCCGGTCGCGATTGCCAGAGCGCCTTGCCCGAAACCGGCCCAGGCTCGAAGACCACGCTGTCGTCGGCCAGCGCAGTGAGGAAACCGGCGCGCATGCCGTGCGCGGCGACGTCGGCGGCGAAGGCTTTTTCTGCGGCAACGAGGTTTTCGAAATCATCGGATGCCACCGCGCGCGATGCCCATGCGACAAGCGCGCATAGACAGGCTGCGAGCGCGGCGGCCTTGATCAGGGGAGCGGGAGTTACCATATCGATGTCCTCTGTCGCCGGAGCCCGAGCATAACGGCCCGGCGCGTCCGGCCGGCAATCCGGATTCCTGCTGCGAGCCCACCATGTCCGAAAGCCCGATCATCGACCGCGACACACTGACCCGATTCCTGCTCGAGCGCTCCGGCGTGCGTGGCGTGCTGGTCCATCTCGACGACACCTGGCAGGAAATCCAGGCGCGCACCCCGTATCCCGCCGCAGTGGCGAACTGCCTGGGCGAAACCTGTGCTGCGGCGGCGCTGTTCACCGGCCACGTGAAGGTCGATGGCCGCCTGAGCGTGCAACTGCGCGGCACCGGCGCGTTGCGTACGCTGTTTGCCGAATGCACGGCCGGCGGGACCTTGCGCGGCATCGCGCAATACGCCGATCCGCTGCCCGCGCCGTTGACGCCGCGCGCGTTCGGCGAGGGCTCGTTGATGGCTATCACCATCGAAAACCTGCCGCCCGGCGGCCGGGAAATGATGCGTTACCAGGGTTTGGTCAGCCTCGATGCGGAGCGCCTGAGTGAGGCCTTCGAAGCCTATTTCAGCCAATCCGAACAGCTGCCCACCCGTCTGTTGCTGGCCAGTGACGGCGACCGCGCCGCAGCCGTGATGCTGCAGCAGCTGCCCCAGACCGCCGGCGACGGCGACGGCTGGGCGCGCTGCAGCGCCCTGTTCGACACCCTGGGCGCGGCCGAACTGCTGGCGGTGCCGGTCGAAAGCCTGCTCTGGCGCCTTTTCCACGAGGAAGGCGTGCGGATCCTGGGCCAGCGCGAACTGGCGTTCGCCTGTTCCTGCTCACGCGGCCGGGTCGAGGACATGCTGCGCAGCCTCGGCATCGAGGAGGCGCTGGCAGGGGCCGAAAACGGCCGCAGCGAGGTGCATTGCGACTTCTGCGGCCAGGCCTACCTATTCAGCCGGGACGAGGTCGCCGCCCTCTTTCACGCCCCGCCAGCCAGCGCGCCCGGCTCGGAAAGGCTGCAGTAGCCCTGAACCAGGTCGGGCAAAGCCTTGCCCAGGGTCTGGTTAAATTAATGTAAATCGTTATAGTGTCTTCGGGAACTTTGTCGGTCCGGTTGGGCTCCTTAGGGTCCGGCCACCTCATAAGGGAATTGCCTCCGTGAGAATTCGTCTGCTTGCCTGCCTGGTTCTCGCCTTTTCGGCGACGCTGGCGCACGCCCAGACGGCGCCGCTCAACCCGCTCGTAGGACCGAATCGCAATACCACCGTATTGCCGGTGATCAACTACGAAAATGGCGAAATCGCAGGCCTGCTGCTGATCGAACCCTCGACGATGCCGCAGCTCCCCGCCCAGCGCATCATCAAACCCGCCGCCAACAACCTGGTCGGCAATACCTACCTCTTCAACAACGGCCTGCAATTGCGGGCCGGCCTGTCTCTGGATGCCAATCCAGGCCTGGGCATCCTGTGCAACAACCCCGGTGGTTTCGATAGCGCCGGCGCGCTCGCCGGTCATTGCCTGCTCGCCAACTTCGGCAGTCCAAGCAGCGCCTTGCTTGGCGGCCGCACCGCGATCAAGGGCCTGGTCCAGGCGCAACGCGCCAATACGCAGCTCACCGCCAGTCTCGGTCTGGGCAAGGACTTCGTCGACGGCAACACCGCACTGATCGGCGGCCTTTCTGCCGATCGCCGACTGCTCAGTTCCTTGCTCGGCGGCACCACTGCCAACCTCGATGAGCGCAACGCCAGTCTCGTCAGCCAGATTTCGATCGGCAGCCAGAGCTGGGTCAAGATCGGCGGCACCCTCGCCCGCGTCCGTCTGATCCCCACGGCCGACCTCCCCGGCGGCCTGCCCGCCGGCTGGAATACCGGCAGCTTCACCGTCGGTGGCGGTCGCGGCAGCATCGGCGGCGAGATCACCGGCCAGATGATTGAAGTCCCCGGCCAACCCAATCGCTTCAGCACCGTCGGCGCCGGCGTCACTTGGCGTACGCCCTGGCGCGCAAAGCTTTCCGTTGGTGCCGACAACATCGTGACACGCGGCAAGAATCCGTTCGGTCTGCCCGACGCGAGCGCCGATGGCACCACTGAGGAAGGCCGCGTCCCGTACGTGCGCTACCAGCAAGACCTGTAAGTTTCGCCCCGGCGGCATCGGCGTGTACTGTTCCGGCTGACGTTTTCCGCCGACGCACGCATGAACCCCCTCCTGATCGACCCGCGACAACTCCGTTTCGTCACCGACGAATTGTTTCCGTTGTCGGCATTGCTCGATTACCCGCGATTCCGCGACCACAGCCTCGACACGTTCCGGTCCATCCTCGACCTCTCGCACCGACTCGCGCTGGAAAAATACGCGCCGCACAACCGCGCTTCCGATGTCGACGAACCGCACCTCGTCGACGGCCGCGTAAAAATCATTCCCGCAGTCAAGGCCGCGCTCGATGCCTACGCCGAAGCCGGCTTCATGGCCTTGCTCGGCGACGAGGAAGAAGGCGGATTGCAACTGCCGTACACATTGGCGCTGCTCAGTGACGCGATGTTTCTCGCCGCCAACGTCTCGACTACCGGCTACAGCCTGCTCGCCCGCGGCGTCGCCAACCTGCTCGCGGCGCATGGCAGCGAAGAACAGAAAAAACTTTATCGCCACCCCCTACTCGACGGCCGCTACTTCGGCACGATGTGCCTGAGCGAACCGCAGGCCGGCTCGTCCCTTTCCGACATCGGCACGCGCGCCGAATTGGCCGTCGACGGCAGCTATCGCATCACCGGCCAGAAGATGTGGATTTCCGGTGGCGACCACGAGCTGTCGGAAAACATCATCCATCTCGTGCTGGCGAAAATTCCCGGTGGCGCGCCTGGCGTGAAAGGCATCAGCCTGTTCATCGTGCCGAAATTCCACGTCAACGCCGACGGCTCACTTGGCGCGCGCAACGATGTGCAGCTCGCCGGCATCAACCACAAGCTCGGCCAGCGCGGCATCGTCAACACCTTCCTGAAATTCGGCGAACACGGCGAATGCGTCGGACACCTCATCGGCAGGCCGCATCACGGCCTTGCACAGATGTTCCACATGATGAACGAGGCGCGTATCGGCGTCGGCATGGGCGCGATCATGCAGGCCACCGCCGGCTATCTGTATTCGCTGCAGTACGCGAAGGAGCGCCGCCAGGGCCGCCATCCCGACCAGAAGGATCCGGCTTCGCCTGCCGTCGCGCTGATCGAGCACGCCGACGTCAAACGCATGCTGCTGCAACAGAAGTGCTACAGCGAAGGCGCATTCGCGCTGGCGATCCACGGCGGCACGTTGATCGATCGACAGGCGCAACATCCGGATGCGAAGCAGCGTGAGGAAGCAGCGCTGAAACTCGAACTGCTCACGCCGGTGATCAAGGCATGGTCGGGCGAGTGGTGCACGAAAGCCAACGACCTCGCCATCCAGATACTCGGCGGCTACGGCTACACGCGCGAATATCCGGTGGAACAATTCTGGCGCGACAACCGCCTCAATCCGATCCATGAAGGCGCGAACGGCATCCAGGGCATCGATCTGCTCGGCCGCAAGGTGGTGATGGCCGATGGCGCCGCGCTCAAACTCGTGCTCGCCGACATGCGGATGACAGCAGAGCAGGCAGCGGCCGTACCTGCGCTGCGCGAATTCGCCGATACGCTCGCGCGCGCGGTGTCCACCATCGCCGGCACCACCAAAGTGCTGGCGGCCTGTCTCGGCGACGGACGCACGCGCCTTGGTCTCGCCAACGCCTCGCATTACATGACGGTGATGGGCCACAGCCTGGTCGCGTGGATGTGGCTGCGGCAGGCGCTGATCGCGCAAAATGCCCTCGTCGATGCCAGCGATGCCGATCGCGATTTCTACGACGGAAAACTCGCCGCCTGCCGTTTCTTCTTCCGCCACGAATTGCCGATCATCGACCCGCTTGCCGCATTGTTGCGCAGCCTCGACGACACCACGCTGGCGATGCGCGCCGAAAACTTCTGACCGCTACGAATGTAGGAGCGACGCAAGTCGCGATTCCCCAACACCGCCAAGAAAAGTCGCGACTTGCGTCGCTCCTACGAAAAAGAAAACCTGATGACCACGAAACTCTCTATCGAACGCCGCCAGGCGGTATTCAAGGGGCGTTGATCAGGCGTATCGTCGGGCCATGGCGAAGCGACTCAAACCGCTCAGCGGCCTCGATGCCGCCTTCCTCTACCTTGAGGCCGCAGGCACGCCGATGCACGTCGGCAGCGTGATGCTGATCGAGGTGCCCAAGCGCCGCGGCTACGATTTTCACAGCGCCCTGGTGAAGCATCTGACCGAACGCCTGCCGCGCGCACCGGCATTGCGCCGGGTGCTGCACGAAGCCCCGCTCACACTCGGCCATCCGATGTGGAGCGAAGCGACGGAGATCGACCTCGCCGCGCAGGTGAAAAAGCGCCGGCTCGCCGGCAGCGGCGGCCACGCCAAGCTGATGAGTCTGGTCGGCAAGCTGCATTCGGAAATGCTCGCCCGCGATCGCCCGATGTGGCAGTTCGTGGTGATCGACAATGTCGCGCCCGGCATCGTCGCGCTGTATTCGAAAATTCACCACGCACTGCTCGATGGCCAAGGCGGCATCGCTCTCGCGCAGGCCTTGCTCGACATCGAAGCGAAGCCAAAGGCGCGTGCCGCGAAGGCCGAGCCTGCCGCCCCTGTTGCCCGCCTGCGCCAACGTGACTTGGCCAAGGCCGCCACAAGATCCTCGGTACGCCAGTTCTCGAATCTCCTCCGCGCCCTGCCCGCTACGCTCAAGCTCGCTGGCGACTGGAAACAGGCCGTGGGCATGATCGGCAGCCTGCGCGAAAACGTGCTGCTGGCGCCGCGCACCGTGTTCAACCAGCAGATCGGCCCGGAGCGCAGCTACGCTGCGGTGTCGTTGCCGATCGACGAGGTCAAGCGCGTTGCACGCGGCTTCGGCGTCAGCCTCAACGATGTCGTGATGGCGGTCTGCGCCGGCGCCTTGCGCGGACTGTTGCTGAAAGTCGGCGAGCTGCCGAAAAAATCACTGATCGCGGCGATGCCTGTGTCGCTGCGCGAAGCCGGCAACCAGGACGCCAACAATCAGGTGTCGATGGTGCAGTGCGCGCTGGCCACTGACATCGCCGATCCGCTCGAACGCCTGCAGGCGATCCACGCCTCGACCGCGCAGATCAAGCGCCGCATCGCTGCGTTCAAGGACCTGATCCCGACCGATTTCCCCGGCCTCGCCGCGCCGATCTGGGCCGCAGGCCTGTCACGGCTGTGGGCGCGCGGGCGCATCGCTGAACGCCTGCCGCCGCTGGCCAATGTCGCCATTTCCAACGTGCCCGGGCCGCCGATCCCGCTGTATCTGGCCGGCGCGAAGCTGCAGCACTACTATCCGGTATCGATCGTCACGCACGGACTCGCGATCAACATCACGGTTCAAAGCTATGCCGGCCAGTTAGAGTTCGGGCTGACCTGCTGCAAGGACATCGTGTCCCGGCCCGACATCGTCGCCAAAGCGATAGCTGCTGCACTGACCGAATTGAGCGAACGCCTCCCCGAATGAAGCGCAAGACCCCCGCGCGCAAGCGCCCCCAGACCCACGAAACGATGAAACCACCCTCACCGCTGCTGCTCGCCATGGAAGGTCGTGCGATGTTCGAGTGGGCGTCGTATGCGCTCGCGTGGCCCTGGCTGAAAACTGCGCCGCGCGGCGATGGCCATCCGGTGCTGGTGCTGCCCGGGCTGGTCGCCGGCGACAACAGCACGTGGCCGCTGCGTCGCTTCCTCAGCCATCTCGGCTATGCCGCGTACCCCTGGGAACTCGGCCCGAATTTCGGCCCGCGCGATCACGTCATCAAGGGCCTGGTCGACAAGGTCCGGCTGCTGCAGGACAAGCACGGACAGAAGGTCAGCCTGGTCGGCTGGTCGCTGGGCGGCGCGATGGCCAATGCGCTGGCACTGCGCATGCCCGAGCGCATCCGCCAGGTGATCACACTCGGCTCGCCGCTCACCGGGCATCCGAAAGGCACCAATGTCTGGCGCATTTTCGAATTGGTCAGCGGCTTCCGTCACGACGATCCACGCCTGATGGAATTGGTCGACGGCAAACCCAGCGTGCCGACCACCTCGATCATGAGCAAGACCGACGGCATCGTGAACTGGCGCATGAGTCTGGCGCAGGAAACGCGCATCGCCGAAAACATCGAGGTCAGCGCCACGCACTTGGGCATGGGCGCGAATCCGGCGGTGCTCTGGGCGATCGCCGATCGTCTGGCGCAACCGGAAGGAAAATGGAAACCGTTCCAGCGCAGCAGCGCCTGGCGCAGCCTGATTTATCGCGATCCACACGAATTCCGCCTGGCAGATCTGATCGCACCCTGAGCCGCACATCCTGGCGGGCGCACGATACGTTCACCCCGAATCCACGCCTTGCCGTGGATTCGGGGCGAAGATGCCAGTGATGACCGATCGGAGGCCCCGCATGCAGTCCGGACCGCAGCCGCACAACGAAGCCGAGCGTCTCGCCGAACTCGACGAGCTGCAATTGCTCGACACGCTGCCGGAAGCGGTTTACGACGACATCGCGCGCCTGGCCAGCGTCATCTGCGCAACGCCGATGGCGACGATCACGCTGATCGATACCGACCGGCAGTGGTTCAAGGCCAAGCACGGCATGGCCGACAACGAAACGCCGCGCAGCATGTCGTTCTGCGCATACGCCATCCTCACGCCGGGCGAATTGTTCGAAGTC
>NZ_DATGBO010000023.1:0-21837 GCF_035312645.1 Arenimonas sp.
GGGAGCAAGTCATGGCCATGAAGACACGACACACGTTGTGCATGTTGTTGCTGGCAGGCGGAGGCCTTGCGAGTCATCGCGCGCAGGCGCAGGCGGCGCCGCTGCCAGCGAAGCCGGCGCCGGCAAAGCTGTTGTTTGATACCCGCCTGCGTTGGGAAGAGGTCGACGACGATTTCTTCGCCCGCCGCGCCGACGCCGCGACGCTGCGCCTGCGCCTGGGATATCGCACGGCGCAGCGCTCCGGTTGGAGCGGCGTTGTCGAGTTCGAGGGCACCACCCATCTTGGCGGCGAGCGCTACAACAGCAGCGACAACGGGCGCACCGCCTATCCCGCCATCAGCGACCCCGACAACGCCGAGATCAACCAGGCCTACCTGGACTATGCGCCCTCGTCGGCATCGCACCTGCGCCTCGGTCGGCAACGGCTGCAGTACGACAACCAGCGCTTCATCGGCAACAGCGGCTGGCGACAGAACGAACAGACCTTCGATGCCCTCGATGCGCAGCATCGTTTCGCCAATGGACTCAGCCTGCGTTACAGCTGGCTCGGTCGCGTGCAACGCGTGTTCGGCGCCGACAATGGCAACGCCAACCTGGCGCGCTGGCAGCTGGACGCGCATCTGCTGAGCGTCGCGCATGCGCTCGGGCCGGGAACCCTCACCGGCTACGGCTATTTCATCGAAAACCGCAGCCTGCCGCTCACGTCGCACCGCGACCTGGGTCTGCGCTATGTCGCCGCCGGTAATTTCCCCGCGAACAACGACGTCGCTGCGCTGGGTTGGACGCTCGCGGCCGAACTGGCCCACCAGGGTCGCTATGCGCATGGCAGCAGCGTGATCGGCGCGCGCTATTCCTTGCTCGAGGCGGGTCTCGTCTGGCGGGGAAACAGTCTGAAAATAGGCAGGGAAGTGCTCGGCGGCGATGGCAGCTACGCGTTCCAGACGCCGCTTGCGACCTTGCATGCGTTCAATGGCTGGGACGATCGTTTCCTCACCACGCCGGCCAACGGCCTGCAGGATCGCAGCATTGGCTGGAGCTACAAGCGCGGCAAGGTGACGACGAATCTGGTCTGGCACGAATTCCGCTCCGACCATGCCCGCATCGACTACGGCAATGAATGCGATGCCTCGGTGTCATGGGCTTTCGCGCCGCATTGGAACGGCATGCTCAAGCTGGCGCAGTTTCGTGCGGGCAATGTCGGTGCCGATGTCGGCAAGCGCTGGTTGAGCGTCGAATACACCTACTGAGCGAACAGTATCGGCGGGCCGCCGCCTGCGTCATCGTCCGGGCTGTGCCAGCGCCTTGTGCACGGCAGCGAGGAAGGCCGGATCGGGCGCGGCCCCCATCTTCTCCGTCTGCGCGACGATGCGGCCTTCGGCATCGAGCAGCAGCAAGCGGCTGGTGTGATTGAAGTCGCCGTTGGCGAGGCGGCGATAGCGCACGCCGAGCAGTGCCGCGAGCTTGCGCACGCTGTCTTCGTCGGTGCGTGCCAGCGTCCAGCGGCTGCCGTCGAGGTGACGCTTCTTCGCCAGGGCTGCGAGCGCCGCCGGCGTGTCGCGGGCCGGATCGATGCTGACCAGCATCACCTGCAGGCGCGCGAGCTCGCCCGGTGCAAGCGCGTGATCGACGCCGAGACCCGTGTCGATCAGCAGCGGGCACATATAGGGACAGGAGCTGTAGAACATGCCGACCACCTGCACGCTACCGCGGCGGTCGGCGAGATGGAAATTGCGCCCGTCCTGGCGGGTGTACTGGCCCGACGATTGCAGTATCGAATCCGGCGGCAAAGGTGCGGCTGCGAATGCGAGCACAGGAATGAGCAACAGGGAAAAAAGGCAGGCGCGTTTCATCGAAGATCCTTCAAGGCAGGTCGCGGGCGCAGCGGAATCCGAGGCTGGAGGTACTGTTGACCGCTTCGAGCGAGGACAGCATCGCCACGCGCATCAACACGGCGTAATTTTCCCGGTCGTCCATCGACAACGCGCCGGCGCCGCAGAATTTCGCCAGGTCCGGATCCGATTGCGTGCGGTTGTCGCCGGACACCAGCATCGCCGCATAGTCCTGTGTCCATTCCCAGATCAGGCCATGCAGGTCCTGCACGCCGTAGACGTTCGCCGGGGATTTTCCGACCGGCGACATCGGTGCGTTCGCCGGGCGCGCATACCAGCCCAGGATTGCTTCGCGCCATTGCGGGTCGGCGCGCGCATCGCGGCGCGTGGCGTCGGCCGCGGAGGTGTATTCCCATTCCGCCCAGGTCGGCAGGCGCGCGTTCTGCGCTTCGCAGAACGCCGTGGCGGCGAACCAGCTCACCTCGGTGACCGCTTGCTGCGGCAATGCCGTGGCGCCCGGTTGCAAGGGCGCCGACCAGTGCGCGAGGTAGTGGCCGCGCTCGGCGAATATCGACGGCACGCGATCGCGCCGCCATTCCGGATGGCGGCGCACGAACGCGAGGAATTCGCCATTGGTCACCGGCCGCTTCATCATCGCGAATGCCGGTACCTGGCGTTTGCCGTTGCCGTCTTCGTAGCGGATCACCGATTTGTATTCGCCGGCGGGAATGCGCACATAACCGCCATCGGCCCGCGCCACGACCGCCAACAGCAACAGCAGCGCGGGTGCGAAGCGACGCATCGTCAATGCGCCGCGCCCTGCGGCCGCGGCGTGCTGGCGCGGACGCGGGCAACATCGGCGGCGCTGACGCGACCACCCTTGTTGCCCCAGCTGTTGAGCACGAAGGTGAGGATGTTGGCCACCTCGTCGTCATTGAGCTGGCTCATCGGCGGCATCACCGAATTGAAGTTGTTGCCGTTCACCGTGACCGGCCCGGAGAAACCGTTGAGCACGATGCCGAGCGCGCGGTGGGTATCGGCGGCGAGGAAATCCGATTTCGCCAGCGGCGGGAACACGTTCGGGATGCCGGTGCCGGTGGGCTGGTGGCATACCGAGCAGGTGCCGTTGAACAGGGCGCCGCCGGCCTGCACCTGCTGTTCCAGCGTGAGCGCGCCGGCGGCATTGGCGGTGGCTGCCGCCGCTACGGGCGCGGCACTGACCGCCTTGTCGCCGAGGTAGACGCTGTCGACTTCCTTGCCCGAATACACCGCCTTGTTCTCCGGCCCTTCGATCTTGATCATGCCGAGCGCGCCCTTGTTGAAGGCGCGGAACAGCGAATGGTCGACGATGACGCCAGTGCCGGGGATTTCGGTATGGAATTCGACGATCGCCGAACCGCCGGCGGGCACCAGGGTCGTCTGCACGTTTTCCTGGAAATGCGTGCCGCCTTCGGTCCAGACCTTGTCGAAGATCTCGCCGATCACATGGAAGCTGGACGTGAGGTTGGGGCCGCCATTGCCGACGTACAAGCGCACGGTCTCGCCGACCTTGGCCTGCAGCGCCTTGTCGCCGAGCAGCGATCCTTCCGAGCCGTTGAACAGCACGTAGGTCGGGTTCTCGTCGATCGCCTTCTGCATGTCGAACGGTTGCGCGCCTTTCTCGCGGTACTTGCCCACGGTGTAGAAATCGCCCTGCATCACGTAGTACTCGCGGTCGACGTCCGGTAGCCCCTGCGGCGGTTCGACCAGGATCAACCCGTACATGCCGTTGGCGACGTGCATGCCGACCGGGGCGGTCGCGCAGTGATAGACGAACAGTCCGGCATTGAGCGCCTTGAAGGTGAACTGCGAAGCGTGCCCGGGCGCGGTGAAGCTCGATGCCGCGCCGCCGCCCGGACCGGTGACGGCATGCAGGTCGATGTTGTGCGGCATCTTCGAGTCGGGATGGTTCTTGAGATGGAACTCCACCGTGTCGCCCTGGCGCACGCGGATGAAGCTGCCCGGCACCGTGCCGCCGAAGGTCCAGAAGGTGTATTTCACGCCTTCGGAAATTTCCTTCTCGACTTCACGCACTTCCAGTTCGACGATCACTTTCGCGGGCGTGTGGCGATGCGTCGCTGGCGGCACCAGCGGCGGCGAGGTCAGTACCGCGTGGATCGGTTCGCCCTGCGGCGGACCGAAGTCGCCCGCCGCCGAGCCGCCGGTATCGGCCGGTATTTTGGTTTCCGGAAGCGGTGCCTTTGCCTGGCAACCCGCCAGGAGGACGACGGCCGCGAGCAGCGAGACGGTGGCGTGGCGTTTCATGTGATCTCCCCGGGTAGCAATGTCAGACGATCTTTTCGGCCACGTTGCGCCGTCGACGGGCGCGACGCATTGATCTGCATCAATTGCAGCGGTCAGGACGCCAGCAGCCGGAAGATTCCCGCAGGATGGTGGGCCACGGCCACGCTGATGATGAAGCCGTAGACCAGCAAGGCTGCGGCAAACGCCAGGGCGCGCTGGCGCGGACTGCGACCGCGTTTGAGCGCGATCGAGCCCAGTACCACGTACACCGCCAGCAGGCAGACCTTGGTGGTCAGCCAGGCATCGACGAACGGCGCCTGGTGCAGGATCGTCGCCAGCATCAGCGCCGCAGTCAGCAGCACGCTGTCGATGCCGTAGCTGAGCAGGCGCAGCGGCAGCGCCATCGCCCAGCGCCTGCCGGCGAGCACAAGCAGGCCGCGCAGGAAGAACAGGCCGCCGCTGGCGATCACGGCGGCGATATGGATCCACTTGATCTGCAGGTAGTACTCGATCATCCGTTCAGTCCGGTTTGCCGTCCGCGCGCGGGCGCAGATAGATCGCCAGCGAACGCAGCACCCAGGGCGTGAAGGCAACCAGCCAGAAGATGCCTGCGACGGCCTGCCAGGCGAGCGCATCGACGCGCACCTCGGCGACGATGCGCAGCAACGCGACCGCCTGCACCAGCACGAAGGCGAACGTTGCTGTCGGTCCCAATTCCAGCACGCGGCCCGAGTGTCCCTGCGTGACGCGGGTAACCATCGCCACCAGCAGGCTGCCGAAGTAGCCGATGAACAGCGCGTGTGCCGGCGCGCGTCCGAACAGGTATTGGTCGGTCGCGGCGAACCACAGGCTTTGCCCCGCGTACATCGCGAACGCGACCGGCAGCCAGGCGAAGCCAAGCAGCAGCACGCGCAGCAACGCCGGCATCGTCGCGCTGCGCGGCCACCAGCGCACGAGCAGGAACAGGCACAGCGCCGCCATCGGCAGATCGCACAGCCACAGCCACGCGTAACCGTGCACCAGCTCCAGGCCCAGGTGCGCGAGCGTCAGAAACCAGAACAGCGCCAGCGCCGGCATCGGTTTGAACGGGCGGTAGTCCGGCAGCGCGACGCTGGCGAAGAACGGGATCATCCGGTGGTTCACGGTGAAGTAGACCGGCAGCAGGAATCCGAACGCGGCGAACTTGATCGCCGCGAACATCAGGCGGGGATTGCCGGTGAACAGATAGGCGAACACCAGGCCGAGGCCGATCAGTCCGAAAAACAGCGCCGCCGCGGCGCTGATCGCATGCCAGGTGGTTTTGCTTTCCTGCCACAGCAGCGACAACAGGATGACCAGACCAACCAGCCAGCCGGTGAAGGTGAGCAGCAAGCCCAGATAAAGGCAGGATGGAATACCCCAGAGCCCGACCAGGGTCAGCAGTTGTCCGCCGAGCAGGCCGAAGCCGACCGGCACGTAATGCCAGCGCACCAGCGCCGGCAGCGACATCCAGCGCGGAAACACGGTCATCAGGAAGCCGAAGATGAAAGGCGGCAACACCTGGTATTGCATCACCAGCGCATGCATCCAGCCCGCGGGGATCGCCGGTTGCGGCATCGCGAACTGCGGCCAGCGCGCGTTGACCAGCCACAGCGTCCACCACGCCATGGCGAGCAGGACATTTCCGGCGCCGACGAAGAACAGCAGTCGGTGCGGCGCCGCCGCCAGCAGGCGCGGCGAAAACGTGGTGCTGTCGACGCGCAAAGGTGAATCCATTGTCACTGCTTCCCGGTCGATAGCTGCAGGCGGCGCGGCATCGCAACGAGTGCGACGCCGCGACGGTCTTGCGACGACATCCTCAGGTTTCCGGCAGCGCCGCACCCAGTGCCTCGGACTGGCGGCGTGGCGCCAGCCACAGGCGCAGCACGAACCACGACAGCGTCAGCGCACCCGCCGCGAACACCGTGTCGCCGGGCACGCGCATCCATACCAGCACATCGATGATCGGCCGGCCCATGAATTCCGCCGAGCGCGCATACCAGTAGCCATGTTCGAGCACGGCGTTGAGCTGCAACAGGCCGAGCGGCAACAGGGTGAACAGCGCCATCATCGACAGGCCGGCATTCAAGGTCCAGAAGCTGATCCGCAGCGGCTTGTCCTGCCAATGCACGTCGGGCAGCAAGCCGCGTACGCAAAACAGCATCAGGCCGATGCCGAGCATGCCGTACACGCCCATCAGCGCGGTGTGGCCGTGCAGCGCCGTCAGGTTGAGTCCCTGCATGTAGTAAAGCGCGAGCGGCGTGTTGATCAGGAAACCGAACAGCCCGGCGCCGACCAGGTTCCAGAACGAGACCGCGATGAAGAACATGATCGGCCAGCGATAGCGTGCCATCCACGGTGTCGCCTGGCTGTGGTTCCAGGTTTCGTAGGCTTCCATGCCGATGAAGGCCAGCGGCACCACTTCCAGCGCCGAGAACGATGCGCCCAGCGCCACAACCGCCGTCGTGGTGCCGGTGAAGTAGAGATGGTGGAACGTACCGAGCACGCCGCCCGCCATGAACACGACCGTCGCGAACAGCACGTTCACCGTCGCCGTGCGCCCGCGCACCAGTCCCAGCTTGACGAACAGGAAGGACATCACCGCGACTGCGAATACCTCGAAGAATCCTTCCACCCAGAGATGCACGACCCACCAGCGCCAGTACTCGACCATTGACAGGTGCGTGTGCTCGCCCCACATCAGGCCGGCGGCGTAGAACAGGCCAATCGCGATTGTCGACAGGAACAACAGGCCGACGATCGAGGACATCTCGTCCTTGCGCACCAGCGCCGGCCAAAGTGCCCGACCCATCAGCAGCAGCCAGAGCATCAGGCCGACGAACAGGAAGGCCTGCCAGAAGCGACCGATGTCGACGTATTCCCAGCCCTGGTGACCGAACCAGAAATTGTTCGCAAGACCAAGCTTTTGCATCACCGCGAACCATTGCCCGGTGAACGCACCGACCACGATCAGCACCAGGCAGCCAAAAAGGAAGTTGACGCCCGCGCGCTGCCATTTCGGCTCATGACCGGAAATCGCCGGTGCGATGTACAGCCCGGTGCCCAGCCAGGCGGTGGCGATCCAGAGCACAGCCAATTGCGTGTGCCAACTGCGCGTCAGCGAATAGGGAAGGATTTCGGCGAGCTTGAAGCCGTAGAACTCGCGGCCCTCGACCTGGAAATGCGCCGTCGTCGCGCCCAGCAGGATCTGCACCAGGAACAAGGCCAGCACCAGCCAGAAATATTTCGCCGTCGCTTTCATTGACGGCGAGATCGTGATGCCGCGCAACGGGTCGTTGGCCGGCGGCGTCGGCGCGATGTCCTTGCCGTGGTAGACGGCGTAGTGCCAGCCGAGCAATCCGATGCCGGCGAGCATGAAGAGCACGCTGAACACCGTCCACAGGAAGGCACTGGGTGTCGGTCCATTGCCTACCAGCGGCTCATACGGCCAGTTGTTGGTATACGAGGTTGAGCCGTCGGGGCGGTTCGCCACCGTCGCCCATGCTGTCCAGAAAAAGAAGCCGGTCAGCTGCCGCCGATGCTCGTCGCTGTCGACGGTGCCGTCCTTCATCGCATAGGTTTCGCGCAGGGCGGCGGTCGCCGGGTCGTTGCTGAAGAGACTTTCGTAATGCGCGGCGACTTGCGCCATCGCCTCGGCGCGTTCATCGGCGATCGTCAGCGTGCCGCTGCGCGAGTCGTAGCCGTTGCGACGGATGTCGGGCTTAAGCTCGGCCTGCAGTTTCGCCTGCGTGCCGGCATCGAGCTGCGCGAACGCCACGCCGAATTGCCGTTGTGCGCGCAGGTCCAGCCAGGCGACCGCTTCCCGGTGCAGCCAGTCGGCGCTCCAGTCGGGCGCCACCAGCGCGCCGTGGCCCCAGATGGAACCCAGCTGCTGGCCACCGAAGCTTTGCCAGACCATGCGGCCGGTTTCGATGTCGGCGCGGGTGTAGAGCGTGGTGCCGCTCGCCGTGACCACGCGCTCGGGCATGGGAGGCGCCTGGCGATGGATCTCGCCGCCCATCCACAGCAGGACGGCGAAGGTGGTTGCAAGCAGGGCTGCCAGGCACAGCCACAATTTCCGCGTTTGGCTCATGACGCCTCTCCACAAAGGGGATGACGCCATGCTCGCCGCCGCCGCCGCGGGTTGCCCTGACCCAGATCAAGTCCGCCCGATTGCGCGCGACGCGGACGCGGATCTGCTCAGTCGCGCAGCACCGCGCGTGCCAGTGCCTGCAGGCGCGCGGCATCGACGATTTCCAGTTCGCGACGATCGACCTGCACCAGGCCTTCGTCCTGGAAGCGGCGCAGCACGCGGCTGACGGTTTCCGGTGCCAGGCGCAGGTAGTTGGCCATGTCGGTGCGCGCCATCGTCAGGTGGAAACGGCTGGGCGAAAAGCCGCGCTCGGCGTGGCGGCGCGACAGCGACACCAGGAATGCTGCCAAGCGCTGGTCGGAGGAATAGTCGCCGGCCAGCAACGCCGCCTTGCCGATGTCCTGCGACAGCAGGCGGAACAACTGCGCCTGCAGGCCGGGAAGGCGCGTCGCCAGCATGGCCATCTTCGGGAACGAGAACCGGCACAGCATCACCGTGTCCAGCGCCACCGCATTGCACGGATAGCGCGCGTGGTGAATCGCGTTGAGGCCAATCACTTCGCCCGGCAGGAAAAAGCCGAGTACCTGTTCCTGCCCGGCGGGATCGAGCACGTAGGTTTTCACCGTACCGGCGCGCACCGCGGCGATCGCGGTGAACGCGTCGCCTTCGCGAAACAGGTGCTCGCCCTCATGGAAGGGGCCGACGTGTTCGACCAGCACGTGCAGGTCGTTGAGCGAAGCTTTGTCGAAACCCTGCGACAGGCAGGCGGCGGAAAACGCGCAAGTGCTGCAAAAGCGCAGCGCATCGCCATCGTCGGCGATCGCCGACGCGCGCGGGCGGCCGAGGGCGGGATCGCTCATCGCATCACTCCCGGGGCCCTGCTCAGATCATCTTCGAGAAGCGGGCCGGTTCGGAGCGAGGCTGGTGCAGGTAGCGGTCGAAGCATGCGGCGATGATACGCAGCAGCAGGCGTCCGCGTGCCGTGGCCCGGATCCGGGTCGCTTCGATCGTCACCAGACCGTCGGCGGCGAGCGATTGCAGGCGCTGCAGGTCCTCTTCGAAATAGGTCGCGAAGTGGATGCCGTGGCGTGCCTCCAGCGCGGCGATGTCGATCTCGCTGCGGCACATCAGTTGCTGGATGAGATCGGCGCGCAGCACGTCGTCGGCCCACAGCATCATGCCGCGCCAGACCGGCAGGCGGCCGTTGTCGATGGCGGCCTCCCAGGCGGGCAGGTCGCGCGGATTCTGGCTGTAGCTGTCGCCGATGTGGCTGATCGCACTCACGCCCAGGCCGATCAAGTCGCAGTCGGCGTGCGTGGTGTAACCCATGAAGTTGCGATGCAGGCCATCGTGTTCCTGCGCCAGCGAAAGCTCGTCGTCCGGCAGAGCGAAATGATCCATGCCGATGTAGCGGTAGCCGGCCAACGACAGCTTTTCGATCGCTAGTTGCAGCAGGCCGAGTTTCGCTTCCGGATCGGGTAGCTGCGACGCGTCGATCTGTTTCTGCGGGCGGAACAATTGTGGCAGGTGCGCGTAGCTGTACACCGCCAGGCGGTCCGGTCGCGCGGCGATCACGGTATCGAGCGTGCGCCCGAAACCGGCGGCGGTCTGCGCCGGCAGGCCATAGATCAGGTCGACGTTGACGGAGCGGAAGCCATGCTTGCGGCAGGCATCGATCACCGCCAGGGTTTCTTCCACCGACTGGATGCGATTGACTGCCGCCTGCACGACCGGATCGAAATCCTGCACGCCCAAGCTGGCGCGATTGAAGCCGAGGAAGGCCAGCGCTTCGATGTCGCTGCTGCCGACGCAGCGCGGATCGAGCTCGATGGAAAAATCGCGTTTCGGCGAGCTGCTGAAATGGAAATGCCGGCTCAGGCTCTCCATCATTTCGCCCAGCTGGCTGGCATTGAGGAAGTTTGGCGTGCCGCCGCCCAGATGCAGCTGCACCACGTCGCGATCGCGATCGAACAAGGGCGCCACCATCGCCACTTCCCGGACCAGTCGCGTCAGGTAGACGTCGGCACGGGAGTGGTCGCGGGTGATCACCCGGTTGCAGCCGCAGTAGAAACACGGGCTGAAACAAAACGGCACGTGCACATACAACGACAGGCGGCGCGGAATCGGATCGCCGTTGCTGAGTTTGGCGGCTTCGCGGAAGTCGCTTTCGCCGAACGCGCTGCTGAATTGCGGCGCGGTCGGGTACGAGGTGTAGCGCGGACCGGGGCCGTCGTAACGGCGCAGCAGGTCGGCATCGAAGGGCGGGATGGCGTTCATGCCCGAAGGCTAGCCGCCGCAGGACACGGCGGCCTTGACGCCGATCAAGCCGGGGCGCTGAAGGCGCGCCTGGCAGGCTGCCTGCCAGGGCGGGCTCAGTGGACGCTGAAAGCCAGTTCCCACGACGGCTTGCCGTCGATGTCGAACACCAGCGAGTACGCGCCGGGCGCCCAGCCGGCGTCCGGGTGGTAGTCGAAAATCACTGGCGTCAGGCCTTCCACCGCGGCGGCTTTTTCGGCCTTGTGGATTTCGGTGCCGGCCGCGTCCTTCCAGTGCAGGACCACGGTGGTGCTGGCGGTGTGGCCGTCGAGCATGATCTGCGCATAGACGGTATCGCCGGCGGCGAAATCCTTGATGTCCTTGGGCAGCGTGCCGGTGCTGGCATTGATGTGGTCGCCGGTAACGGCGAAGGCGGCGCTGACCGTGCTCACCACCGGCATCGGGGTCGGTGCCGGCGTCGGTGCGATCGTGGCGGCGGGTTCTGCGGCAGCCGGCGCGGGTGTCGGCGCAGCCTCGGGTTGGCAGGCGGCGACGAGCACGGCCAGGGTGAGCAGCGCGGGCAGGGCGAGACGCGGGGTGTTCGGGATCACGACGGGGCTCCGGAGCAGGGGATGGGTCAGGCGGTGGTGAGGGCGAGCGTCGGGCGCATCGCGGCGGCGACATCGGCGATGGTCCGGCGCAGCGGCGTCGATGGCGCGTAGCCGATCATCCGCGCCAGGCGCGAGCAATCGGGCACGCGACGTTCGATGTCCTGGAAGGAATCGCCGAAGACATCGCGATGGCTGATGTGCTGCACCGCCACGTTCGCGCCGACGACATCGTTCACCAGCGCGGCGAGGTCGTTGATGCTGATCTCTTCGTTGCTGCCGATGTTGAACACCGCGCCGTACGCCGCCGGCGTGGCCAGCAGCAGCGACAGGCTGCGCACGACATCGTGCACATGCGTGAAGCAGCGCGACTGCTCGCCGCTGCCATGCACCTGGATGTCGCGGCCGGCCAGCGCCGCTTCGACGAAGCGCGGCACCACCATGCCGTACTGGCCGATCTGGCGTGGGCCGATGGTGTTGAACAGGCGCGCGACCACGACCGGCACGGCGCGCTCCTTGAAATAGGCGATCGCCATGAACTCGTCGACGAGTTTCGCGCAGGCATAGCCCCAGCGATCGATCTCCGACGGTCCGATGCAGGGGTCGTTGTCCTCGCGCAGCGGCATCGTGGTGATCTTGCCGTAGACCTCGGAGGTGGAAGCGATCAGCACGGGCGTTCCGTCGCGCGCTGCCGCCTCGAGCACCGCATGGGTGCCGTTGACTGCGACCTCGAGCGTGCGGATGCGCTGCGTCATCACCCGCTGCACGCCGACGGCGGACGCGAGGTGATAGACGCAGTCGGCGCGGGCCACGTGCTTGGCGACCAAGGCCGCGTCGGTGACGCAGCCGCGGATGAAATCGACGGCTCCCGCGGCGATCGGTGCCTCGATATTGCGCAGGTGACCCGTGGACAGGTCGTCGAGGACGGTCACCGTATCGCCGGCGGCGACATGGTGGTCCAACAGATGGGAGCCGATGAAGCCGGCGCCGCCGGTGATCAATACGTGCATGGGGAAATCCGGAACATGAGCGGAAGCAAAGGGGCGCGTCAGGCGCGGCGGAAGCGCGCGACCATCGCGCCAAGGGCGTTGCTCAATCGCGGGTAGCGATCAAGCAACCGGTAGATGGTATCGGCACGCCGGTGCAGGAAGCGGTGTTCAGGCGCTGCGATGGCTGCCAGAGGCTGCCCTGCCGGCGCCGGGGGCGGCGACAGCGCCGCCTGCAATTCCTGCCATTCGCTACGGGTGATGGTCATGCGCAGTGCTTTCTGGTCGCGCGCGATCAGTGTGCGCGCACGCGCCAGCGCCGAATCGTGGGCGGTATCGGTGGCTTCGCCATCCCAGATCGTATTGCCCGGATGGATACGATATTCGGCGACCGGGAACAGGCGCTCGCTGGTTTCGAAAGGCCCGATGGTGGCCGCGCGCAACAGGAATTCGTAATCCTCCAGCGGCACGTGTTCGTCGGAAAAACGCAGCACGTCCGCGGGCAGGCGCGCGCGCGCCAGCACGTAGCTGTGGATCGGAATGAAGTTGTCGCGGAACAAATCGAAACGGCGCGAACCCCAGGCGAAAAAACCATCCTGTTTACGCCGGATGAAGTAGTAATCATCGAGGGCGTCGAGAAAAGCCAGGCGCGTGCCACCGACCGCGAGTACGGCGTCGGGACGCGCACGCAGGCGGGCGATCAGGCGTTCGTAACCGCGCTGGTAAACGATGTCGTCGTCGTCGAGAAACGCCAGGAATTCGCCGCGCGCGGCCTTGGCACCTTCGCTCAGCAAGCGCGCACGGGCATCGAAACCCGGCGCCGCCGGCACCGCGAGCACCTGATGGCTGACGCCATCGCGCCAGGGCTGCCGCGCCAGAGTTGCCTGCGCCGCCGCGAGGAATTCCGCGCTGGGTGCCTGCAATGCCAACACCACGTCGAGTTTTTTCCAGTGTTGGCAGGCCAACGAGAACAGAGCTTCGTCGAGCATCGGCAGACGCGCGATCGACGCCGAGCGGACGACGACGCTGAGTGTGTCGGTGAGCAACGCGTCGTTCATCGCGGCGCTCACCAGCGACCGGGCGCGTAATGCGCTGCGTTGACGAAATCGCTGACCAGGTAGTCGGCCTGGCGCAAGGCCGGCACCGGCGGCAAGGCCGGCAGGTCGTCGATGCTGCCGGCGAAACCCTGGCGCATCATCTCGGCCTCGACGCGCTGGCGTTGGCTGGGATTGCCCCATTTGTGCGCGAAATAGCGCTGGCTGACCAGGTTGAAGCGCAGGCGCAGGGCATCGGCGGGCCGGCCGGCGACGTCATGCGAGAACAGCGCCTTCGGCGCCAGCTTGACCTTGAGTCCGGCGGCGCGTGCACGCCAGGAATAATCGATGTCTTCCATGTACAGGAAAAAATTTTCGTCGAAGCCGCCGATCGCCGCGTACACCGCCCGCGGCACCAGCAGGCAGGCGCCCGAGGCCCAGGACGTGTCCAGCGTGCGGCGGTCGTAGAGCTTGGGATGTTCTTCGGGAAATTGCCGCGCCTCGACCAAGGTGGCGGCGTGGCGGCTGGCGACGCTGGCGAGTTCGCGCAGGCAATCGGCATGGAAAGCGCCGTCGGGATTGGCGCAGACCACGGCATCGACGCCCGGATCCTCGAAGCCCGCGTGCAGGAGGCGGTTGACCGCGCGCGCGAAGCCGACATTGCCTTCGCTGGGCAGCACGCGCGCCGGCGCGCCTGCCGGCAACGGTACCGGATCGCCGTTGTGGATCACCAGCACCGTCACGTCCGCGGGCGTGAAGTCCGGGCCGGCGCTGCTCATCGCCAGCGAGCGGAAAAACGCCGCCAGCTCATCGGGCTCGTTGTTGAATGTCACCAGTCCGATCGTCAGCCGCATCGCGGGGTCCCTTGCAATTCAAGAACGGCCGCGGCGACGCGGCCGAACCATGGCCCGCGCAACGTCGCGCAGGGCCCGACAAACTGCGCAATGCCCGCGAGATTGTCAACGCCGAGGCGCATTTACAGCCATTTGGCGCGGCGCAGCGCGAAGTACAGGACGACGCAGATACCCAGGGTGATGGCGATCATCGCCAAGTAGCCGTAGGGCTCGTCGAGTTCGGGCATGTGATGGAAATTCATGCCGTACCAGCTGGTCAGCAGCGTCGGCGCGGCCAGCAAGGACGCCCAGCCGGCGAGGCGCTTGACGATCTCGCCCTGCGCCACCGTCACCAGCGACAGGTTCACCGACATCGCCGCGGTCAGCATCTCGCGCATGGTGTCGACAGCTTCGTTCACGCGCACCACATGGTCGTGCACATCGCGCAGATAGACGCGCACTTCCTTGCGTATCAGCGTCGGGTGGAACTGCATCAGCTGGTTGAGCATGTCCTGCATCGGCGATGCCGCCAGACGCAGCTGCGTGAGGTCGCGCTTGAGTTCGTACAATCGGCGCACGGTCTCGCGGCGGTAATCCTCGGCGAAGATGTCCTTCTCGAGTTCGTTGAGCTCTTCCTGGAATTCGTTGACGATCGGGAAATAGTTGTCGACCACGGCATCGAGCACGGAATACAGGCCGTAACTCGGGCCGAGCTTCATCAGGTTCGGGCTCTTCTCGCAGCGCTCGCGCGCCGGACTGAAGGTCAGCGAGGCGCCGTGGCGCACGGTCAGCAGATAGCGCGGGCCGATGAAGATATGCGTCTCGCCGAATTCGATGTGGCCGCTGACCACCTGCGCGGTGTGCAGCACCATGAACAGCGAGTCGCCGTAGAGTTCGATCTTCGGACGCTGGTGCGCTTTCAACGCATCCTCAACCGCGAGCGGATGCAGGCAGAATTCTTCCTGCATCTTCAGCAGCAGCGGTTCGTCGGGTTCGTACAAACCGACCCAGACGAAGCTGGCGTCGTCGACCGCGAGCACGTCGCTGATCTGTTCGAGGGTGATCTCGGTCTTGCGCTTGCCGTCGCTGCAATACGCGACGACGTTGCGGACCATCGATGACTGCGGCGGGGCTTGGGCGCTATCCATCCCGGCATCATCGGCCAGCGTTGCCGCGCGCCGCAAGCTTTAAGCGCGTTTCGGCGCGAAGGTCCGGGCCAGCGCCCAGTGCAGGGGTAGCAGCAACAGCACCCATTCGACGTTTTCCTGCGGCCGCGACGGCAGGAATTTCAGGAAGCCGGCGATCGCCGCCGAACCCGCCAGCAGCCACAACAGAAGACGGAACGAGGGCGGCGCCGGCTTGCCGAACAGCACCGCCAGCGCACCCGGCAACAGCAACAAGCTCAATGGGCTGAGCAGCAACAGATTCTCGTTGCCGTAGCCGAATACATGCGCGCTGCCGAACCAGATGAACAGCATCAGCGCGCCCAGCACGCCGGCGAAAAACCAGAACGGCAGCGCCAGCGCCGCGAGCAGGCGCGGCCGGCGTTTGCCGATCCAGAGCGTGACCAGCGCCAGCGCGATGCCGATGAACATCGCCGGCACGCGCCAGCGCGGCATTTCCGTCGGCGGCAGCGACAGGTGATGCGGCAGCAGTATCGTTTCTTCGGCGACCAGCGGTCGACCATCGGCACGTTTGCTTTCGCGCAGCGAATCGCTCAAACGCATCGGAATGAAGGCTTCGTCCCAGCGCGACAACGGTTTGTCGGCGGCGCCGGAAAGTCCGACGTGGAAGCCGAACGCCATCCATTTCGCCGGCCAGGCCAGACGCACCGATTCGCTGCGGTAGGTGTTGCCCTGCGAGCGTCCGGTCAGCTGCGCCTTGAGGTTTCCAGCGAGCGCGGTGTCGAGCATGTCGCGCACACGCGTCGAACAGTTGGCGAGGAAATAATCGTAGGTGTAGCGCGAGTTTTCCGGTTTGGCGTTTTCCGCCAGCGCATTCGCCAGTGCCGTCGCCTGTGCCGGATCGAGATCGATGCGCTGGTCGATCACGCCGCGACCTTTCGCTTCGTAACCGGCGAGATCCTCGGCCAGCGGCAGCGCTACCAGCTGGTAGCGCATTTTTCCGTGCACGAAATTGCCGATGAAACCCGGCTCGGAGGGATCGAAGAAACCGAAGTTGTACGAGGTCGACGTGCCGCTGGTCGGATCGGTGACGACGATCGCATCGTGGCCGAAGCGCTCCCAGAATTCCTCGCCCGGCGCCATCGTGATTACGTCGATGCGTGGTGCTGCGATGTCTGGCGCGGTGACGGTTGCCAGCGGCGCTGCAGCGGCTGGCGTCGATTCCGCCTGCCCGGCGCCAGCGGAAAGCATTAGCGCCAGCAGCGCCGATTCAATCAGGCGCATGCACGTTGACGACGAAGGAATGCACGCGGCGGCGATCGGCGCGGCCGACGCGGAAATGGAAGCGGTCGATGGTGAGTTCTTCGCCGGCTTCCGGCAGGTGGCCGATCGCAGCATTGATCAGGCCGCCGATGGTGTCGTATTCGTCGTCGGGGAACTGCGCACCGAATTGCTCGTTGAAATCGCTGATCGGCGTGAGCGCATCGACGGCGAACTGGCCGTCGGCCTGCGCGGCGATCATCTTCGCTTCGTCGCCGGCATCGTCGTGCTCGTCGTCGATCTCGCCGACGATCTGTTCAAGCACATCCTCGATGGTGATCAGGCCGGCGACGCCGCCATGTTCGTCGACGACGATCGCCATGTGATTGCGCGACAGGCGGAATTCCTTCAGCAGCACGTTCAGGCGTTTCGACTCCGGGATCAGCACCGCTGGGCGCAACACTTCGCGCACCTGGCCGGGGCCGCCGTCGGCGACGATGCCGCGCAGCAGGTCCTTGGCCAGCAGGATGCCGAGGATGTCGTCCTTGTCGTCGCCATGTACCGGGAAGCGCGAGTGGCCGGACTCGACCACCATCTTCATCAGTTCCAGGAAGGGTTCGTCGGCGGGCAGGGACACCATCTGCGAGCGCGGGATCATGATGTCGCCGACCTGCAGCTCGGACACGGCCAGCGCGCCCTCGAGCATCTTCAGGGTGTCGGCGCCAACCAGGCCATTGGCCTGGGCGTCGCGCAGGATCTCGACGAGGTCCTCGCGGGTCTGCGGTTCGCCGGAAAAGGCCAGGCTCAGGCGTTCGAGCCAGGAGCGCCGTTCCGGCGCGGAAGTACTGTCGGAGTCCTCGGACATGATTCTGGGGCAGGCGCCGATCGCGGCGGGGGGCCAGTTTAGCGTAAAGCCATGACCGGTCTGTGCCGGATCGGGCTCATCGCCTTGGTCGGCCCCGTTGTTGCAGGAACCGTGTCAATCCTCGGAGTAAGGGTCGTCGATGCCCATGCCGGCGAGGATCTGCCGCTCCAGCAACTCCATCGCCTCGGCCTCGCGGTCGTCCTCGTGGTCGAGGCCGAGCAGGTGCAGCACGCCGTGGATGGTGAGGTGGGCGTAATGCGCGGCGAGCAACTTGCCCTGCTCGCGCGCCTCGCGCGCCACCACCGGCGCGCAGATGACAAGGTCACCGAGCAACGGCAGCGTCACGCCCTCGGGCAACTCGGCAGGAAAACTCAACACGTTGGTCGCGTAATCCTTGCCGCGGTAATGCCGGTTCAAGGAGCGGCCTTCCTTGGTGTCGACCAGACGGATCGCGAGATCGGCCTTGCGGATGCGCCCCGCGCAAGCTGCCGCGGCCCAACGCTTGAAACTGACGGCGGCCGGCAGGCCAAGGCGTGGCAAACCATAGCTCACGCTGACATCAAGTTGGATCGGTCCGCGGGTCATGCGAGGGCATCGTCGGAGGGACGGCGCATCGTAACGCTGATGGGGGGTGTGGGGAATGCCCGACCCGCAGGCCGCGATAGCTGCGGGCATGCCGGATGTTTGCAGCCATCGCGTCGCTTCTCGTTTGAGTTTGGCGGCAAACCACTGTGGTCGTTCCGATTGTGGCCCCACAGCTCCGGAGTTAGGCTTCAATTGCGGCGTCGCTGCATATCGTGTTCAAAGTCGGCGTGTTAGCCATCGGAGATAGATCATGATTGCCAATCAATTGAGGACACGTTCCATGTTGGCCAAAGCGGCGGCACTCACAATCGCGCTTTGCTTCGCTTCACCCGTCTTCGCCAAGGACGATGCGTTGGCTCGCTACAGGGCGGCGGAAAAACTTGGCCATGCTGAGCTGAAAAAATTCGATACGTTGGACTTTGATGTGTACACGAACCAGAAGTGGGCTCGCTTCTCCGAGAGCCACGACAAAAATATTCTCGTTCACTATCCGGACGGTCACACGACTCGCGGGCTTGAGGCCCATATTGCCGAGCTGAAGCCCCAGTTCGTTTTCGCCCCGGATACTCATATCAAAGAGCACCCGGTAAAAGTTACCAACGGGGAATGGACCAGTGTCATTGGCGTCATGGAAGGCACTTTCAGTCAGCCGATGCCAACAGGTGACGGCAAGACGATTGCTCCCACCGGAAAGAAATTCAAACTGCAAATGGTGACAGTCGGCCACTGGAAGAATGGCGTCATGGATGAGGAGTACCTCTTCTGGGACAACCTGGCCTTCATGAAGCAGATCGGGCTGGCGCAGTAGGAAGAACGGGCTCAGGTTCACTTCTGTCGGCGCCTTGCGCCGTAAGTGAATCTGAGCCACCCCGGACTTCAGCCCCTTTTTTGTCGCCGCGCATCGCGCTCATGAGCGCTCCTACGAAAGTGTGTCAACTCTCGTGATCGGTGCGGCCATCGCGCAGGTCGTAGGCTTCGACGATGCGGGCGACCAGCGGGTGTCTTACGACGTCGCGGGCAGTGAAGAAGGTGAAGCTGATGCCTTCGACGCCGCGCAGCACATCGAGCGCGTCTTTTAGTCCGGATTTCTGCGTCTTGGGCAGGTCGATCTGCGAGAGGTCGCCGGTGACGACGGCGGTGGAGCCGTAGCCGATGCGGGTGAGGAACATCTTCATCTGTTCGATGGTGGTGTTCTGCGCTTCGTCGAGGATCACGTAGGCGTCGTTGAGGGTACGGCCGCGCATGTAGGCGAGCGGCGCGATCTCGATCACATTGCGCTCGATGAGCTTGGCGACTTTTTCCACGCCGAGCATTTCGTAGAGCGCGTCGTAGAGCGGACGAAGATATGGATCGATTTTCTGCGCGAGGTCGCCGGGCAGGAAACCGAGTTTTTCGCCGGCTTCCACCGCCGGGCGCACCAGCAGCAGGCGTTGCACGCGCGATTCGTTCAGCGCTTCGACGGCGCTGGCGACGGCGAGGAATGTCTTGCCGGTACCGGCAGGGCCGATGCCAAAATTGATGTCGTGCGTGGCGATCGCGTGCAGGTAGTTGGCCTGATTGGCGCCGCGGCCTTTGACGAAGCCGCGCTTGACCTTGATGGTGATGTCCTGCGGCTCGAAACCGCCGGCGTTGAGGCGGTCGACGTTGGCGGCATTCATGCGCAGATGGATCTTGTGTGGATCGAGCAGTTCGGTGGCGGTGTCGTCGTACAGGCTGCGCAGCAGGCGCTCGGTGCTCTTGATCGCGTCGTCGTCGCCGGTGATGCGGAAGATGCCGGCGCGATTGCCGATCTCTACGCCCAGGCGCAGTTCGATCTGGCGCAGGTGTTCGTCGAACGGACCGGCGAGATTGGCGAGGCGCTCGCTGTCCTCAGGTTGCAGGGCGAATTCGCGATGCGTGGTCATGCTCGTGGCGTGGTCGCCGGTTCGCGATCCGAAAAAATGGCCGCCAGTGCCAAACCCCAGCCCGCGCAGGCCAGCAGCATGCGCAGGATGCTGAAACCGGCCGCGGCCATCGGAAGGCCTTCGGCGGCGCCATTGCTGGCCGCATGCGTGGCCCAGTACTGGAAACCGAAACCGAGGATCACCTGCACGATGCCGGCGACCATCGCTGCTGCGGCGAACAGCGACACGCGCGGATGTTTTTGTTGCCGCGATACCGCCATCACCAGGCCAACGATCAGCAGGATCAGGATGGGCAGCGAAGTCAGCTGGCTCAGCAGCGAATAGATGCTGTTACTTGAACTCATCAGGATCGTGCTCCGGTTGTGGAAGTGGTTGCGTGTGTCAGGCAGAAATCGCCTCGTCGACGATGACACGACCACGCAGCGAATTGGCCATCACCTCGGTGATAACGACATCGACGAACTGCCCGATCATGCGCGGGTCACCGATGAAGTTCACGTAGCGCATGTTCTCGGTGCGGCCGGTGAGCTCGCTGGCGTCGCGGGTGCTGGTTTTTTCCACCAATACGCGTTGCGTAGTGCCGAGCATGCCTTGCGCGATCGCGCGGGCGTTGTCGTTGAGCAGCGCTTGCAGGCGCTTGAGGCGTTCGTGCTTGGTCGCTTCGTCGGTGTCGTCGGGCAGGTTCGCAGCGGGCGTACCCGGGCGCTTGGAATAGACGAAGCTGAAACTCTGGTCGAAACCGACATCGCGGATCAGGTTCATCGTCGCTTCGAAATCGCGCTCGCTCTCGCCTGGGAAGCCGACGATGAAATCCGAGCTGATGCAGATGCCGGGCTTGGCTTCGCGCAGGCGGCGCAGCTTGGCCTTGTATTCGAGCGCGGTGTGGTTGCGCTTCATCGCGGTGAGGATGCGGTCCGAGCCCGATTGCACCGGCAGGTGCAGATACGAGGCGAGCTCGGGCACGTCGCGGTGCGCCTCGATCAGCGAATCGGAAAATTCCAGCGGATGCGAGGTGGTGTAGCGGATGCGGCCGATGCCTTCGATGCGGGCGATCGCGCGGATGAGCAGGGCAAGATCCGCCAGCTCGCTGCTGTCGTGCATCGGGCCGCGATAGGCGTTGACGTTCTGGCCGAGCAGGTTCACTTCGCGCACGCCCTGGGCGGCGAGTTGCGCGACTTCGACGATGACGTCGTCGAAGGGCCGCGAGATTTCCTCGCCGCGCGTGTACGGCACCACGCAGAAGCTGCAGTATTTCGAGCAGCCTTCCATGATCGAAACGAAGGCGGTCGGGCCGTCGGCGCGCGGCTCGGGCAGGCGGTCGAACTTCTCGACTTCCGGGAAGCTGATGTCGACCTGCGGCTTGCCGGTGCTGCGGCGCGCGTCGAGCATGTCGGGCAGGCGGTGCAGGGTCTGCGGGCCGAACACCAGATCGACCTGCGGCGCGCGCTTGATGATCGCCGCGCCTTCCTGCGAGGCCACGCAGCCGCCGACGCCGATCACCAGGTTCGGGTTGGCGGCTTTCAGGGCTTTCCAGCGGCCAAGCTGGGAAAAGACTTTTTCCTGGGCTTTTTCGCGGATCGAGCAGGTGTTGATCAGGATGACGTCGGCTTCGGACTCGTTCTCGGTGAGTACGAGGCCGTGTTCGGCGGCGAGCACGTCGGCCATCTTGGTCGAGTCGTACTCGTTCATCTGGCAACCGTGGGTCTTGATGAAGAGTTTGCCGGTTGCCGGACGCGTGGCGGCCGGTGCGCCGGGGGCAGGCGGGTTGGGGGCGGAAATCCCGGTCATGGCGCTTAATCCGGTCGGGAGGAAAGGGCCGTTAGTGTAGGCGGACGGCTGCGGCAGAGCTATCGATATCGGCTGTAAGTACTTGGAATTTCAGAGGGAAGGGTGGAAACTCCGGCCCCATGGGGAGCCGCCACCTGCTTTTGCTGTTGAGTCTGTGCGTCGCCGCACCGGCGACCGCGGGCACGCTGTATCGCTGTGTCGGTGCCGATGGTGTGCCCAACTACACCAGCAAGCGGGCATCGGGCGCGGTCTGCTCGGTGGTTGCGCAGACCGCGTACACGCCGCCGGCGCGAACATCGCCGGTGCTGATACCCGCTGCATCGTCCGGCCCTTCGGCGACAACACCCGCAATCGCAGCGACGACCGCGACC
>NZ_DATGBO010000024.1:0-5268 GCF_035312645.1 Arenimonas sp.
CTGCGATTACGCGATCGCTGCGATCAAGGAATTTCTCGCCGCGAAGATTCCGATCTTCGGCATCTGTCTCGGCCACCAACTGCTCGGCCTCGCCGCCGGCGCGCAGACGATGAAGATGAAATTCGGCCATCACGGCGCCAATCATCCGGTGATCGATCTCGACATCGGCCGGGTGATGATCACCAGCCAGAACCACGGCTTCGCCATCGACGAGGCCACGCTGCCGGCGAACGTGCGCGTGACGCACCGCTCGCTGTTCGATGGCTCCAACCAGGGCATCGCGCTCACCGACGCACCGGCCTTCAGCTTCCAGGGCCATCCGGAAGCGAGTCCGGGTCCGCACGACGTGTCGCCGCTGTTCGATCGCTTCATCCAGATCATGGAGGCACGCTGAGATGCCGAAACGTACTGACATCAAGAGCATCCTGATCATCGGCGCCGGCCCGATCGTCATCGGCCAGGCCTGCGAGTTCGACTACTCCGGCACCCAGGCCTGCCGGGTGCTGCGCGAGGAGGGCATCCGGGTGATCCTGGTGAACTCGAATCCTGCGACGATCATGACCGACCCGGAAATGGCCGACGCCGTCTACATCGAGCCGATCAATCCCGCGACGGTCGAGCGCATCATCGCCAAGGAAAAGCCCGACGCGCTGCTGCCGACGATGGGCGGGCAGACCGCGCTCAACTGCGCGCTCGATCTCGCCGATGCCGGCACGCTGGAAAAATACGGCGTCGAACTGATCGGTGCTTCGCGCGAAGCGATCCGCATGGCCGAGGATCGCGAATTGTTCCGCGTGGCGATGAAGGAAATAGGCCTGGATTGCCCGAAAGCCGAAGTCGCGCGCACGCTTGAACAAGCGCTGGAGATCCAGACCCGCGTCGGCTATCCCACCATCATCCGCCCCAGCTTCACGCTTGGCGGCAGCGGCGGCGGCATCGCCTACAACCGCGAGGAGTTGATCGAAATCGTCAAGCGCGGCCTCGATCTTTCCCCGACCAGCGAGGTGCTGGTGGAAGAATCGGTGCTGGGCTGGAAGGAGTTCGAGATGGAAGTGGTCCGCGACACCGCGGACAACTGCATCATCGTCTGCTCGATCGAAAATCTCGACCCGATGGGCGTGCACACCGGCGACTCGATCACCGTCGCGCCGGCACAGACGCTCACCGACAAGGAATACCAGCGCCTGCGCGATGCCTCCATCGCCGTGCTGCGCAAGATCGGCGTCGACACCGGCGGCTCCAACGTGCAGTTCGGCATCAATGCCCAGGATGGCCGCGTCGTCGTCATCGAAATGAATCCGCGCGTCTCGCGTTCCTCGGCACTGGCGTCGAAGGCGACCGGTTTTCCGATCGCGAAAGTCGCCGCCAAGCTTGCGGTCGGCTACACGCTGGATGAATTGCGCAACGAGATCACCGGTGGCGTCACGCCGTCCTCGTTCGAGCCGAGCATCGATTACGTCGTCACCAAGATTCCTCGTTTCGCTTTTGAAAAATTCCCCGCCGCCGACGCCCGCCTGACCACACAGATGAAATCGGTCGGCGAAGTGATGGCGATGGGCCGCACCTTCCAGGAATCGCTGCAGAAAGCCTTGCGCGGGCTGGAGATCGGCAAGGTCGGCCTCGATCCCACCGGCGCAGCCGGGCAGGGCGAAGATGGTCTGCTGAAGATCAAGCGTGATCTGAAGGAGCCCGGTCCGGAGCGTCTGTTCCAGGTCGCGGAAGCCTTCCGCGCCGGTCTCAGCGTCGACGACGTGTTCAAGCTCAGCTTCATCGACCCCTGGTTTCTCGATCAGATCGAGGAACTGGTTTCCATCGAAGGCCAGGTGCATCACGACGGCCTCGCCGGTCTCGATGCCAAGCGCCTGCGTGCGCTCAAGCGCAAAGGTTTTTCCGATATCCGTCTCGCGCAACTCAGCGGCACCGATGAATCGGCGATCCGCGCCCTGCGCCGCGCCTTCGGCGTGCGCCCGGTGTACAAGCGAGTCGACTCCTGCGCCGCCGAATTCGCCACGCCGACCGCGTATCTGTATTCGACCTACGAGGACGAGTGCGAGGCGATGCCGAGCTCGCGCAAGAAGATCATGGTGCTCGGTGGTGGCCCCAACCGCATCGGCCAGGGCATCGAGTTCGATTACTGCTGCGTGCACGCGGCGCTGGCGCTGCGCGACGATGGTTACGAAACCATCATGGTCAACTGCAATCCGGAAACCGTTTCCACCGATTTCGATACGTCCGACCGCCTGTACTTCGAGCCGCTGACGCTGGAAGACGTGCTGGAGATCATCGACGTCGAAAAACCCGAAGGCGTGATCGTGCAGTACGGCGGGCAGACGCCGCTGAAACTCGCGCGTGCGCTGGAAGCCGCCGGTGCGCCGATCATCGGCACCTCGCCCGATTCGATCGACCTTGCCGAAGACCGCGAACGTTTCCAGCAGCTGGTCGAAAAACTCGGCCTGCGGCAGCCGCCAAACCGCACCGCGCGTACCGCCGAAGAGGCGCTGGCGCATGCGCGCGCGATCGGTTATCCGCTGGTGGTGCGCCCCAGCTACGTGCTCGGCGGCCGCGCGATGGAGATCGTCTATTCCGACGAAGACCTGTCGCGTTACATTCGCGAGGCGGTGCAGGTGTCGAACGATTCGCCGGTGCTGCTCGACCGCTTCCTCGACAACGCCGTCGAGGTCGACGTCGACGTGATCGCCGATGCCGAAGGCAACGTGTTGATCGGCGGCATCATGGAACACATCGAGGAAGCTGGCGTGCATTCCGGCGACTCCTCCTGCTCGCTTCCGCCTTACACGCTGAGCGCCGCGATCCAGGATGAACTGCGCAAGCAGATGACGATGATGGCGCGCGAGCTCAAGGTGGTCGGCCTGATGAACGCGCAGTTCGCGATCCAGTTCGACAACGAGGGCGGCGAAACCATCTTCGTGCTCGAGGTCAATCCGCGTGCCTCGCGCACGGTGCCGTTCGTGTCCAAGGCGATCGGCCAGCCACTGGCGAAGATCGCGGCGCGCTGCATGGTCGGCCAGTCGTTGGTTGCGCAAGGCAAGACCCGCGAGATCGTTCCGGAATATTTCTCGGTCAAGGAAGCGGTATTCCCCTTCGCGAAATTCCAGGGCGTCGACCCGATCCTCGGGCCGGAAATGCGTTCTACCGGCGAGGTGATGGGTGTCGGTCGCACCTTCGAAGAGGCTTTCGGGCGCGCCGAGGAAGCGGCCAACATCAAGGCGCCGCCGGTCGGCAAGGTGTTCATCTCGGTGCGCGACGGCGACAAGTCGCGCGTGCTCGATGTCGCACGCATGTTGATCGAACGCGGCTTCACCCTGGTCGCGACGACGGGCACCGCCAGCTACCTCGATGGCAAGGGAGTCGTCTGCGAACGCATCAACAAGGTGATCGAGGGCCGGCCGCACATCGTCGACCTGATCAAGAATGGCGAGATCGTCTACATCGTCAACACCACCGAGGGCAAGCAGGCGATCGCCGACTCGTTCTCGATCCGTCGCGAAGCCTTGCAGCATCGGGTAACGTATTCCACCACCATCCCGGGTGCGCGCGCGCTGATCCAGGCGATCGATACCCGTAACCATCCGCGCGTCTGGTCGCTGCAGGAATTGCACAAGGAACTTCAAGGATGAGCATCGCTCCACTGACCACGCAGGGCGCGCGTCGCCTGCGCGATGAACTCGAGAACCTCAAGTCGGTCAAGCGACCGGCAGTGATCAATGCGATCGCCGAAGCGCGTGCGCACGGCGATCTCAAGGAGAACGCCGAGTATCACGCCGCCCGCGAGCAGCAGGGCTTCATCGAGGGCCGCATCCAGGAGCTCGAATACGTGCTCTCGCACTGCCAGCTGATCGATGTCGCCACGCTCAATGCCGGTGATCGCGTCGTGTTTGGCGCGACGGTGGAACTCGCCGAATCGGAGACCGACGAGCGTGTGACCTACCAGATCGTCGGCGACCTGGAATCGGATATCAAGCAGGGCAAGATCTCGATCTCCTCGCCGATCTCGCGCGCGATGATCGGCAAGCACGAGGGCGACACGATCACCATCGATGCGCCCGGCGGCCAGCGCGAGTACGACATCATCGCGGTGCGTTACGTCGGCTGAGGCCGCACGATGGCCGCTGTCGACACGCTGACATTGCTGTTGCCCGAGCGCCGGCGTTTCGCCGGGCAGGCGCTTTCGCCGGAAATCGGTAAAACTTTGGCACGCGCCGATCGCCTGGCTGCGGTTGATGCCGGCGAACGCGCGCAACTGCTGCGGCATTTCGAATTGCTGCCGCGCGGGTGGCCGATGGCGGCGATGACGCGGCAACTCGATGCTGGCGACGCTGCGGTCCATGCCTGGTTGCGCGTCGATCCGGTGTTCGTGCGCCCGGACATGACCGGCGCGCGCCTGATGGCCTGGGGCAATCTCGGACTGTCGATGGCCGAAGCGGAAGCCCTCGTCAAACCTCTCAAGCCGATGTTCGGCGACACCGGTTTTCCGATTTCGGTGGCATCGCCCGAGCGCTGGTACCTGATGCTGCCGCGCGAATCGAAGTTGCCGATATTCACTTCACCCATCGACGGACTCGGCGAGGATCTGCTCGCGCATCTGCCTGAAGGTCCGGAAGGACGGCGCTGGCGGGCGCTGCTCAACGAGGCGCAGATCCTCCTGCACAATCATCCGCGCAATGCCGAACGCATCGCCGCCGGCCTGCCGCCGGTCAACAGCCTGTGGTTCTGGGGTGGCGGCGTGCTTCCCGATTCAGTGCGCTGCTCGGCGCCGAGCGTGATCGGCGACGACGTCGAGCTGCGCGCTTTGGCGCAGCAGGCCAAAGCGAATGCGGCAGCGGCCGATGGCGGCGATGTGCTCGTCGATCTGCGCGACGCCCGCGACTGGGCGATGGTCGAGCGCAGTCATCTGCTAGATCCATTGCGCGCCCTGGGCACGCGTTACGCCGGCATCGTGCTCGATTTCGCCGACGGCCAGCGTTGGCGCATCGCGCGCGGGCAGGGCTGGCGTTTCTGGCGGCGCACGCTCACCAAGCTCGACGCGTGAGCGCCGACGCGCGCATCGTCCGGCGCACGATTCCGGAATTCGCCGCCTGGCCGGATGCGACGCCGGCGGTGCTGCAGAGAATCTATGCCGCGCGTGGCGTCTGCCGCCCCGAGGATGCCGAGCTGAAACTTGCGCGCCTGCTGTCGCCGGAAACCCTCGGCGGCCTTGATGCTGCGGTGACGTTGCTCGCAGAGGCGATAGCGGAACACAGGCACATC
>NZ_DATGBO010000025.1:0-20638 GCF_035312645.1 Arenimonas sp.
CAACGGCGGCAACAAGGGCCTGCAGGAGCAGGTGCTGCTCGCCGGCCGCTACTTCCTCAACCCGCGCTTCGCCACGGTCGAGGTCGTCGACATGTTCACCGTGCCGATCGCCCACGTCGGCGTGGTGATCGCCTACATCGGACGCGAGGGCAGCGACGTCACCGGCGAGGGCTTCAAGCACGCCAACCTGGTGTCGCGCGGCGAGAAAGGCGTGTGCATCGATCCGCTGGATCCGGGCAAGTATCCGATCAATCCGAACACGCACAAGGTGGTCAACGTGCCCACCGCGAACGTCGTGCTGAACTGGGCGACCGGCAAGACCGAGGCGCACCGCCTCGACGCCAACCTGTCGACGATCACCGTGCGTTCGGGCGACGGCTTCAAGTTCAACATGGACGTCTCGCAGATCATCCACATCCCGCGCAACGACGCGCCCAAGGTGATCGCGCGATTCGGCGACATGAGCGCGCTGGTGACCCAGGTGCTGGAGCCGACGATCGGCAACTACTTCCGCAACGCCGCGCAGGGCAGCGACATCATCGACTTCCTCAAGAACCGTTCTACGCGCCAGAACGAAGCGCGCGAAGCGATCTCGGCAGCGCTGCGCGAATACAACGTCGGCGCGGTGGATACCTTGATCGGCGACATCGTGCCGCCAGACGAACTCATGCGCACGCTGACCGACCGCAAGATCGCCGAACAGGAACGCGTGACCTACGAAACCCAGCGTCAGGCGCAATCGGTACGCCAGGAACTGCAGCAGGCCACTGCACTCGCCGACACGCAGGCGCGCGTCGTCGATGCCGAACGCAAAGTCACCATCGCTGGCTTCGAAGCCAGCGCCTCGGTGAAGTTCGCCGAAGGCAGCGCGAAATCGAAAACCATCAACGCCGAAGCCGATGCTAACGTGCTGCGCACCGTCGGTGAAGCCGAAGGCGCGAAGATCAAGGCCGTCGGCGGCGCCGAAGCCGAAGTCATCCGCCTCAAGGTCGCCTCGATGGAAGCCGGCAACTTCGCCGTCGTGCAAGTTGCCGAAGCACTGGCGAAAGGCGGCATCAAGATCGTGCCCGATATCGTCGCCGGCGGCGGCGCGGACGGCTCCGGCGGCGGCCTCGTCAACGTCTTGCTCGGCAACATGCTGCACCAGGATTACGCGGGGCGGCAGGCAGCAAAGTTGAAGAGCGGCGAGAAGCCGGAGTAACCCGGCTGAGAGTGATGCGGTGATGGATTGGGATCGGCGTGGCTGATCGGTCTGGATATTTTTCAGTACTTAAAAAAGAAAAGGCCTGCAGGAATGCAGGCCTTTTCAATTGGCGATCAGAGTGACTATCCGTTTGAATCTTTGCGGTCGGACTTAGCCGACGCGAGTCTTCGGAAAATGTACTCTGACCCCTATTTTTCGACCCCTATTTTTCTTTCCGTTCCGGATTCTGATACCTGCATGTTGCGCTTTCGAGATGACCGAACCCCTTGCCCAAATAGGTCAATTCACAGCTTTCGAGCTTTCCGAACTGTCGTGTGACCGCAAATCCACGTTCATTCGACCCATAAAGACAAGTCACCCAAACGTCCTGATCCCTACCGAACTCAAACGATATTCTGGCCTTGCCCAAACTGTGGGTCGTCGAATCTGGCGCGACATCGAACCGTTTCTGGGGATTTCCGTAAGAAAACCCGATGCCATAGAGCCTGTTTGACGTTGGTTTTCGATACCCGTCCAGACTGACCCAGTTTTCAAATCCTACGGCTCTTTCAGTGGACAACCCAACTGCTGGGCATGGTGAGATCACCCGCGTCGAGACGTCGCTCAGAAGCATTATTAACAGGGCAAAGTTCATCGATTTTCTACCAGAACACTGAAGAACAGGGGTCAGAGTACATTCTGACCTGATCGAGCGCGCCGTGGATAAATCGCGGTCATGACCGCTCCTACGGTTTGGCGCTAACCTTCCGCCAACGACCGCTGCCGTTCCATTTCAAAGGCCGCGGCGTGTTGCGCGATCCTGCCCTGGTCGCAGGTTCGGCAAAGGACCTTCGTGCCTTTGCCTGTCAGCATCACCTTGCTGTTCTGTTGGCAGCTGACGCAGCGGCCGATGCCCGTGGAAGCGAGGTCGAGCCAGGGACCGAACCAGCGGCAGGCGGTGTTGGGCAGTTTCGCCGACAGCCACGCATATTCTTTCATCGGCAACCTGCCGCCCAGATCCAATGCTTCGAGGTTCTTGAGATTGGCCAGGGGACGCAGCGAGGCCACACGCGTGGTGTCGAGCGCCAGCCGCCGCAGCCAGGTCATGCGCGCGAACGGCTCCAGCGAGCCGACGTCCTGCCGTGTCCACATGCTGCCGGTGACGGCCAGCGATTCCAGCGAAGTGAGTTTTTCCAGCGGCGAGAAGTCGGTGATCAGCTTGAAGTTCTCGATATCGAGCAGCTTCAGCTGCGTCAGCGATGCCAGCGGCGCGACCGACTCGACCTTGGTCGAGCTGCCGATGGACAGATAACGGAGATTCGCCAACCCGCTGATCGAGTCCAGGCGCCGGACATTGCTCCACTTGATCTGCAAACATTCCAGACCCGGCATCTTGCACGCAGCTTCAAACAGCGGTGGCGTGACATGCGACCACAGGCTCAGCCAACGCACCGCCGTCAGCTCTGGCAGTTTTTCACACCACTGCGCGATGGCGCGCTTTTTCTCGCTCTCCGACATCGCCCCGAGATCGAAGCCCAGACTCAGCTTGTCGGCACCATCGTAATCGGCCGGATCGCGCAGAACCTTCTTCGGCCACTGCGAGACGTGGAAGGGATGCCAGGTCAGGAGGTCGGGGGCGGTGGTTTGCAAGGGAGTTTCCAGCGGGACGCGAAGAGAAGATCAACTGCTCGAAGAACAGGGGTCAGAGTACATTTTTCCCGATTGACCGCACCTTGGACAAATCGTGGTCATGACCGCTCCTACGACGGTGCGCACGCGATTTCAATCAACTTCAAAACACCGCCGCCAACGCCTCGGCCAACCTTTCCACGCCGATCACTTCCATCTCGCCGACTTTGCCTTTCTTCGGCGCGTTGGCCTTGGGCACGATGGCGCGTTTGAAGCCGTGTGTCGCGGCTTCCTTCAGGCGTTCTTCGCCATTGGGCACGGGACGGATCTCGCCGGAGAGGCCGACTTCGCCGAAGGCGACGGTTTTTTCGGCGAGGGGTTTGTCGCGCAGCGATGACAGCACCGCGAGCAGCACGGGCAAGTCGGCGGCGGTTTCCTGCACGCGGATGCCGCCGACGACATTGACGAAAACATCCTGGTCGAACACGCCGACGCCGCCGTGGCGATGCAGTACTGCCAGCAACATGGCGAGACGATTCTGCTCAAGGCCCAGAGTGACGCGACGCGGATTCGCCAGCGGGCTGTGATCGACCAGCGCCTGCACTTCCACCAGCAGCGGTCGCGTGCCCTCGCGCGTCACCATCACCGCGCTGCCCGGCGTCGGGCCGGTTGAACCGGAAAGAAAAATCGCGGAAGGATTTGGCACTTCGCGCAGGCCCTTGTCGGACATCGCGAACACGCCGAGTTCGTTGACCGCGCCGAAGCGATTCTTGAACGCGCGCAACACGCGGAAGCGACTGCCGCTTTCGCCTTCGAAATACAGCACGGCATCGACCATGTGTTCGAGCACGCGCGGGCCGGCGATGCCGCCTTCCTTGGTCACATGCCCGATCAGAAAAATACTGGTACCGGTTTCCTTGGCGAAACGCACCAGCCGCGCGGCGCTTTCGCGCACCTGGCTGACCGAGCCCGGCGCGGCGGTGAGTTGTTCGGACCACAAGGTCTGAATGGAATCGGCGACGATCAAACGCGGCTTGGCCTGCGCTGCAAGCGCGAGGATTTTTTCGACGCCGGTTTCCGCGAGCGCATCGAGGCCATCGAGTGGCAGGCCGAGGCGCGTGGCGCGGCCGGCGACCTGCGCGAGGCTTTCTTCGCCAGTCACATACAGCGCCGGCAAGCGCCCGGCCATCGTGGCCAATGCCTGCAGCAGCAGCGTTGATTTGCCGATGCCAGGATCGCCGCCGACCAGCACGACGGAGCCTTCGACCAGACCGCCGCCAAGCACGCGATCGAATTCGCCGATGCCGGTGGAAACGCGCACTTCCGCGACCTGGCTGACCTGTTTGAGCGCCATGATCTGCGCGGCGTCGACCGCACCGGCGTAACCGGCGTTGCGCGTCGGGCCCTTGCCGGCCGCCGACGCCGGCTCGATCACGAATTCACTGAGCGTATTCCAAGCGCCGCATTCGCCGCACTGGCCTTGCCACTTATTGAAGTTGGCACCGCAGTCGGAACAGACATAAGCCGTTTTCGCTTTCGCCACGATCGGAGCCCCGGAAGTTATTGCGTCGGTGCAACAGGGGCCGCGTCGCCACGCAGACCATCGAGCTCTTGCGCGTACGCATGAGCGAGCAAGCGCGCCGCCGAGCCGGTGACGTGGTCGTCGTCGAAATACAGGATGGTGTTGTCGCGCTTTGGATAGCAGCGCGTGCTGTCGCAGAAGAACCCGATCGGATCGATCAGCGTGACACCCGGGTGCTTCGCCACGACCTCGCGCAGCAGTTTTGTGACGTCGGCAAGCATCGCGTCGTTCATCGCCCGCGGCGTTTCGCATTGCTCCGGCTTGCGGCGGGCCAGGCATTGCGGCACCGGATAGATCATCTCCGGCGTCGGCGCCATCACAACGACACGCAGCCCCATCGCGGTCAATGCGCTCAACGATTCATCGAGATTGCTGCGCAGTTTCGCGGTGTCGGCGACGATTTTCGCCGCGCTCGCCGGCGGTCCTTCGCCCGCCTCGGACAGCGACAGGCTCGGCATCGAGGCATAGCGCGCCCAACGCGCAGAAATCAGCACGCCTTGCAGGCCCTTGCCGCGCAATTCGTGCATGCGCTGCAGGGCGAGCTGATTGAAATGCGCGCAGTTTTCCGCGAGGCCAGGTTCGTGCGCGCCCTGCCCCAGCGACGGAGCGCAACCGGGCATCACCATTTCGTAGACGCTGCGATCGGGGAATTTCTCCATCAGCATCGGCATCAGATGGTCGGCGTGGGAGTCGCCCCAGAGCATGATCTGCGGCTGCGTCTTGTCGGGTCCGTGCACGCAGACCGCCAACGGCAGTTGCGTCGGCAGCTTCGTCGCGGGCATCGAACATTTGCTCTGGTAAGGCGAGGCATCGGTGACCGCAGCGAAGATCGCCTTGATCTGCGACGACGTCTTGAGGTGTTCGCGCCAGGCCAGCAGGCCAATCGCCGATGCCAGGGTGATCGCGGAAATCACCGCGCCCATTGCCAGCGTCGAGCGCGACTTCGCGAACCAGCCAGGGCGGCGTTCGCGGATCGGATTCTCGACAAAAATATAGGTGAGGTAAGCCAACAGCAACGCGAGCCCGAGCATCAGCGCATTGCGGCCGACGTCATCGATGCCCAAGCCAACGATGCGGCTGATCGACAGCAGCGGCCAATGCCACAGATACCAGGAATACGACAGCAGCCCGATCACCACGAACGGGCGCGTGGACAGCAATTTGCGCACCTGGCCCTGATCGTTGGCGGTGGTGCCGGCCAACAGGGCGATCGTACCCAGCACCGGAACCAGCGCCGCCGAGCCCGGGAACGGCGTGGCGTGGGTGAAGTAAAACACCGAGTAGCCGATCGCGGCCAGGCCGACGACGGCGAACAGGTCGCCAGCGCGACGCAGATTGTCGGCGATCCATTTGCTCGACAAACCGACAATGCCGCCGATCGCGAATTCCCAGACGCGCGTCGGCAACAGGTAGAACGCCGCGTTCGGCTGCGTCCGCGTCCAGTACACGCTCAACGCCAGCGAGGCGAAGAACATCAGCGCGAGCAAGGCGATGATGCGCAGGCGGTTGCCGGTTTCGGTCGCGGCCTTTGCATAGCGATAAACCACGATCAGCAGGAACGGCCAGACCAGGTAGTACTGCTCTTCCACCGCCAGCGACCAGGTATGCAACAGCGGATAGGTGTAGGCCGGGCCATCGAAGTAGCCGCCGGTTTCCTGCCAGAAGAAAAAGTTGGAACTGAAAAACGCCGCCGCTCCGGCCGAACGGATCAGGTTCAATTGTTCGGCGACGGTGGGCAGCAACAGGAAAGCCGCAAGCAACATCGTGCTGACGATGACCAGCAGGCCGGCCGGCATCAGGCGGCGCACGCGACGGGCATAGAACGCGGCGAGATCGATGCGACCGCTGCGCAACTCCTCGTTGAACAGCAGCGCGGTGATCAGGAAGCCGGAAATGACGAAGAAAATGTCGACGCCGACGAAGCCACCGGAGAACCACGGAAAATTCGCGTGGTAGGCGACCACAGTGGTGATGGCGATGGCGCGCAGGCCATCGATGTCGGCGCGATACTGGCTGCTGGCTTTAGGAAACGGAAACAGCATCGACGAACTCCGGACAGCGCGCTTGAATGATTGGCCTAGCATGGCCGGCAATGCCGGCAGCGTCCACACGTCGGCGCGACTTTGCTGGCGAAGGAATCGCCATCAGCCCGACGGCCCGCGCAGCCAGTCCAGCGATGGCCTGAGCATCGGCAGCGCCGCGAGGGCGCCGCTGCCGGAGATGTGATCGTCGTCGATATACAGCACGCGGCCGGCGCGCATCGCCTGACAGGCGTTGGCATCGCAAAGCGCATCGATCGGATCGGCAAAGCGGGCATTGCCGTGGTGGGCGACAACCTGTTTGATCACGGCGATCACGCGGCCGCGGTAGCGATCGTTGAGCGGACGCGAAACATCGCACTCGGAAATTTCCTTGCGCAGCACGCATTCCGGCGGTGAATAGCGCATCTCCGGCACCGAGCCGAGCACCAGCGCGCGGATGCCGTTCGCTTCGAGCGCTGCGAGACTGCGATCGAGCGATGCCGCGAGCACGACCAGCGCCTCGTCTTCGGAGTGCGCTGCGGTGTCGTAATAAAGCACCGTCTTCTGATCGCCGACGGATATGCCCGGCTGGCCGAGATAGGCCGGCCAGCGCGCCGCCAACACCACGCCACTCAGGCCCTGCGCTTTGAGCAAAGGCAATTGCATCGCGACTTCATCGTTGTACGCCTTGCAATGTTCGCCATGCTCGATGCGATTGCCGAGCAGCGGCGGACAACCCGCGACGGTGAATTGCGTGACGCGGACATCGGCGAAGTTCTGCAGCATCGCCGGCATCCATTGGTCGGCGTGGGAATCGCCCCAGATCGCCACCAGGGTCTTGCTGGCCGGATTGCCGGCAACGCAGGCGGCATCGGGCACCGGCGCCAGCGCCTTGTTCGGATCGTGCATGCAGCGATCGCGCATCGGCGAATAATCGCGCGCGGTGAAATCAACCTGGCGCACGCGCTCGGACTTCGGGCCGTAAGATCGCCATGCCAACAAACAGGCAGCCAACACGATGCTGCCAAAAATCAGCTTGCCGCCCTGGAACAAGGTGCCGCGCAACGTCGCGAAACCGCCGGGGCGGCGATGCCGGATCGGATTTTCGACAAAGCGATACGTGAGCCAGGCCAGCAACAACGACAACAGGCCGAGCGCTCCGTCGCGCAGCAGGCTGCGTTCGCCCAGCGCCATCGAGCGCGCGAATGCGAGCAGCGGCCAATGCCACAGATACCAGGAATACGAAACCTTGCCGAGGAACACCGGCACGCGCGTCGACAACAATCGCGACACCGGATTGTCCGGCGCCATCGCGCCCGCCGACAGCAGACCGATCGTACCCAGTACTGGCAACAAGGCGGCATAGCCTGGGAACGGCGTATTCAGATCGAAGGCGAACACGGCGATGACGATCGCGAGCAGACCCGCGCCCGCGAGCACTGTGGCCAGTACCGATGCGTTGCCGCTCCCTCGATAGCGCTGCAGGGCCAGCCCCGCCAGCGCGCCCAGACCCAATTCCCACAGGCGCGAGGGCAGCAGGTAGAAACCTTCCTGCGCGGCGTGCTGCGACAGGCGAATGCTCCAGGCGAGCGAGGCGAGCGAAAGCACGGACAAGGCGATCATCGCGTTGCGGCGAAGATTCGTGCGCGCGACGCCCGACAGACGCACGATCGCCAGCAGCAGCAGCGGCCAGACCAGGTAGTACTGTTCCTCCACGCCCAGCGACCAGGTGTGCAGCAGCGGCAATTGGTCCGAGGGCCCGTCGAAGTAGCCGCCGGTGCTTTTCCAGAAATAGATGTTGGAAACAAACAAGGCCGCGGCAACGGCCGAACGCGCCAGCATCAGCTGCTCATGCCCGACCGGAAACATGAAGAACACGCCGAGCAGCAAGGTCACCGCGATCACCAGCGACGAGGCCGGCAGCAGACGACGGATGCGCCGCGCGTAGAACTCGGCGAGATTGATGCCGCCGCTGCGATCGGCTTCCGAATACAGCATCGCGGTGATCAGGAAGCCCGAGATCACGAAGAAGACATCGACACCGACGAAGCCACCGCTGAGCCGGCTCAAACCGACGTGATAGGCCACCACCGTGCTGATCGCGATGGCACGCAGACCATCGATATCGGGGCGGTAGTTGGCTTGCGGGGCGCTGGTTTGCATGCTCGCTCGCTACGGTCGGCCGGGGTGCCGGCCGGAGCGCCGGGTCCGATGAAAAAAGCCCGCCAAAGCGGGCTCTTTCCTCAGTCGCACCGTCGCCGGCCATCGTCCCGGACAGGGCGCGCCGCGGATGCAGGTTTGGTGCCGGAAATAGGAATCGAACCTACGACCTCATCATTACGAATGACGCGCTCTACCAACTGAGCTATTCCGGCGAACGGCGGATTTTAGCCGCGGCAGGGGTCCGGGTCAATTTGAATCAGTCGACCAGCACCAGCCGCAGCTCCTTGGGCAGGGCGAAAACCATGTCCTCGGGCTCGCCATGCAGCTCGCGGACCTCACCACCGCCCAGTGCCTGCAGGCGCGCGATCACGCCCTGGACCAGCACCTCCGGAGCCGAAGCGCCAGCGGTGACGCCGATGCGACGCTTGCCCTGCAGCCATTCGGGCTGGATGAATTGTTCGCCATCGATGAGGTAGGCAGTGGCGCCGTCGCGCTCGGCGAGCTCGCGCAGGCGATTGGAATTGGAGCTGTTCACCGAGCCCACGACCAGCACGAGGTCGCATTCGGCGGCGAGTTCGCGCACGGCATCCTGGCGATTCTGCGTGGCATAGCAGATGTCGTCGTGGCGCGGCCCCTGCAGTTCCGGATACTTGTTGCGCAGCGCGGCGATCACGTCACGGGTTTCATCGACCGACAGCGTGGTCTGCGTCGTGTAAGCGATGTTGTCGGGCTGCGCGACTTCCAGCGCCTGCACGTCGGCGACGTCCTCGACCAGATAGATGCGGCCCTGCCCCGCTTCCGCCTGCCACTGCCCCATCGTGCCCTCGACTTCCGGATGGCCTTCATGACCGATGAGCACGACATCGCGGCCGGCGCGGCAATGGCGCACGACTTCCATGTGCACCTTGGTCACCAGCGGGCAGGTCGCGTCGAAAATCTTCAGGCCGCGACCGGCGGCTTCGGCACGCACGGCCTGCGACACGCCATGCGCGCTGAAGATCACCGTCGCACCGGCCGGAACTTCGTCGAGTTCCTCGACGAACACCGCGCCGCGCTGGCGCAGGTCCTCGACCACGAAACGGTTGTGCACGACTTCGTGGCGGACGTAGATCGGTGCACCGAAACTTTCGATCGCACGCTTGACGATTTCGATCGCACGGTCAACGCCGGCGCAGAAACCGCGGGGATTGGCGAGCACGATATCCATCAGTCGTTGGTTCCGGTCGTGTGGCTGGAGATGCGGCGGCGCGGGCCATTCCGGGCCGGATTCGCAGCGGCTTCAGGATACGCTGATCGCACCTGAACGTGGTTGCGGAGAGTGCTCATTTGCCGCGGAAACTGCCCCACAACAACAGCGCGACGCCGACCATGATGCAGGAGTCGGCGACGTTGAAGATCGGCCAATGATGGCCGCCGACATACCAGTCGACGAAATCGATCACGTAACCGAGGCGGAAACGGTCGATCACGTTGCTGAGCACGCCACCGATGATCACCGCGAACGGCAGCGCCGTGCGCCAGTCCGCGCGCGGCGTGCGCCACAGCCAGGTGACCAGCATGCCGCTGACGACGAAGCCCAGGCCGATGAAGAACCAGTGCTTCCATGGGCCGGCATCGGCCAGAAAACTGAAAGCGGCGCCGGTGTTCTGCGCCAGCGTCCAGTTCCAGAAGCCTGCGATGAACGCTCTGGATTCGCCGAAGGCCAACGCGCCGACGGCGAGAAACTTCGTCCATTGATCGATCGCGATCAGCGCGATCGAGACGGCGATCCAGGCCAGGGCGTTGGGCTTGAGTCTGCTTGTTTCCATCATTCTCTTCATTCCATTGCGGCGACGCGGAGTGCGTACGTCAAGATAAAAAAGTCGGGCCGGAGCCGTTGACCAAATGCATCAGCGGCAAAAACAAATCCCGGCATCGTCACAGCCGCGGTCGCATCGGGGCCTAGAAATAGCGACGCACTTCGCCAGCACCGTTGACGTTTTCGACGCAGCGACCGCACAGCTCCGGATCATCGGGATAGGTACCGACGTCTTCGCGATAATGCCAACAGCGAATGCATTTGCCGTGGCTGGAGGCCTTCGCGAACACCCAGGCTTCGCTGCCCTCGCTCTTCACCGCACCCACCGACTTGAGCGCGGACGGCTGCAAGTCGAGCGTGGAAGTGATGAACAGGAAGCGCAGTTCTTCCGCGATGCCCGGCAAGGCCGCGAGTTGCGCTTGGTCGATATCGGCGAAGACGCTGACATCGGCAGCCAGCGACGCACCGATCTGGCCCTCGGCGCGCATCGGCTCCAACACCTTGCTCACCGATTCGCGCAACGCCAACAGTCCTTGCATCAACTCGCCGTCGGCTGCCAGGTAATCGCCATCGATCGGCAACAACACATCGATATCGGAGGTGGTGGCGAACAAGACGTTCGCTTCGCGCTGGCCCGGTAGGTACTGCCAGATCTCGTCGGCGGTGAAGCTCAGAATCGGCGCCAGCCAGCGCGCGAATGCCTCCAAGATCCGGAACATCGCGCTCTGCGCCGAACGCCGGCCGCGGCTGTCTACCTGCATGGTGTACAGGCGGTCCTTGGTGACGTCGAGATAAAGCGCGCCGAGTTCGTTGGTGCAGAAATTCTGCACCAGCGAAACCACACGCGAGAAATCGTAGTCGGCGTAGGCCTTCCAGATGTCGTCGTTGAGCCTGCGCGTCTTGGCCATGATCCATTGATCGAGCAACAGGCAATCGCCATGCGCGACCAGGTGCTGCGCGGGATCGAAGCCGGCAAGATTGCCGAGCAGGAAACGTGCGGTATTGCGGATGCGGCGATAAGCATCGGCACTGCGCTTGAGGATTTCGTCGGAGACCGACATCTCGTTGCGGTAGTCGGCGCTGGCGATCCACAGACGCAACACATCAGCGCCGAGCGAATCGATCACCTTCTGCGGCTCGACGGTATTGCCAATCGATTTCGACATCTTGCGACCGGCGGCATCGACGGTGAAGCCGTGCGTCAGCACCTGTTTGTATGGCGCAACGCCATCCATCGCGACGCCGGTCAACAGCGAACTCTGGAACCAGCCGCGGTGCTGGTCGGAACCTTCCAGATACATGTCGGCAGGTTTGCGCAGTTGCTGCTCGGGGCGCGCGGCAAGTACCGCCTCGTGGGTGACGCCGGAATCGAACCAGACATCGAGGATGTCGGTGATCTTGTCGTAATGCGGCGCTTCCGCGCCGAGCAGATCAGCAGCATCGAGCGAGAACCAGGCATCGACGCCATCGTGTTCAACTTTGGCGGCAACGGCGCGCATCAATTCGACGCTGCGCGGATGCGGTTCGCCGGTTTCGCGATGCACGAACAAGGCAATCGGCACGCCCCAGGTGCGCTGGCGACTGATGCACCAGTCCGGACGACCATCGACCATGCCGGCGATGCGCGCTTCGCCCCAGTCCGGGAACCAGCGCACGTCCTTGATCGCCGCGAGCGCATCGCGGCGCAGGCCGGCTTGTTCCATCGAAATGAACCACTGCGGCGTCGCGCGGAAAGCCACCGGCGACTTGTGCCGCCAGCAATGCGGGTAGCTGTGCGAGAGCTTTTCCGATGCCAGCAATACGCCGCGTTCGGCGAGCAACGCGACGACGCTGTCGTTGGCCTTCCAGATGAATTGCCCGGCGAAGATTGGCGTGCTCGGCAGATAGACACCGTTGCCGCCGAGCGGATTGATTTCGGCGGCACTGTATTTTTCCAACAGGCCATATTTGAGGCCGACCACGAAATCTTCCTGGCCATGGCCCGGCGCCGTATGCACCGCACCGGTACCGGCGTCGGTGGTGACGTGGTCGCCGAGAAGGATCGGAACGCGGCGCTCGTAGAACGGGTGCTGCAACAGGATATTTTCCAGCGCGGCGCCTTTGGCCTGACCAAGGAATTTCGGTGCTTCGATGCCGTAGCGCTTGAGGCTGCTTTCAGCGAGCGCCTCCGCGAGCACGAGCAGCACGCGTTTGCCATTGCGCAGGGGGCCGTCGACCAGCACGTAATCGAGATCGGGACCGAGCGTCACGGCGAGGCTGGCCGGCAGCGTCCACGGTGTGGTGGTCCAGATCGGCACGGCGACGATGGCATCGCCGCTATCGACGCCAAACTTCGCCGCCAGGGCTTTCGCATCGATCGCGTCGTAGGCGACATCGATCGCCGGCGAAACCTTGTCGGCGTATTCGATTTCCGCTTCCGCGAGCGCTGAGCCGCAGTCGAAACACCAGTGCACCGGCTTCACGCCGCGCGACAGATGGCCGCGTTCGACGATCTTCGCCAGCGCGCGCAGCATGTCGGCCTCGAAACGAAAATCCATGGTGCGATATGGATTGTCCCAATCGCCAAGCACGCCCAGGCGCTGGAAATCGCGGCTCTGGCCAGAGATCTGTTCGCCGGCGTATTCGCGGCATTTCTGCCGGAAAGCGACGGCGTCGAGCTTGTCGCCGACCTTGCCGAATTTTTTCTCGACCACGAGTTCGATCGGCAGGCCGTGGCAATCCCAGCCCGGCACATACGGCGCATCGAAGCCGGCGATCAATTTCGACTTGACCACCATGTCCTTGAGCGATTTGTTGACCGCGTGGCCGATGTGGATCGCGCCGTTCGCATAAGGCGGGCCGTCGTGCAGCACGAACAACGGACGGCCCTTGGCTTTGGCGCGGATCTGTTGGTAGAGCTTCTGCTGCTGCCAGCCGGCGAGGATGCCCGGCTCGCGCTTGGGCAGGTCGCCGCGCATCGGGAAGGCCGTGTCGGGCAGCGTGATGGTGTGTTTGTAGTCTTTCTTGCTATCGGACGCGCTCACGCACTGACTCCCATGTCTTCGTGATCATGCTGCAACAGTTTGCGTGCCTGCTCGGCATCGCGATTCATCTGCGCGACCAAGGCCGGCAAGCCGTCGAATTTTTCCTCGTCGCGCAGCTTGGCGACGAATTCGACGCGGATGCGCTTGCCGTACAAGTCGCCATCGAAGTCGAACAGATGCGCCTCGAGCAAGGGCTCCAGGCCGGAAACGGTCGGGCGTGTGCCCAGGCTGGAAACGCTGGCGATGGGTTCGGCGCCGACGCCGTGCACCCAGGTTGCATAGATGCCCATCAGTGCCGGGCGCTTGCCAGCCAGACGGATATTGGCGGTCGGATAGCCCAGCGTGCGACCGAGCTGCTTGCCGCGCACCACCTTGCCGGCGATCGCGTAACGGTGCCCCAGGATTCGAGCAGCGCCATCGAGATCACCGGCAGCCAATTGCAGGCGCAATTGCGAGCTCGACAGACGCTCGCCGTCGGAAAGCACCGGGGCGATTTCGCAGACACTGAAACCGCGCTCGTTGCCGATCTTGCGCAGCATCGCAACGTCGCCTTCGCGGCCCTTGCCGAAACGGAAATCCGGGCCGACCCAGATTTCTTTTGCCGACAAGCGACGGAGCAATACGGATTCGATGAAATCTGCAGCAGGCATCGAAGCGAGAGCACGATCAAAGCGCAGCAGACCGACGACATCGACGCCAAGATCGCGCAGACCCTCGAATTTCCCGCGCGGCAGCAGTAGGCGCGGCGGCGGCAGGGTGGGTGCGAAGAACTCACGCGGCAACGGCTCGAAGCTCAACGCGACCAGCGGCACGCCTAGCTCCCGGGCACGCGCCAAGGCGCGGCCGATCAGCGCCTGATGGCCGCGATGCAGGCCGTCGAAAGCTCCGATGCAAACCACACTGCCTTGCGGGCAAAGCGCGCTGCCCTGGATGTCACGAAACAGCTGACTCATGGCCGAAAGTATAGCCCGCGAGGCGCTAGGCGCCGCGCAGATCCTGGAGTCGGAAGCCCATCGCGAACATCACTGCGGCATACGCGCCGCCGCCCGCACCGATCAGCAGCGCGAGGTGCCATATCCGGGAAAAGCTGCTCATGACGCTCCAGTCCGGCCACTGCCAGCGCCCGGCGATGAGCACGACCACCATCGCCGCGCAGGCCAGCAGTAACCGGAACATCTGTCGCGACCAGCCCGGCTGCGGCTCGTACACACCGTCGCGTTTGAGCCAGCGCCAGAGCAGAGTCAGGTTGACGTAACTGGCCAGCGCGCTGGCCAGGCCCAGGGCCACGTGCAGGCCCGGCACTAGGGAAAGACCATGCAACCAGTCGCCTTGCTGGACCTTGGCGGGCGCCCAGAGGACATAGAGCACCGCGAGGAAAATCAGGTTCAACGCCATGTTGGTGACCAGCGAGGCGACACCGGCGCGCACCGGCGTGCGTGTGTCCTGGCGCGCGTAGAACGCCGGCAGAAGCACTTTCACCAGCGCGAAAGCCGGCAGTCCGAAGCTCAGACCGGTCACCGACAAGGCCGCCATGTGGGTATCGAAAGCAGTGTATTTGCCGTGCTGGAACAGCGTCGCCACCATCGGCTCGGCGAGCAGCATCAGGCCGAGCATCGCCGGCACCGAGATCAGCAGCGTCGTGCGCAGCCCCCAGTCGAGCGCGCGCGAAAAACCATCGTGATCGGTGGTGACGTGGTGCCGGGACAGCGACGGCAGGATCACCGTGCCCAGGGCGACACCAAAAACGCCCAGCGGCAACTCGAGAAAACGATCCGCCTGCGAAAGCCACGACTGCGAACCGACGAACAGCAGCGAGGCGATCACGGTATCGAGCAACAGATTGATCTGCGCCACCGACGAGCCAAACAAAGTCGGCACCATCAGACGCATGACCTTGCTCACGTTCGGATCGCGCATTCCCCAGCGCGGCCACGAGAGCAGATCGAGTTGGCGCAGCGAAGGCAACTGGAACAGCAACTGCAGGATGCCGGCCGCGAAGATAGCCCAGCCTAGCGCCATGATCGGCACCTGCAGCTTCGGCGCCAGCCACAGGCTGCCGGCAATCATGCACAGGTTGAGAATCACCGGCGTCAACGCCGGCAACGCGAACTTGTGGAAGCTGTTCAAGGCGCCACCGGCGAGAGCGGTGAGCGAGACGAACAGCAGGAACGGGAAGGTCAGCCGGAGCAGATCGACGGTCAGGGCGAACTTGGCCGGATCGTTGATCGCACCCGGAGAAAACAGGGCGGTCACCTGGGGAGCGAAAATCACGCCCGCGGCGGTGATCAACAGAAGGACGCCGCCCAGGGTTCCCGATGTCCGGGCCACCAGGGTCTTGAGTTCGGCATGCGGCCGGGTTTCCTTGACCTCGGTAAAGACCGGGACGAAGGCCGTGGAAAACGAGCCTTCCGCGAACAGCCGGCGCATGAAGTTGGGAATGCGGAACGCCACCCAGAAGGCATCGGTGGCGGCGTTGGCGCCGAAAGCGGCGTTGATCGCCGTATCCCGGACCAGGCCCAGCACCCGCGAGATCATGGTCATGCTGCTGAAAGACAGCAGCCCTCGCGACATGCTCGGGCGGCTCATGCCCTGCCCCCTTCTTGTGGGACGGGTGTCTGGCGGGTTTGACTCAAGCCATTGAATCGGCCATACTTTCGGGTCTTACAGCTCACATTCACCGCCTCAGTTCAGGAATCCATCGTGGCCAACATCAAATCCGCCAAGAAGCGCGCCAAGCAGACCCTGGTCCGCAACGCGCGCAATACCAGCCATCGCTCCATGCTGCGTACCGCCGTTAAGCGCGTTCTCAAGGCCATTGAGGCCAACGACGTCGCCACTGCCGAAGCCGCCTACAAGACTGCCGTGCCGATCCTCGATCGTTTCTCCGCACGCGGCCTGATCCACAAGAACAAGGCTGCCCGTCACAAGAGCCGCATCAACGCTCGCATCAAGGCCCTCAAGGTCGCCTGATCCGGACGTTTCAGGTTCAGCGAAAAAGCCGGCGCAAGCCGGCTTTTTCATTGAGGGATACGTCCAGCCGGCGCAAGCCGGCTTTTTCATTGAGGGATACGCCCAGCCGGCGCAGGCCGGTTTTTTCTTTGAAGGGTACATCGAGCCGGCGAAAGCCGGTTTTTTCATGGAATAGCCCGTCACGCCTGGCGAACCCGCCAGGCCCGATCGCGCAGGCACACATTTCTGCCCGAGCATCTCAGGCATTGCGCGACATCTCCGCACGGATCGCCGCGTCTTCGGCCGCTTCCAGCGCCGCGTGTTTCTGGTCGTCGAAGAACTGCTGGATGCGCAGCATGATCGGCCAAGTGCCGTCGCGACCGATCGCCGAGGCGATGAACCAAGGCTCCTGCCAGTCAAGCTCCTTGACGATGGCCTCGGCACGCTCACGGCGCTCCTCATCCGAAAGCAAGTCGCCCTTGTTCATGACCAGCCAACGCGGCTTTTCCAGCATTCCCGGATCGTACTGGCGCAACTCGTTCTCGATGGCACGCACCTGCGCGGCCGGACTGATTTCCTCGTCGAACGGCGCCATGTCAACCAGGTGCAGCAACACCCGCGTGCGCTGCACGTGGCGCAGGAACAGACTGCCCAGACCGGCACCTTCGGCAGCGCCTTCGATGATGCCGGGGATGTCGGCGATCACGAAGCTGCGGTAGGCCTCGACGCTGACCACGCCAAGATTCGGATACAAAGTGGTGAAGGGATAATCGGCGACCTTCGGCGTAGCGGCCGATACGGCGCGCACGAAGGTGCTCTTACCCGCATTCGGAAACCCGAGCAGGCCGACGTCGGCGAGCAGTTTCAGCTCGAGCCGGACATCGCGCTCTTCGCCCGGTGAACCCGTCGTCGCCTTGCGCGGCGCACGATTGACCGAGGTCTTGAAGTGCACGTTGCCACGGCCGCCTTCGCCGCCCTGCGCGACCTTGATGCGCTGGCCGTGCTCGGTGAGGTCGCCGATGATTTCGTCGGTGGCCACGTTGATGATTTCAGTACCGATCGGCACGCGGATGGTGACATCGTCACCGGCCTTGCCAAACATCTGTCGACCCATGCCGTTCTCGCCGCGCTGGGCGCGGAACTGGCGGTCGTGACGGAAGTCGATCAACGTGTTGAGGTTCTCGTCGGCGATCACCCAGACGCTGCCGCCGTCGCCACCGTCGCCGCCGTCAGGACCGCCGAGAGGAATGAATTTCTCGCGACGGAAGCTGACGCAGCCATTGCCGCCAGCGCCCGCGAACACGGTGATTACAGCTTCATCTACGAATTTCATGAGTCACCGGCACGCGGGAAAATGAGGAGGAAACGACTTTCGGCTCTGCGCACTGGGAACGAATCCCCTCACTCGCCTGATCGTCTTCCGGGATTTGAAACGAAAAGCCCCGCCGAAGCGGGGCCCTTCAAGCCTGCATGCAAGCGATTACTCGCCCGAAACCACGCTGACCGTACGACGCTTGTTGGGGCCCTTCACGGAGAAGTCGACCTTGCCATCCACGAGTGCGAACAGCGTGTGGTCGCGACCCATGCCGACGCCGGAACCGCGATGAAACTCGGTGCCGCGCTGGCGGATGATGATGTTGCCGGCTTCAACAGCCTGGCCACCATAGATCTTGACGCCCAGATATTTCGGATTGGAATCGCGGCCGTTGCGTGACGAGCCTACGCCTTTCTTTGATGCCATGACGAGTTCTCCTTACGCTCAGGCAGTGATGCCGGTGATTTCGATTTCGGTGTAGTGCTGACGATGGCCCATCTGCTTGCGATGGTGCTTACGACGGCGGAACTTCACGATACGGATCTTATCCAGACGACCGTGCGATTTGACGGTGGCCGAGACCTTCGCGCCTGCGATGTTGGGGGTTCCGATGGTGATCTTCTCGCCGTCGCCAAGCAGGAGCACATTGTCGATATCGACCTTGCCGCCCGCTTCGACGTCGAGCTTCTCGACGCGGAGAACTTCGCCCTTCATCACGCGGTACTGTTTACCGCCAGTGACAATTACTGCGTACATGACCGGAATTCCTCTGTAGTTATTTTGGGAAAAACCTGCCCCGCGGTCACGGGACAGAAGCGGAATTGTGGTGGAAAACCCCTTTCCGGTCAATAGCCTCGGGACTTTTTACGGGTCGGCCCTAGGACCCGCCCACCCCGCCGCTGCCGAACAGCCCGGACTGGGCGACGCCCCGGGCAATGCGGCGGCGTTGGATATCTCCCTGACCCGCCCCCCCGCCAAAGCGGACCCTGCGCCCAGCTCCTGGCCATTCCCAGCAAATCCGACCCATTCGGCTGACGGCGCCCGGAAGATCCCTGCTTGTCGACATGCCAACACGTCCAGCGATCCAGCCCCACCTGCCGACCCGGCTTGCCCTGCTAAACTGCCCTGTTCCGACCTCCTCAGGCCCCTGCATGGACACGATCCGCATCCGCGGCGCGCGTACCCACAACCTCAAGAACATCGATCTCGACCTGCCGCGCGACCGGCTGATCGTGATCACCGGCCTTTCCGGCTCGGGCAAGAGCTCCCTGGCCTTCGACACCATCTATGCCGAAGGCCAGCGCCGCTACGTCGAATCGCTGTCGGCCTACGCCCGGCAATTCCTCTCGGTCATGGAAAAGCCCGACGTCGACCACATCGAGGGCCTATCGCCCGCGATCTCGATCGAGCAGAAGTCGACCTCGCACAACCCGCGCTCGACCGTCGGCACCATCACCGAAATCTACGACTACCTGCGCCTGCTCTACGCCCGCGTCGGTACGCCGCGCTGCCCCGACCACGGTTTCCCGCTGGAAGCGCAGACCGTCAGCCAGATGGTCGACCAGGTGATGGCGCTGCCCGAGGACCATCGCTACGTACTGCTCGCCCCGGTGGTGCGTGAGCGCAAGGGCGAACACGTGCAGGTGTTCGAACAGCTCCGTGCGCAAGGTTTCGTACGCGTGCGCGTCAATGGCGCACTGCTCGAGCTCGACCAGGTGCCGGCGCTGGGCCTGCGCAACAAACACACCATCGAAGCGGTGATCGACCGCTTCAAGCCACGCGGCGACATGAAGCAGCGCCTTGCAGAAAGCTTCGAAACCGCGCTCAAGCTCGGAGACGGCCTGGCCTCGGTGATGGACATGGACGACGACAAGGCCGCGCCCTTGCTGTTTTCCTCGAAGTTCAGCTGCCCCGTCTGCGATTACTCGTTGCCGGAACTCGAACCGCGACTGTTCTCGTTCAACTCGCCGATGGGCGCCTGCCCAAGCTGCGATGGCCTGGGCATCAGCCAGTTCTTCGACCCCGCGCGCATCGTCGTGCACCCCGAGCTCAGCCTCGCGGCGGGCGCGGTTCGCGGTTGGGATCGGCGCAATGCCTACTATTTCCAGTTGGTCGCATCGTTGGCCAAACATTTCGGTTTCGATGTCGATGCGCCCTGGAGCGAGCTCACTGACAAGATCCGCAAGGCCGTGCTCCATGGCAGCGGCGACGAGGTGATCACCTTCACCTATCTCACCGAGTCGGGCGGCCGCACGCAACGCAAACACAAGTTCGAGGGCATCGTCCCCAATCTCGAGCGCCGTTATCGCGAAACCGAGTCGCAGGCAGTCAAGGAAGAACTCGCCAAGTTCATCAGCAACCGCGCCTGCCCGGACTGCGGCGGCGCACGCCTCAATCGCTCCGCGCGCAATGTCTTCGTCGCCGATCGCGCCTTGCCGCAGATCACGCTGCTGCCCGTGGATGAATCGCTGGCGTTTTTCTCGGCACTGACGCTACCGGGCTGGCGCGGCGAGATCGCCGTGAAGATCGTCAAGGAAATCCGCGAGCGCCTGAAGTTCCTCGTCGACGTCGGTCTCGATTACCTGACGCTGGAACGCAAGGCAGACACGCTCTCCGGCGGCGAAGCCCAGCGCATTCGCCTTGCCTCGCAAATCGGCGCCGGCCTGGTCGGCGTGATGTACGTCCTCGACGAGCCGTCGATCGGACTGCATCAACGCGACAACGAACGCCTGCTCGGCACGCTGGTGCGACTGCGCGACATGGGCAACACGGTGATCGTCGTCGAACACGATGAAGACGCGATCCGCATCGCCGATCATGTCGTCGATATCGGTCCCGGCGCGGGCGTGCACGGCGGCGAGATCATCGCGCAGGGCAAACTCGCTGACATTCTGAAAGCGCCACGCTCGCTGACCGGCGCTTACCTCTCGGGCCGTCGCCGCATCGAAATTCCGAAGAAGCGACACGTCGCCAAT
>NZ_DATGBO010000026.1:0-13195 GCF_035312645.1 Arenimonas sp.
GAGGATGCGGCGGAAATCGCCTAGCATCTGCGGGCTGCCGCAGATCATCGCGCGATCGGTCTCGGCATATAGCGCCGGCAGGCCGAGATCGCTGGCCATGCGGCCGCTGGCCATCAGGTCGGTGAGGCGGCCCTGGTTGACGTGTGCTTCCCGACTCACGGCCGGATAGTAATGCAGTTTCCGGCGGATCTCCTCACCGAGGAATTCGTGCTTGGGCAATTCGTTGCGGAAGTAGTCGGCGTAGGCAAGATCCTTGGCGCTGCGTACGCCGTGGGTCAGTACGACGTTTTCGAAACGCTCGTAGGTTTCCGGATCCTTGATGATGCTCAGGAATGGCGCGAGGCCGGTGCCGGTTCCAAGCAGGTAGAGCGTCCGGCCCGGCAACAGGTCGCTGATCAACAAGGTGCCGGTCGGCTTGCGGCTCAGCAGCACGGTGTCGCCGGGCTTGATGTGCTGCAGGCGCGACGTCAACGGGCCGTTGGCGACCTTGATGCTGAAAAATTCCAGTTGCTCTTCCCAGTTCGCACTGGCGATCGAATACGCGCGCAGCAGCGGCTTCATCGTGCCGTCGGGCTGCGCAACTTCAAGACCGATCATCACGAACTGGCCGTTGTCGAAACGGAAGCCGTCGTCGCGGGTGGTGGTGAAGCTGAAATAGTCCTCGGTCCAGTGACGGACATCGAGCACGGTTTCGGTGATGAAGGCGGCGGACATGGTCTCGAAAGAATGCGGCTGCTTTGGCCTGGGCCGGTATTGTCGCATCCGTTGCGGGTGCAGGGCAGGGTGGGAGCATGTTTGGGGCCGCCCTATAATCGCGCCATGACAAATATTGATGCTGGCGACAACGACGAAGCGCGAAGCTACCAGCTGCATTTCGAACAGCGTCCCGACTATCTGTACGCGCATGTCAGCGGTCCGCAGGATTCGCCGGAAATCACCCTGGCTTACTGGCGTGAAATCGCCGCCGAGTGCCAGACGCGACGGGCCACGCGCGTGATGGTGATGGACGATCTCGGCGGCGCGCCGATGCCACCCGAACAGATCGCCGAGCTGGTGCGCAAGATGCAGGGCTCGGGCATGGAGACGGTACAGATCGCCTTCGTCGAACCGATCATGGCGCACGTGGCGATGATGGAGCACGGCCAGATCTTCGCGATGGAATCGGGCTTTCGGGCGCACGTGTTCAGCAGCGTGAATGCCGCCGAGCGCTGGCTGCGCTTCGGTGGTGGCTGAGAGATTCCGGCCCTCGTATGGTTTTGGTGGGGCGGATCGCCGGTTTATAATAGCGAACGGGCCGCAGGGCCCTTTCTCTTCTCATAGCCCAAGGATTTTCCATGCAGATCGCCGAGCGCACCGTCGCGTCGTTCCACTACACCCTCACCAATGACGCTGGCGAGGTGATCGATTCCTCCGCGGGCAAATCGCCGCTGACCTACCTGCATGGCGCCGGCAATATCGTTCCGGGCCTGGAAAAGGAAATGCTCGGCCGCAAGACGGGCGACACTTTCAATGTCGACGTCGCGCCGGAAGAAGGCTACGGCCAGCCGAATCCGATGCTGATCCAGGTTGTGCCCAAGGAAGCGTTCCAGGGCGTCGACCAGCTCGAAGTCGGCATGGAATTCCAGGCGCAGACGCCGCAGGGTCCGTTGTCGGTGGCGATCGCCAAGATCGATGGCGACGAAGTCACCGTCGATGGCAACCATCCGCTGGCCGGCCAGACCCTGCATTTCGCGGTCGAAGTGACCGATGTCCGCGATGCCAGCCTCGAAGAGCTGACCCATGGCCACGCGCACGGCGCCGGTGGTCACGCGCACTAACCCAGAAAAAGCGCTGCGGGCTTTTTGCTCCGCGGCGCATCCTTTCGCTGCCTTTCTCTCTCCCTGATCCGAGAACCTGGAGAAAGTGCAATGAAATGGCTAACCATGCTGGCCTGCGCGATGGCTGTGTCGCCGATCGCCGCGTCGGCGCAGTCGCAGTGTTCGGCGCAGAGCGGCGCGCAACGCGCCGCGTTGATCGAGTTGTATACCTCGGAAGGTTGCAGCAGTTGCCCGCCGGCGGATCGCTGGCTGGCAGGGGTAGCGGCGAAGGCCGATCCAGGGCAGCTGAGCCTGCTCGCTTTCCATGTCGATTACTGGGACGAGATCGGTTGGCCCGATCGTTTCGCGCAAGCCGCGTATAGCCAACGCCAGCGCGAGCGCGTGCAGGCCGGTGGCAGCAACACGGTCTATACGCCGCAGGTGATGCTGGGCTCGCGTCTGGATCTGCGCTGGTACAAGCCCGCGCAGGTCGCGGAAGCCATCGCCGCGGTGCAGGTGCAGCCAGCGCCGCTGCAGATCGCGTTGAAGGCACGGCGTACGACGACGGGTCTGCATGTCGATGTCGCCGCGATGCCGCGAGGCAAGGCCGCGCCACAGGCAAATCTCTATCTCGCACTTTACGAAGATGGCTTGAGCACGGCGGTGAAAGCCGGCGAAAACGCCAATACGCTGCTGCATCACGAGCGCGTCGTGCGCGGGTTATGGGGGCCGTGGCCGATGACGGCATCGGGCCTTCACCATGTTCTCGAGATTCAACCGCCGCCCGGCGCCATCACCGCGCATCTGGGTTTGACCGCTTTCGTCCAGGCATCGAGCGACGGCGAAAACCTGCAGGCGCTGAGCTTGCCGCTGACCCATTGCATGCTGCCTGCGAATACCTCTGCGCCGTGACAGAATCGCCGGGTCGCAGCCCCGGAGAATTCCATGAGCGAGACCATGCGTGTTTGGCAGGCGAACGCTTACGGCCCGGCTAAATCTGCATTGACGCTGGTGACGATTCCGCGGCCCTCACCCGGCCCCGGTGAAGTGCGCCTGCGCGTCGCAGCCGCAAGCCTCAATCCGATCGACTACAAGCAATTGCATGGCGATCTGCATCGGCTGACGCCGCTGAGATTTCCCGTCACCGTCGGCTTCGATGCCAGCGGTGTGATCGATGCGGTCGGCGCGGACGTCAGCGAATTCAAGGTCGGCGATGCGGTCTTCGTGCGTGGCAGTCGCGACACTCTCGGCGCATTCGCTGAATTCGACGTGCAGCCTGCGCGGTTCGTCGCGCACGCGCCGAAGAGCATCGATGCCCTGGGCGCGGCCTCGCTGCCACTGGTGGCGCTGACTACCGTGCAAGGCCTGGTCGACCGCGCCCACGCGCGCGCCGGCGAACGCATCCTGATCCATGCCGGCTCCGGTGGCCTGGGCAGTTTCGCGATTCAGTACGCGAAAGCATTGGGCATGATCGTCGACACCACCACGAGTTCACGCAATGCCGATTGGGTACTCGCGCTCGGCGCCGACCAGGTGATCTGCTACGACCGCGAAGAGGTGCGTCAGCGCGGCCCGATCTACGACATCGTCTTCGACACGCTTGGCGGCGAACACACGCTGCAGGCGTTCGATCTGCTCAAGGCCGGTGGCGCGGTGGTCAGCGTCGCCGGGCCGCCGGATCGCGAGATGGCCGCGCTTTTTGCCGGCAATCCGCTGGTACGTGTGGCGATGTGGTGGCTGGCGCGCAAGGTATACGCGGCGGCTAAACGCAAGCAGGCGAGTTATTTCCGCTTCCTCACCGAATCGAGCGGCGCGCAGTTGGCTGACATCGCGACGATGGTCGATCACGGCAACATCAAGCCGGTGATCGATCGTGTCTTCGATTTCGAGCAGGCTGTCGAGGCCTACGAGTATCTGATCGCCGGCCGCGCGAAAGGCAAGGTCATGCTGCGTATCGGCGCCTGACGTCGCAGCGTCGCGGCAATTCTGAACTTCAGGGATTCAGGCCAGCGCTTCCACCCAGACCGGCAGGCCGTTCAGCGCCGCGTTGCCGGAAGGCCCGTCCAACAGCAGCGGATCGCTGAGGTCGTTGTAACTCTCGCCGACCACTTCGCGCGCGCGCTGCAGGTGGCTGTCCTCGCGCTGATGACCGAAACCATGCGGCAGACAGACCACGCCAGGCATCATCTCGTCGCTGAACTGGATATCGACCAGCACGGCGCCCACACGCGAACGCAGGCGCACGCGCGCGCCATCGCTGAGCTTGCGTGCGCCGGCATCGTCGGGATGGATGAACAACTGATGCCGCGCCTTGCCTTTCACCAGACGCGGCGCGTTGTGCATCCAGGAATTGTTGCTGCGGACATCGCGGCGGCCAATCAGATGCAATGCATTGGCATCGGAGTGTGGCGTCGCCGCGGCAAATGCGGCGAGTTCAGTCATCAACAACGTCGGTGCGCATTCGATTTTTCCACTGACGGTTTCCAGTCGGGTCAGAAGCGTTGGCCGCAGCGGGCCGAGGTCGAGCCCATGCGGCGCGTTTTCCAGATCCTCAATGGTCAATCCGGAATTGCCGCGCTTGAGTCCCGCAGCGATCAGCACGCGTGGCGGCGGCAGCGATTGCCAGGGCTTGCCGCTCGCGGCGGCATACGCCGCGCCGAGGCCATTGACGATTTCCCAGTCGCCGCGTTCGCTTTCATCGCGCTCGCGCGTCGGCATGTTGAGACGCGCAACCCGGCGCACCGCGAAGGTGTTGAAGATAAGATCGTAGTGATGCTGGGTCAGCGGCGAAGCCGGCGGCAGGATCAGGTCGGCATGGCGCGTGGTTTCGTTGATATAGATGTCGATGGCGACGTAGAACTCGAGTTGCGTCAGCGCGCGTTCCAGTTCGCGGCCGTCGGGCGTCGACAACACCGGGTTGCCGGCGCAAGTCAGCAGCGCGCGAACCTGGCCATCGCCGGGCGTGAGCATTTCCTCGGCGAGCACGGCCACCGGCAATTCACCGGCGAATTCCGGCAATCCGCGCACACGGCTATGCCAGCGTGCGCGTTGCCCGGGCGAGGTGCCGGGGCCGGTGAGCGGGATCACCGCATCGTTGGGCAAGGCGCCGCCTTCGCGGTCGAGATTGCCGCTGACAAGATTCATCAGTTGCAGCAGCCATTGGCAAAGCGTGCCATGCGCCTGCGTGCTCAAACCCATGCGGCCATAGGCGACCGCGCGCGGCGCGGCGAGGAAATCGCCGGCGATGCGGGCGATATCGGCAGCGGAAATTCCCGTGCGCTGTGCGACATCGCGCGTGTCGATGGCGATGATCGCCGCCAACGCTTCATCGAGACCAGTGAGTTTCCCGTCATAGGCAGCGACGCGCGGCGGCGAGAGTTTGTGCATCTGCTGCAGCAGCGCGACCAGGAACCAGGCGTCGCTGCCGGGCCGGATGAAATGATGTTCACTGGCGATCGCGGCGGTGTCGGTACGGCGCGGATCGATCAGCACGAGTTTGCCGCGCGTAGTCAGCGCCTTGAGGCGCTTGGCGATGCCGGGCGCAGTCATCAGGCTGCCGTTCGATGCCACCGGGTTGGCGCCGAGCATCAGAAAATAATCGCAGCGGTCGACATCGGGAATCGGTAGCAGGAACTGGTGCCCGTACATCTGCGCGCCGACCAGTTGATGCGGCCATTGATCGACCGACGATGCGCTGTAGACATTCGGGCTGCGCAGCGCCTTGAGAAGCGCCGGTAGATAGGCGATGTGGCCGAAGTGATGGACGTTGGGATTGCCCAGATAGGTCGCGACAGCAGCGGCGCCGTGCGCCTGCTGGATCGTCGCGAGTTTTTCCCCGGCGAGCGCGAAGGCTTCGTCCCAGCCGATTGCCTGCCAGTCGCTGCCGACGCGGCGCATTGGCTGGCGCAGGCGGTCGGGGTCCGCTTCGAGATCAAGGATGGCGTTGCCTTTGGGGCAGATGTGGCCGCGACTGAACGGGTCGGCGTCATCGCCGCGGATCGCGGTGAGGGTATCGCCCTCGTATTGCAGATCCAGCCCGCAGATGGCTTCGCACAGCGGGCAGGCGCGAAAACGTGAGGTACGGGACATGGGGCGATCCTCGTCGGCCAGTGGCGAGTGTAAGGCCAAACTCCGGCACCGCGCGGCGTCACCACGGCGTCGGCGGCGGCGTGATAGCGTCGCTGCCAGGGGTCGGGGGACAGGACTGATGAGGTCGTTTCGAAGTTTCTTTTGCGGGCAAGGAATCGGTCGCGCCCATGCGCTGCTGCTGACGCTGACGCTGTTGTTGGCAGGCGTCGCTGCCGGGAATGCGGTCGCTGGCGAATGCCCGGTGCCCGCGCGAGGTGTTTTTTTGTCGCCGCAGTTGTCGGTGTTGCCGGATAGCGAGACCGATATCGATCTCGTCGCAGCGCGGCGATTGGTCGCGGCAGGAAAGTTCGTTGCGTTGGGCGAACGCACGCCGAGTTTCGGTTTCCGTTCGCGGCCACTATGGCTGAGCCTGGATCTTCCCGCGGTCGCCGGCGATTGCGAATCCCTGCTGGTCATCGAGCAGCCGCGCCTGGATCGTGTCGACGTGCATGTTTTCGATCAGGGCCATGAAAGCCAGACGCTGGCGATGGGCGATGCCCTGCCATTCGCTGCGCGCGCCTTGCCGCATCGTTTCATCAACCTGCGCCTGCAGCGGCCGGCCGGACATAGGCTGCAGCTGTTGCTGCGCGTGCAGTCGAGCAGTTCCGTGCAGCTGCCAATATGGCTGCATTCCGAAGCCAGCCTGCTACGCCTGACGCATGAGGAGCAGGCCGGGCAGGGGTTGTACTTCGGCATCCTGCTGGCTTTGCTGCTGTACAACTTCGCGGTGATGGTCTCGATCCGCGAGGCCAGCTATTTCTACTACGTCATCTACGTTGCCTCGTTCGGCGCGTTGATGCTGAGCTTCGGCGGCTACGGTTTCGAATATGCCTGGCCGCGCTCGCCGTGGTTCCAGAATGCCTCGCTGCCACTTTCGATAGCGGCGGTGCTGGGCAGTTCGGTGGCCTTCTCGCGCAGCTTCCTCGATCTCGACCGGATGGCGCCGACCGTGTCGCGCCTCGCGAAGCTAAGCGTGCCGCTGGCCTTGTGCCTGGGTCTGCCGGCGCTGTGGCCGCCATTTCTGCTGCCGGTGACGATCGTGTTGAACGCAGCGATGGTGGTGTTCAGCGTGCTGGTGACGGTGGGCGCGGTGCTCAGTGCGGCGCGTGGTTTCCGGCCGGCGTATTACTTCCTGCTTGCCTGGGGTCTGCTGATCGCCGGCGGCATCGCGCTGCCGCTGTCGTCATTCGGCCTGATTCCGCGCACGCTGGTGACCGAATACGGATTGCAGTTCGGCTCGGCAGCGGAAATGCTGCTGTTGTCGTTTTCGCTGGCGTATCGCATCACGCTGCTGCGCAACGAGCGCATCCGGATCGAGCGCGAGGCGCGGGAAACGCTGGAGCAGCGCGTCGCCGAACGCACGCTCGCGCTTTCGGAAACCGCACTGCGACTGGGCGAAGCCAACCAGCGCCTCGCGGAAATCAGTCTGCGCGACGGCCTCACCGGCGTGTTCAACCGCCGTTACCTCGATCAGAACCTGCCGGCGCGATTCGGCGAATGCGTCGAGCGTGCGCTGCCCATTTCCCTGCTGATGATCGACATCGATCGCTTCAAGGCGATCAACGACGAGCATGGCCACGCGATCGGCGACGACTGCCTGCGCGAGGTCGCGCATCGCTTGGCGGCCTCGTTGCGCGAAGGCGAGGATTTCATCGCGCGCTACGGCGGCGAGGAGTTCGCGCTGGTGATGCCGGGTGCGGACAGCGACGAAGCCGCAGGCATCGCCGAACGCCTGCGCGCGGTCGTTGCCGGAACACCGATCCGCTGCGAGCAGGTTTCCCTGTCGGTGACCATCAGCATTGGCCTGGCCTCGCTGGCGCCGGCGACGGTCGCCGCGCAGGCTGATCTCGAGCGTCGTTCCGATCGCGCGCTGTTCGAAGCCAAACGTAGCGGTCGCGATCGCGTCTGCACGGCCTAGTCGAAGGAGCTTCCCCACGCCGCGTCCCTGCGACTGGCGCAGACTCAGGTCGAAGTGCCGGTAGCGCGCAGGCGCTGGCGCGCCGGTTCCAGTTGCTGTGCGTAGCGGCGCCAATGGCCGATGCGCTCGCTGTGCAGGCGCGGACCACCGCGCAGCGCAGCTTCGAAGCGCAGGCCGAGGAATGCGCAGACCACGCGCAGGATCATCTCCGGCTTGCCGACCAGACTTTCGTATTGCACGTCGAGGATGCGTCCCGGCAAGACCTCGTGCCAGTGTTGCATCAGGCCCTGGTAGCGCAGGTAGTAGTCGGCGATTGCCAGCGGATCGCCGTTCGCCAGCGAAGCATCGCCGCCGGGCTGGGAAAGAATCGACAGGCAGGTATCGAGCGGGTCGCGTACCACGTGCAGAAAACGCGCTTCTGGCAGTGCGCGCGCGATGAAGGGCAGCATGAGGAAATCCATCGGCTCGCTTTCGCACAGATGCGCCTTGCCCAGACGCTGCGCATCGACGGCCAGGCGGACGCGCTGGCCGAGCTTGCCGTAGTCGAGGCGGGCGAGTTTGTCGAATATCGGCGCATCGAGATTGTCGCGGTTGGCCAAATCCGATTCGCGACGCAACAGGCGCGAAAAACCCAGGCGCGTACCGCCGGAGTGGATCTGCGAATGCATGCCCAGCAGTTTGCCCAGCAGCGCGATGCCGGAGCGGGGCATGCCGACGATGAAGATCGGGGTCTGCTCGTCGGGTGCTACGGCCGGCAGCAACGCGTTGACGAATTCGGCATCGCAGCGCTGGAGCAATTGGTCGAACAGGCCGCCGGCTTCGAGGCTGCCCGAATTCGCTTGCTGCCGTCGCGCCTGCAGCAGCGGTTCCAGCGTTGCCCAGGCTTCGTCGCTGCGGCCGAGGTCGTCCAGTTCCTTGAACAGCGCCAGCGCGACCAGCTCATCGCTGCCTTTCGCGGCCAGGGTTGCTTCGTGCAGGCGTTGCAGGCGCTCGATGTGATGGCCGGTTTCGCTCTGCTTACCGAGATTGGCCAAGGCCAGGTGTGCCTTGCCGTGCAGGGGATTGAGGGCGAGGCAGGCTTCGAGATCGCGTTGCGCTTCCTCGGTTTGGCCGTCGGCGCGGTAGGCGAGGGCGCGGTTGTAATGCAGGGAGGCCTGGTCGGGCTGGCGGGCGATCGCGCTGTCGAACAGCGCCAGGGCGCGGGTTTGGTCGCCGAGCTGGCTGTAGATCACCCCCAGCGAATCCAGGGTCACGGCCTCCTGGGTGGGTTCAAGCAGTGCGCGCTCGGCCGATGCCAACGCTTTGCCAGCCTGGCCGACGACCAGCTGGCAACGCGCCAGATGCGTCCATATTTCAGCGCGATGCGGCTCGTCGAGCAGCAATTTCTCCGCCATCGCTATCGCTTCTTCATGCCGACCGCGGCGTGCCAGGATCATCGACAGGCGGAAACGGGCCGGCCCGTGCCCGGGATCGCGCGCGAGCATGGCCTCGAAAAAGCCCTGGGCAGCGTCCAGGTTTCCGGACCGGAGGTGCCAGATGCCGCGCTGCCACAGCTTGTTCAAGCGATTTTCCATGCCAGCAGTCTAGCCTCAGCGTGATCGGCAAACCCGGTCGGGCTTGGCAGATCCGCGTTAGAGCCCGTTTACGGTGCCACGGCCTGTAAAATATCGCCAATGGCAATCCTCAACTTTCAGAACGTCGACTTCAGCGTCGGCGGCCCGCGCCTGCTCGAGCAGGTCAATCTCTCCATCGAGCCCAACGAGCGCGTCTGCATCGTCGGCCGCAACGGCGCTGGCAAGTCCACGCTGATGCGCCTGATGTCGGGCGAATACAAGCCCGACGACGGCGAGGTAAAGCGCTTCGGCAGCCGCATCGCCGGGCTGTCGCAGGAAGTGCCGCTGGCACTGACTGGCACGGTGTTCGATGTCGTGGCGATGGGCCTGGGCGAACTCGGCGAACACCTCGCGCACTACCATCACCTTTTGCACGATGGCGACGAAATCGACATGGACGCGCTGGGTGCGGTCCAGGCCAAGATCGAAGCCGGCCACGGCTGGCAGCTCGAGCAACGGGTCGAGCAGGTGATCAGCAAGCTCGATTTGCCCGAGGACAGCGAATTTTCCGCGCTGTCGGGCGGCATGAAGCGCCGCGTGCTGCTGGCGCAGGCGCTGGTTGCGGCACCGGATCTGCTGCTGCTCGATGAGCCGACCAATCATCTCGACATCGAATCGATCGCCTGGCTCGAGGAATTCCTGAAGAACTTCGCTGGCAGTGTGGTCTTTGTCACCCACGATCGCGAATTCCTGCGCAGCCTCGCCACGCGCATCATCGAGGTCGATCGCGGCCAGGTCACCAGTTGGCCGGGCGACTACGAGAACTACCTGCGTCGACGCGAAGAGCGCCTGCATGCCGAGGCGCAGGCCAGCGCGCTGTTCGACAAGAAGCTGGCGCAGGAAGAAGTCTGGATCCGGCAGGGCATCAAGGCGCGGCGTACGCGCAACGAAGGTCGCGTGACTGCGCTCAAGGCGATGCGCCGCGAGCGCGCCGAACGCCGCGAGCAATCGGGCAACGTGAAACTGGCGGCGGCGGGCGCGGCCAACTCCGGCAAGAAGGTATTCGAGGCGAAGAACGTCGATTTCGCTTTTGGCGAACGCGTGCTGGTGCGCGATTTCAGTACCGTCATCCAGCGTGGCGACAAGCTCGGCCTGATCGGCCCCAATGGTTCCGGCAAGACCACGTTGCTGAAATTGCTGCTTGGCGACCTGCAGCCGCAGTCCGGCGAAATGCGCATCGGCAGCAATCTCGAGATCGCGTTCTTCGACCAGTTGCGCGGCGCACTGCGCGACGACTGGAACGCGCTCGACAACGTCTCCGAGGGCCGCGAGTTCATCGACATCAACGGCAGCCGCAAGCACGTGATGGGTTATCTGCAGGATTTCCTGTTCAGCCCGGACCGCGCGCTGGCGCCGATCACCAAGCTTTCCGGTGGCGAGCGAAACCGCCTGCTGCTGGCCAAGCTTTTCGCGCGTCCGTCCAACTTGCTGGTGATGGACGAACCGACCAACGACCTCGACGTGGAAACGCTGGAACTGCTCGAGGAATTGCTGATCGATTATTCCGGCACACTGATCCTGGTCTCGCACGACCGCGCCTTCCTCGACAACGTCGTGACCAGTTCACTGGTGATGGAAGGTCATGGACGCGTCGGCGAATACGTCGGCGGTTATTCCGACTGGCTGCGGCAACGACCGACGCAATACAAACCCGCCGCCGCATCGCCGAAGTTGACGCCGGAAGTGCCGAAAACGGTGGCGACTGTAGCCGTTGCGGCGCCGGCAAAGCGCAAGCTCGGCTTCAAGGAGCAGCGCGAACTGGAGCAATTGCCGGCGCTCATTGAGTCACTTGAAACCCGCATCGCCGAGGCAACGGCCGAACTGCATTCGCCGGAGTTCTACAAGCAGGGCGCCGCCGGCATGGCTGCGAAGAACAAGACGCTGGCTGCGCTGCAGGCGGAACTCGAAAGCGCCTATGGACGCTGGAACGAGTTGGAATAAGCCTCGCCCGTAGGAGCGGACATGACCGCGATGTTTTTGCTTTCGGATAAATCGATCGCGGTCATGCCCGCTCCCACGATTCGACGATTCATCGCGGTAAAATTTTCCCGTTTCGCCTAGCCCGGACCCCGCCATGGCCAACATCAAACAAGAAGACTTCATCCAGTCGGTCGCCGACGCGCTGCAATACATCTCGTATTACCACCCGGTCGACTACATCCGGAATCTCGCCGCCGCCTACGAGCGCGAAGAAAGCCCGGCGGCCAAGGACGCAATCGCGCAGATCCTGATCAATTCGCGGCTGTGCGCCGAAGGCCATCGGCCGATCTGCCAGGACACCGGTATCGTTACCGTCTTCCTGAAGATCGGCATGAAGGTGCGTTGGGACGACGCGACGATGAGCGTCGAGGACATGGCCAACGAAGGCGTGCGCCGCGCCTACAACCATCCCGACAACAAGCTGCGCGCCTCGGTGCTTTCCGATCCCGCCGGCAAACGCATCAACACCAAGGACAACACGCCGGCCGTGGTCAACATGACCGTGGTGCCGGGCGATGTCGTCGACGTGATCGTCGCGGCGAAAGGCGGCGGTTCGGAAGCGAAATCGAAATTCGCGATGCTCAATCCCTCCGACTCGATCGTCGACTGGGTGCTGAAAACGGTGCCGACCATGGGTGCTGGCTGGTGCCCACCGGGCATGCTCGGCATCGGCATCGGTGGCACCGCCGAAAAGGCGATGCTGCTGGCGAAGGAAGCGCTGATGGAGCCCATCGACATCACCGACCTGCAGGCGCGCGGCGCCAGCAATCGCGCGGAAGAATTGCGGTTGGAACTCTACGACAAGGTCAACGCGCTCGGCATCGGCGCGCAGGGCCTCGGTGGTTTGACCACCGTGCTCGACATCAAGGTCAAGGACTATCCGACGCATGCGGCGAACCTTCCGGTCGCATTGATCCCGAATTGCGCGGCGACGCGCCATGCGCATTTCGTGCTCGATGGTTCCGGCGCGGTGATGCTCGATCCGCCGTCGCTGGAGGATTGGCCGAAACTCACTTACGACGCTTCCAAGGGCCGGCGCGTGAATCTCGACACCGTGACGCCGGCGGAAGTCGCGAGTTGGAAGCCCGGCGAGGTGATCCTGCTCAATGGCAAGTTGCTCACCGGTCGCGATGCAGCGCACAAACGCATCGTCGACATGCTCAACAAGGGCGAAAAACTGCCGGTCGACTTCAAGGGGCGTTTCATTTACTACGTCGGCCCGGTCGATCCGGTGCGCGATGAAGTCGTCGGCCCCGCTGGCCCGACCACGGCCACGCGCATGGACAAATTTACCCGCCAGATCATCGAAACCACAGGCCTGCTCGGCATGGTCGGCAAGGCCGAACGCGGTCCGGCGGCGATCGAGGCGATCCGCGACAACAAATCGGTGTATCTGATGGCGGTCGGCGGCGCGGCGTATCTGGTGTCGAAGGCGATCAAGGCCGCGAAGGTAATCGCGTTCGAAGACCTGGGCATGGAAGCGATCTACGAATTCACCGTGCAGGACATGCCGGTGACCGTCGCCGTTGATTCCGCCGGCACCTCGGTGCACCAGACCGGACCGAAGGAATGGCAGGCGCGCATTGCCGGGATTCCGGTGGTGGTGGAGTAGGGGCTGGGGCGAGTTGGGACCAAGTCGTTTATCCCGGAAAAATATTCCGTCATCCCGGCGAAAGCCGGGACCCATTGAAAAGATCACCATGGGTCCCGGCTTTCGCCGGGATGACGAATTTCTTTTTGTGCTGGGGCGGTATGAGTCT
>NZ_DATGBO010000027.1:0-6881 GCF_035312645.1 Arenimonas sp.
GTCGGCGCGGGCGAGTCGTACATGGATGGGCTCTGGCATTGCGATGACCTGGTCGGATTGGTGCGCCTGCTGGTGCGCAATCGCGACCTGCTCGATGGCATGGAAACCGGACTCGCGCGCCTGGGCAGCCTGGCGATGAAAGCTCTGCATGCATTTCGACGCAACACGCGTGACGGCAGCCGCAGGAACATCGCCGCGCACTACGACCTCGGCAACGATCTGTTCAAGCTTTTCCTCGACGAGAACCTGATGTATTCCTCGGCGATCTTCACCCGCGCCGACGACAGCTTGGAAACTGCTTCGCGCCGCAAGCTCGACCGCATCTGCGAAAAACTGCAGTTGCAGCCGGGCGATCACCTGCTGGAAATCGGCACCGGCTGGGGCGGCATGGCGCTGCATGCGGCGAAACACTACGGCTGCCGCGTCACCACCACCACGATATCGAAAGAGCAGCACACCCTCGCCAGCGAACGCGTTGCCGCTGCCGGCCTGTCGGATCGCGTCACGCTGTTGCTTGAGGACTATCGCGACCTCACCGGTAGCTACGACAAACTGGTGTCGATCGAGATGATCGAGGCGATCGGCCATCAGTATCTCGATACCTATTTCGCGAAGTGCGCTTCGCTGCTCAAGCCCGACGGACTGGCGCTGATCCAGGCGATCACCATCGAGGATCATCGCTACGAGCAGGCGCTGACATCGGTCGATTTCATCAAGCGGCACGTCTTCCCCGGCAGCTTCATTCCCAGTGTGAGTGCGATGGTGGAAGCCGCCGGTCGCGCCGGGCATTTGCGCCTGAGCAATCTCGAGGATTTCGGCCCGAGCTATGCGCAGACCCTGAACCACTGGCGCCGGCGCTTCCTCGCGAATCTCGATCAGGTGCGCGCGCTCGGCTACGACGAGAGATTCATCCGCATGTGGGAGTTTTATCTTTGCTACTGCGAAGGCGGCTTCATCGAACGCTCGATCAGCGATGTGCATCTGCTGCTGGCGCGTTCGGGAAACCGTCGCGAGCAATTTCTTCCAGGCCTCTGAAAAAATGCGCCTCTGGCTGAAAATCGCCAACGTGGTCGGCTACCAGATGGTCTGGCTGTGTTGTGTTGCGGGCGCGGGACAGGGCGTGGCCTGGCTGGGGCCGGTCGCGTCGCTGGTTTTCGTGCTGGGCATGCTCGCGTTCGGCGGCAAGGCGCGTGACGATCTACGCCTGCTCGTGCTGGCCTTGCCGGTCGGGTTCGCGCTCGACAGTGCCTTCGCGTATTCCGGCTGGCTGCGTTACGCCCAGGCCTGGCCCTGGGTCGACGCCGCGCCGCTGTGGATTTGGGCGGTGTGGGCTGCGTTCGCGATGACGCTCAATCACTCGATGGCGTTCCTGCGCTATCGCCCCGGGCTTTCGGCATTGCTCGGTTTTGTCGGCGGGCCGCTCGCGTATTTTTCCGCGGCGGGCGCATTCGACGCCGTGGACTTCATCGCGCCGGTGCCGTGGGTGATTGCTGCGCTGGCCATCGGCTGGGCACTGGCGCTGCCATCGACGTTCTGGATCGATACGTTTTTGTCGCGGCACAAACGTGCGCAGGCGCACTCGTGAATCTGTATGAGCTCGCGTTGCTTGTCTGGGGCTCGTCCGCGCTGGTGATGGCGATCGTCTGGGCAATCAGCATGCGCGTGGGCAACGTCGGCTACGTGGATGTGGCTTGGGCGGGATTGATGGCGGTCGCGGCCTTGCTGGTCGGCGCGCTGGCCGAAGGCGCGGAGATGCCGCGCGGACTGGTCGCGTTGTTCGGCAGTCTGTGGGGCACGCGTCTTTGTCTGCATTTGTTGCGGCGGGTGTTGCATGAACCCGAGGACGGCCGTTATCAGGCCTTGCGCGCCAGTTGGCAGGGCAGCCGCGGAAAATTCTTCGTGTTCTTCCAGATGCAAGCGGTGGTCGTCGCGCTGTTCTGCCTGCCCTTCATCGCTGCGGCGAGTCGCCACGACAACGCTTTCTGCACCTGGACGCTGGCCGCGATCGCGGTGTGGCTGTTGTCGATCGGCGGCGAAAGTCTGGCGGACTGGCAACTCGCGCGCTTCCGCGGCGATGCCGGCAATCGCAGCCAGGTCTGCCGCGTCGGCCTGTGGTCGTGGTCGCGACATCCGAATTATTTCTTCGAATGGCTGCACTGGTTTGCCTACGTATTGCTCGCCGTCGGCAGCCAGTTTTTCTGGCTCAGCCTGGTCGGGCCGGTGGTGATGTTCGCGTTCCTGTATCGCGTCAGCGGCATTCCCTGGACCGAAGCGCAGTCACTGCGCTCGCGTGGCGATCAATACCGGAACTATCAGCGACAGGTCAGCGCCTTCTTCCCCTGGCCGCCGAAACGCGGCTGATTCAATGGAGTTTCCATGTCACTGATTGATCTTTGCGAACGCGGTCTGATCCCCGATCCACTGACGCGCTATGGCATCCGCCGCCTGTGCAGCCAACGCCTGCGCGAAGAAGGCGCATTCGATCTTGATCAGGCCGACCGGCGTTTCCGCGAACTTTTGCTGGACCTGCGCAAGAGTCCGATCGCGATAGAGACGGCCGCAGCCAACGAGCAGCATTACGAAGTGCCGACGCGCTTTTTCCAACTCTGCCTCGGCGAGCGGCTGAAATATTCCAGTTGCTACTACCCACGCGGCGACGAGAGCCTGGACGAGGCCGAGAACGCGATGCTGGCGTTATACGGCGAACGCGCCGAGCTCGCCGATGGCCAGCAGATCCTCGAGCTCGGCTGCGGCTGGGGTTCGCTTACGCTTTGGATGGCCGAACGCTATCCGAATGCGCGCATCACGGCGGTCTCCAATTCCAACAGCCAGCGCGAACATATCGAGGCCGTGTGCCGCGCTCGCGGCTGGGGCAACGTGCGCGTGATCACCTGCGACGTGAACCGGCTGGCATTGGACGCTGCGCAGTTCGACCGTTGCGTGTCGATCGAGATGTTCGAGCACATGCGCAATTACGACACGCTGTTCGCCCGCATCGCCGGCTGGCTGAAGCCGGGCGGCAAGTTGTTCGTGCATATCTTCTGCCATCGCAGCCTGATGTATCCGTTCGAAACCGAGGGCGACGACAACTGGATGGGACGCTATTTCTTCACCGGTGGCCTGATGCCTTCCGCCGACACGCTGCTGCATTTCCAGCAGCAGTTGGCGATCGAACAACGCTGGCTGTTGCCGGGTACGCATTATCAAAAAACCTCGAATCACTGGCTGGCCAATCAGGACGCCCATCGCGACGAAGTTTTGCAGGTGCTGACGGCCGCTTATGGCGCCGCCGAAGCTGAGCGCTGGCACCAGCGTTGGCGGATTTTCTGGATGTCCTGTGCCGAGCTGTTTGGCTACGACGGCGGCCGTGAGTGGCTGGTGGCGCACTATCGCTTTGCCAAGGACTGATCGAGGCGGCTTCCCCAGCGGGAACTTCTCTGTGGCTAAAAAGAAAAATGCTCGCCGGGCTGGCGAGCATTTTTTGGATCATGCGGAAGCCTGATGCTCTGTCGGTATCAACCGGCGCATTCGATCAGTGCCTCCGGAAACGTCGCGCTCATGCGCGCTCCCACGACAGTGGGCTATTTTTTCTTCTTGTCGTCGACGGGAGCGGCGGGTGGCGTTGCCGCTGCATCGGCCGGCTTGCCGGTCGCCACGGTGATGCCTTTGGCTTTCATCCAAGCGTCGAACTCGACGGCGGTCATGCGCTTGCCGTTCTGGTTCATGTCGAAACGCCAAGGCGTGTTGTCGTCCTTGGTCTTGGGAACATAGCCCCTGGCATCCGTCGACGCAGGCGTCGGCGCGTTGCGCACGACTGGCGCGACGGGCATGACGCGAGCGGCTTCGGCGCGCGCGAGCGCGATGACTTCCTCGGCGCTGATGCAGGCCACCGTTGCCTCGTCATTCCAGCGCATCTCGGGGGCTGCGACGTTCAGGCCTTGCGCGATGCTCGGATCGACCGGGCGACAGTTGGCCGCCAGGCAGACAGGGCTCAGGGCCAGAGTGGAAATCACCAACGCACGGATACTGGTTTTCATGGGCATCTCCTGAAACTTGAACCCGAGGATAGTCGCCAGGGTTTTTCAGGGCAATAAAAAACGAAGCCCGGCGTGAGCCGGGCTTCGTGGTTTGCTGAGGATGAAGTCCGATTAGTTCTGGACGTTCAGCTCGGTGCGACGATTGCGTGCACGACCTTCCTTGGTCTTGTTGTCGTCGATCGGCTTGGATTCACCAAAACCGTTCGGGCCAACAAGGCGGCCGGCGTCGATGCCGTGGCCGGTCAGGTAGTCATAGACCACCTTGGCGCGGCGCTGCGACAGACCTTCGTTGTACTGCTCGGTACCGATGGAATCGGTATGGCCGGCGACTTCAACGCGGAGCTGCGGGTACTTGGAGAGGATGGACACGGCCTCGTCAAGGATCGCCACTGCGTCGGGACGCAGGGTGTCTTTGTCGAAGTCGAAGTTCACGCCCTTCAGGTCGATGGTCAGCGGAACCGGGCAGCCGTCCGGGCCAATGGCCTGGCCAGCAGCGGAACCGGGGCACTTGTCGTTGCAGTTGTTGACGCCGTCACCGTCGTCGTCCTTGTCGGCGCAGGTCGCTTCAACAACCGGCGGCGGCGGCGGCGCAGCAGCTTCGGCGCCGAGCGGAACGAGGAAGGTCAGACCAGCGTAGCCATCGGTGAAATGATCGCCGCTGGCGGCGCCGTCGTCCTGGTCGGAACGCAGGCCGAGCTCGCCACGCATGTTCACGCGGCCGAGGTCTTTCTGGATACCGGCGCCGAGGGTTGCGACGAGGTTGCTACCGTGGCGGCTGGGGCCGTAACCGAACACCGAGGCCGAAGCGGGCGGGGTTCCATCACGATGACGCTGGCTGCCGAGACCGAAAGCGATGTACGGGTTCCAGCTGCGGCCTTCGGTGATGAAGTGATAACGACCGACGACCGAAAGAGCCAGGAGCTCCCAGTTACGGTTGTTGTCGCGGTTGATCAGGGGATTGCTGCCGACAAACTCACCGTCGAGCGAGACATTCTGGGTGATGAACTTACCGAACACCAAAGTGCCGTAGGCATCGTCAGCGACGGCGCGATCTTTGTCATAAGCGTTGATGCCGGCACCGGCGCCGATGTACCAACGATCGTCGTAATCCTGGGCCATCACGGACTGGGCCATGCTCATTGCACCGAGGAGGGCGCAGCACAGAAGCTTCTTCTTCATGTTCAACTCCATTGCACTAGTAAGAAAGGTCACTTCGGTAATGGCCAGGCTAGCGCCCTGCCTTACCAATAATAACGTCCGGACGCCTGGGCGTTAACCTGAACATAACAAATAAGGCGGTGACTGCCAAGTGAATTCAATCAAATCACGAACAAATCCAGGAATCGATGGATGGGCGTGGATTCGAAGCGGGAGGTGTCCTGGGTCAGGGTCAGGATCTGCTTGACCCGATGGGCTGGCAGGTGGCCACCCAAGGCGTCCTCGAACTTTTTGAGCAGCACCGGGATGCCCTCTCCACGGCGATTGCGGTGGCCGATCGGATAGTCAATCGAGACCTTGCCGGTGGAGCTGCCGTCCTTGAAAAAGACCTCGATGGAGTTGCCGATGTAGCGCTTCTCCGGGTCGAAGTAGTCCTGGGTGAACTGCGGATTTTCCTTGACCTCCATCTTCGCGCGCAGGGCATCGATGCGCGGGTCGGAGGCGATGGCATCGGTGTAGTCGTCGGCGGTCAGGCGACCGAAAATCAGCGGCACGGCGATCATGTATTGCAGGCAGTGGTCGCGATCGGCGTAGTTGGCCAGCGGGCCGGTCTTGTCGATGATGCGGACGCCGGCCTCCTGCGTTTCGATCAGGATCTTGTCGACCTGATCGAGCTTGCTTCCCACCTTGGGATGCAGGGCCATCGCGCATTCCACCGCGGTCTGGGCGTGGAATTCCGCCGGGAAGCTGATCTTGAACAGGACGTTTTCCATCACGTAGCTGCCGAAGGGGCGTTCGAACTCAAACGGCTTGCCCTTGAACAACACGTCTGAAAAGCCCCAGGTCTTGGCAGTGATCGCGCTGGGATAACCGACGCAGCCCTTCATCGCGTTCAATGCGTGGGTGACGGCGCGACGGCAGGCATCGCCAGCGGCCCAGCTCTTGCGCGGGCCAGCATTCGGCGCGTGGCGATAGGTGCGCAAGGCGCCACCGTCGATCCAGCTGTGGCTGACAGCATTGATGATTTCTTCCTTGCCACCGCCGAGCATGTGCGTGGTCACGGCGGTCGATGCCAGGCGGACAAGGATCACGTGGTCCAGGCCGACACGGTTGAAGCTGTTCTTGAGCGCGTAGCCACCCTGGATCTCGTGGGCCTTGACTGCTGCGCTGAGCACATCACGCACCAGCACCGGCTTGCCGCCTTCACGCTCGGCCTTACGGCTGAGGTAGTCGGCTACACCGAGGATCGCGCCGAGGTTGTCGGAGGGATGGCCCCATTCGGCAGCGAGCCAGGTGTCGTTGAAGTCCAGCCAGCGGATCTGCACGCCGATGTTGTAGGCCGCCTGCGCGGGATCGAGTTCGAACGAGGTACCCGGAACGCGAGCGCCGCCGACGAGATTCGCCCCTGGCACGATCGGACCGAGATGCTTGAGGCATTCGGGATGCTTCATCGCCAGCATCGCGCAACCCAGCGAATCGAGCAGCATGTAGCGCGCGGTCGTGAAAGCCTCGGCGGTATCGATCTTGTAATCGACGACGTAATTGGCGATGTCCACCATCGTCGCGTCGGGGTCGGGGCGCTGGGCGGAGCGGATGTCGTGATGGCTCATGGCGGTCTCGGCGTCGGTAATGAAAGCGCGCCATTTTGCCAGAAGTGCCGCACAAGGATGTGCAAATGTCGCAAGA
>NZ_DATGBO010000028.1:0-33026 GCF_035312645.1 Arenimonas sp.
CGCGCGCGAACTTCGGCTTTTATTTCGGCGCCAGCAACGACAACCTCGAAAACATCCGCCGCATCAATCCGAAAACCACGCCCGGCCTGAAGATTTTCATGGGCGCATCGACCGGCAACATGCTGGTCGACGATCCGAAAACGCTGGAGGCGATGTTCGCCGAATGCCCGACGCCGATCATCACGCACTGCGAAGACACGCCGATGATCGATGCTGAAATCGCCAAGGCACGCGCGATCTACGGCGACGACATCCCGGTCGACCTGCACGGCGAAATCCGCTCGCGCGCCGCCTGTCTGAAGTCGACCGAACTGGCGATTTCACTCGCACGGCGCTTCGACACCTCGCTGCACGTGCTGCACATCAGCACCGCCGAAGAACTGCAGTTGTTCGCACCCGGTCCGCTGATGCACAAGCGCATTACCGCCGAAACCTGCGTGCACTTCCTGCATTTCGCCCGCGCCGATTACGCGCGCCTGGGCAACCTGATCAAGTGCAATCCGGCGATCAAGGAAGCCAGCGACCGCGACGCGATCATCCGCGCCGTCGCCGAGGACCGCGTCGACGTGCTTGCCACCGATCATGCGCCGCATACCTGGGACGAGAAGCAGCAGAAATACGAGAAGGCGCCGTCCGGCCTGCCGCTGGTGCAATTCTTCCTCGCCTGCGCGATGCAGAAAGTGCACGACGGCCACTTCAGCCTGCCGCATCTGGTACGCAAGATCTGCCACGCGCCGGCGCAGCGTTTCGATATCGCCGAACGCGGCTTCCTGCGCGAAGGTTATTTCGCCGATCTGGTGCTGGTCGAGCCCTACGGCGGCACGCTGGTGACGCGCGAAAGCGTGATCAGCCGCTGCGGCTGGTCGCCGTTCGAAGGCGAGCGCTTCGATGCGCGAGTCGCCGCGACCTTCGTCAACGGCGAACTGGCCTGGGACGGAAAACAACTGGTCGGCGCGCCGGTCGGTCGGCGTCTGGAGTTCGCGCGATGAAACACGGTCTCGCGGTGTTGCTGATGCTGGCCTGCGCTGCCTGCGCGACGGCGCCGGTGCGCTCGACGCAGATGTCGGCGCCGATCGACACGAAGATGGTGGTTCCGACGCAGGTACCGCAGGGCAGCCTCGCGTTCGGCCGCGTGGCGCCCGGCAGCCGCGTGGTTTACGACGACAAGGTGTTGCGCGTCTCCGCCGACGGTCGCTTCGTGTTCGGTGTCGCCCGCGAGCAAACCGGCATCGCCCATCTGCAAGTCACGCCACCGGGTGGCCTGACCCTGACCACGAATATCACCATCATCAATCGCGATTTTCCGCTCGAACGCGTCGACGGCGTCCCCGAAGCGACGGTGAATCCGCCGCCGGACATCGCCGCGCGCATCGAACGCGAACAAGCCGAAGTCAGCGCGGCGCGCCTGCGCGACGACGACCGCAACGATTACGACGTGCATTACATCTGGCCCGTGGTCGGTCGCATCAGCGGCGTGTTCGGCAGCCAGCGCGTCTACAACGGCACACCGAAATCACCGCACTCTGGCCTCGATGTCGCCGTGCCCAAAGGCACCGCGATCCAGGCCCCGGCCGCGGGCATCGTCACGTTCGCCAACACCGATCTCTATCTCACCGGCGGCACCGTGCTGATCGACCACGGCCACGGCGTGAGCTCGAATTTCCTGCACATGAGCCGCATCGACGTAAAAGTCGGCGACCGCGTCGAGCAAGGCCAGGTGATTGGCCTGGTCGGCGCCACCGGTCGCGCCACCGGGCCGCATATGCACTGGGGCATGAACTGGTTCGGCGTGCGGGTCGATCCGCAACTGCTGGTCGATCCGAAAGCGAATCCGCAGTAGGAGCGATGGGTTTTCAACGGCAAAGCCGGTAAATCGCGACAAGATCGCCGCGAGGATCTTTTCATCGCAAGCCCCTGTCGCGATTGCCATCGCTCCTACGAAATCAGGCGGGCGGTGATTTCAGCAGCTTGAGCACCATCGCGATCACCAGCGTGGCGCCGAGCAGCAATACACCCCAGAGAATCCAGTTGCGTTGCTCGTCCTTGCCGTAGACCGCGAGCGCGGCGACGCCGCCGGCGTCTTTCATCGCGCCCAGCGTCGTTGCCTGCGGCTGCCAGTCGACGCCATATTTTCCGCGGATCTGGCCGACCAGCGCTTCCAGCGGAAAATCGCTGCGGCTCGCGCGCGGGCTGCCGGCGGCGATCACGAATGGCGCGCGGCCATGCGTGAGCAACAACCAGGTTTCCGGGCGATAAGCGAATTTCACGCTCGGCGCCTTGGCCAGTTCGATGTTCGGCTCGATCCGCCATTCGCGTGCGCGCGTGGTCGACAGATCCATCGGCTCGTTGTCCAACGCCAGGCCGGCGCCGCGCAGGCGGAACGCGGTCAGCGTGCCGAAGTACTGCCAACCGGCCTTGCTGTCGTCGCGCGTGGAAATGGTGAAGTCGGCAACGGTGTTGTCGTCGGCAAGATCGATGGCCAGTTGCTCGACCGGAATGCGCGCCGGCAGTTTGTAGACGAAGGCACGGCCGTCGCGGGTCGCGGCATCGGCGGCGAACCAGCGTCGCGCTGGCGGCTCGACACGCGGGCCTGGCGGGCGCACCTGCAGATGCACGGCGGTGACCGGCAGGCGCGTGTTGTCGTCGAGCGGACTCACGCGCAGATAGGTCGCGCGCACTGCGGCGAATTCGACATGCCGGCGCGACAGCACCTGGCCGTTCTGGTGCAACTGCGCCAACGTGGCTGCATCGACGACGGTGTCCCAATGCTGCAGGTCATCGCTGGCCTCGATGCGCACGGCAGCGCTGAAATCCGGCGCGCCCGCGACCAGGTCGAACGCCATCGCCTCGATCTCGTGATCCTTGGCGCGGACGTCGATCAGCAACGACTGCGCACCTTCTTCCTGTGTCTTGCCGACGTTGGCATCGAGCTGCAGATCGCCAGCGCTGCTGCGGCTCACGTGCAGATGCAGATCGCCGGCATCGGCGCTGCGCGCGCCGGGCACGGCGAACCAGGCGACGTCCTGCCAGCGACTCGGCGGCGGGCAATAACTCGCCGGCATCGGCCCGAACGGCAGCGCCTCGCCGTCGGCATTGAACGCGGCGATGTCGGACAGATCGCTGCGTACGGTCTGCCGGTACACCGATTCGTCGAGTACCAGCGCATACGCGCCTTCATCGCTCGCCGTCACCGGCCATTGTTTGGCGAAATCATTCGGCGTTGCGGCCTGTGCATTCGCGCCGACCAACAGACCCAGAAAAATCAACGAGGCTCTCATGCAGCGCTCTCCTCGGCGTGTTTCGGTGGCGATGGCGCGAAGTAACCGACGCCGACCAGCAGCAGGCCGACCGCGAGGAAGGACACGATGCCCGGCAGATTGCCCATGTAGCCGCGGTCGATCAGCATCAACTTGCCGCAGACCAGAATCATCAACACCATGCCGCCGATCCACAACGGCCGGTGCCGGCGCTGCGATCCGAGCAGCATGCTGCCGACGCCGAGCAGGCTCCAGATCACGGTCAGGCTGGTCTGCGTGAATCCGGAAGCGAGGATCTCCGGGCTCCAGGGGTCGCCATGCCAGTGATGCACGGCGCGCAGCGTGGTCATTGTGATGAAGACGAAACCCAACACCGGCCAGAGGCGGACGACGCCGCTGAAATCCCTGCCGCTGTCGCGCAACTTCAACACCAGCATTGCTGCGATCGCCAACAGGCCGAGTTCCAACGGATTGAGCAGCGGCAGATACGGCAACGGCGCCGCGCTGCCTTCGAGGAACAGGCCGACCAGGAAAGCCAGCACCAGCATCGGGATCGCCAAACCGGACCAGCCAATGCGATAGCCCGCGAAAACTTCCGCACGCGGCCAGGCGAACAGGTCCGGGCGCCGCCACAGGCCCAACGTCATCAACGCGACCGGTGCGACGTCGGCGACGAAGCGCCAACCCTGTGCCAGCTGCTGAGTGTCGCTGATGTGCTCGAGCTGCATCGTCGCCGCGAGCGCGATCGTCCACAGCCCGAGCACGTGCGCGACGGCGAGACTGCGCGACGCGAGATTTTCCGCCGCAAGATTGCCGGCGCCACGCAGCGCCGCCGCCATCACCGCCGCGAACAGCAGCCACATCGGCAACGCACTGGCATTGAGCGGTGAACCGAATTCTTCCTGCGCGTAGAACACCATACCCATTCCGAACAGCGCCGCCAGCGGCAGCAGCCAGTTCAACCGCAACCAGCCCAGCACATGCCGCAGCACGACCGCGATCGCCACGCTCGCGCCGAGATAGCCCATGCTGAAAGTCCACAGGCTCATGCGCGCTTCGGCGGCGTCGAGTTGCGTGCAGGCGGCGACGATCCACCAGAAGGTCGCCCACAGGAACAGCAGCGCCGACAACGCGCGGATCGGGCGGTGGCGATCATGGATCAGGCTGAGCGCGTAACCCGAGAACGCCAGGATCACCGCACCGAACCATTCGGCGTTGAGCAGCAGATTGTTCGCAACGAGATAGCCATGGTCGTCGTTGAACAGGTGGATCACGTACGAGCCGGCCGCGAGAATCTGCAGCAGCAGGCCGCTGAGCCAGGGGAAAGTGCGCTTCTGGCGGATGCCCAACCAGGCGACACCGGCGCCTTCCAGCGCCCAGAGCGTGGCCGTGGTACCGGCCGAGAACGCCAACGGAATCGCCAGCGTCGCGAAACCGAGTGCGAGCGCGCCGTAGGCTTCGGTGAGCAGGCGCTCGTCGCGACGACGGCGCAGATAGAACACCAGCCCGGCATAGACGAGGGCGACGACCAGCGCGCTGAAGGCCAGCGACATCTTGTCGTCCTTGAGCAGCATCGCCTGCAGCGGAAACGCCACCAGTGGCGTGCCGAACACCAGCGTGCCGTCGACCCAGGGCCGGCGGTATTCAGTCTGCCGGATCACGTACAACAGGCCGATCACCACGTAGAACACGAAGAACAGGATCAGGAACGGTTCGACCGTGGCGAACATCGCCGGCTGGTAATTCTTCGCGCCCCAGACCGAACCGACGCCGAAGGTGAAGGCGAAACCGATCAGGTTGAGCAGGCGCCAGCTCTGCTTCCAGGAAATCGCGAACACCGCGGCATTGAGCACGGCGTAATAGGAAAACAGGCCGACGTAGTTGTTGCTGCCGCTGTTGATCAGCACCGGTGCGAGATAACCGCCGAGGAAACCCAGCGCTGCCAGCGGCATGTTTTTCTGCAGCACCGAAAGGAGTGCGGCACCTGCGACCAGTACCACGATCAGGCCGAACGCCTGGTTGGGCAGCAGGAACTGATAAGGCGAGTACGCAGCGAACACCGTCAGCAACAAGATGCCGATCGCGCCGCCCTGCAGGCTGAGGCCGAATGCCGGCCGCGATTCGCGAACGCGGAAACCGAAAGCGAGCGCGACGATCGAGGCAATGGCGACGCCGATAAAACGGTATTCGACCGGGAAGGTGAAATAGCCGAGTTCCGCGGCATAGCGCAGCAGCGCGGCGACGCCGGGCAACAACACCAGCACGCCGATCTTGACCGGTACATTGCCTTCGGTGAACCAGGATTTGACGCGCGCGATGAATTTCTCGTCCCAGCCTGGTTCACGCGGCGCACGCACGCGCGCACTCGAGAACGAGGGCGAAGGCGATTTCGCGTCGGTGTCGGCGGTCGCAGCAGCGCCGTTGCGCTCGGCGAAACGCGCACGCGCGGCAGCGATGCTGGCCTCGTCCATGCCCGGCGGCAGCGGTTCGGAAGTACTCGCTGCGCGATAGTTGGCGGGGATCGGCGGCGGCTCGCGCTGCGGCGATGGCATCGGCGGTGGCATCGGCGATACCGCTGCGGCCTCGGCGCCGGGCGCCGCGATGGGCGTCTCCGGCACGATCGGTGCCGAAGCAGCGGCGGGTGTCGGAACGACGTCGGGGATCGGCGCGCGGAAGGCGGGAGCAGGCGCCGGCGTGCGCGATCTGATGTGCAGATCCTGCAACTCGCGATCCTGGGCATCGACCCGACGCCGCAATTCCAGCAGCGACATCAGCAACCAGGCGATGGCGAATCCGAATACCGCGCCGAGCAGCCAGCGACTTTCAGACAGGCCTGCGCCGACGAATGCCCCGATGATTCCCAAGACCCAATTCATGCTGCCCCTGCGCGCAATGATTTCGCGCAGTCTGCCGGAAGCGCGGGCGCAATAACAACGCGGCGACGATAGCCGGCGACGAATTCCCGCCGAAAAACGTCAGTTCTTCGGTGTTCCCGTTCGTTTTCCGTTACGCGAGACCTGACGATGTTGCCGATTCGATCGCGCGTCGCTGCCTGGATCGACGCTCGTTCCCACCGCGCGCTTCAGACGACGCGTCAGGCAACGCGTGCGGCGCACCAGGCACGCCAGAGCGTGGCCAGTGCCGGCGATTCGCCGAAGCCCTTGCCGTCGCTGAGACGTGCCAGGCGGGCATGATCGAAACGCAGGCGGCCACGCCGCAACAGCGAGGCGTCGGAGGTCGACGCTGGCAACGCACGCAGCAATTCACCAGTCCAATCGCGCAACAAGGGTTCGCCCTGCCCGGCTGCGAGTTGTTCGGCGGTGAGTCCATGACGCGCAAATAGATGCATCGGGATACGTGCGCGATCCTCGCTCGCCAGACCTTGCGGCAGGCGCTGCAATAGCCAGTGGATGGCGAGACCGCGCGCGGCGGCATCGCTGCTGCGCGCTTTGAACAGGGCCGTTTCGAACAACGCCGATTCGACGGCGAGCACAGACCGCGCCAGTGGCAGCAATGCCGCAATCGCCTCGGACGTATCGGCATGACGGGCATCGTCGCCAGTCTGCAACAACAATGCGCGGCCAAGATCCGACCACGGCGCATCGCTGCCGACCAATGCTTCGGTCAATGGGTGTCGATGCCGACCCTGCGCGAGGCCGAGCAATTCCTCGGCCCACCAGCCGCTTTTCACGGCGGTGACGCGCGCATCGCTGAGTTCGAACAAGGCCTCGCGCAATTCATGCAGCAGCGCGCCCCAGGCGCAGAAGCGCGTCTGCTGCGACGGCGCGCAGAAGACCTGCAGCACGCGCATTTCCGGCTCGCGCGACTGCCACTTGCCGACGTAATGCACGATGGCCGCAGGAATCGCGGAAACGGGTTCGCTCATGTCGTGCTCAACGCTGCAGTACGCCGACCCGCAGCAGGTCCGCGGGCGCATCGACGAGAACATCCGGATGCCAGGCACGCGGATCCTCGTGCGCCTCGCGATAACCCCAGAGCGCCGCGACCGATTTCATGCCGGCACGCTGCGCGGCGATGATGTCGCGCTCGTCGTCGCCGACGTATACGCAATCGCCAGCCACGACGCCGAGCGCATCGCAGGCGAGTAGCAACTGATCGGGATCGGGTTTCTTGCGCGGCAGCGTGTCGCCGCCGATCAGCACCTGGCAACGCTCGCTCCACTGCATCGAGGCGATCACGGCCTTGGCCAGGTAATAAGGTTTGTTGGTGACGATGCCCCAGCGCGAGCCCGCGGTTTCAATCGCGTCCAATACGGCATCGATGCCCGCGAACGGCGTGCTGTGCGTGGCCACGGAAGCTTCGTAGGCAGCGAGAAATGCCGGCACCAGGGCATTGCGCGTGGCTTCGTCGCGGTCGGGAAACGCCACCGCCAGCATCGCACGCGCACCTTTCGACACCACCGGCCGGATCGCCGCCAGCGGCAGCGGCGCGCGTCCTTCGCGTTCGGCGATCACGTTGAGTGCGTTGAGCAGATCCACCGCGCTGTCGACCAGGGTGCCGTCGAGATCGAACAACACCACCGCCGCGAAACGACTTTCGCTCACGCCTTCACCGCGCAGGCGAGATAGTTGATGTCGGTGCGCCGGTTCACCCAGGCCTTGCGCCGCACCGGGTCGTAAGCGAGGCCGCTGACATCGACGAGATCAAGACCGGCGTCGCGCAACCACGCCGACAATTCCGCCGGGCGGATGAAACTCTTGTAGTCGTGCGTGCCCTTGGGCAGCACGTTGGCGAGATATTCGGCGCCGACGATCGCCACCGCGAACGCCAATGGCGTGCGGTTGAGCGTGGAAACGAACAACTTGCCGCCTGGTTTGAGCAGACTCGCACAAGCACGCAGCACCGACGCAGGATCGGGAACGTGTTCGAGCATTTCCATGCAGGCGATGGCGTCGAAGCTGCCGGCGGATTCCGCCGCGAGCGCTTCGACCGCCTGCAATCGATAGTCGACCTTCAGGCCCGACTCGAGCAGATGCAGGCGGGCGATCTCAATGAGTTCGGGTGCGAGATCGAGCGCCACGACATCTGCCCCGGCGCGCGCCAGCGCCTCGCTGAGCAAACCGCCGCCGCAGCCGACATCGAGCACGCGCGCGCCGCGCAAAGTGACGCGTTCGGCGATGTAGCCCAGGCGTGCGGGATTGAGTTCGTGCAGCGCGCGCTGCGGGCCCTGCTCGTCCCACCAGCGGTTGGCGAGCTCGCCGAATTTGCCGATCTCGGCCTGGCTGACATTGACCGTGGTCATGGCTTGTTCCCGATCGCGGCGATGCGCTGCTGCCACTGCCTCGTCTTGGCGCGCAATGCGTCGACATCGATACCGACGAGTTCGCGATCGGCGAGCTTGCGTTGGCCGGCGATCCAGACGTCGCTGACCTGATGCCGGCCGGTCGCGTAGACCAGGTGCGAGATCGCGTTGTACATCGGCTGCGTTTCCAGCGCGTCCATCGCGATCAGGGTGAGGTCGGCCTGCTTGCCGACTTCGATCGAACCAATGTGCTCGTCCAGGCCCAGGGCCTTCGCACTGCCCAGCGTGGCGATACGCAGCGCGCTGGCGGCATCGAGCGCGGTCGCATCCATCGCCACGCCCTTGGCGAGCAAGGCGGCGGTGCGCATTTCATCGAACATGTCGAGGTCGTTGTTGCTCGCACAACCGTCGGTGCCGAGACCGAGATTGACGCCGGCGCGACGCAATTTCTCGACCGGGCTGAACCCCGAGGCGAGTTTGAGATTGGATTGCGGGCAATGCAGCACCGACACGCCGCGTTCGGCGCACAGCGCGATCTCGGCATCGATGAGCTGGGTCATGTGCACGGCGATCAGACGCTCGTTGACCACACCGAGGCGGTCGAGTCGCGCGATTGGGCGCTGCCCGTATTGCTTGAGCGAATCGGCGATTTCCTGCGCAGTTTCGTGCACGTGCACGTGCACTGGCAGATCGAGCTGCTCGGCGAGCATGCGGATGCGTTCGAAGGATTCGTCGCTGACCGTGTACGGCGCATGCGGCGCGAAACTCAGGCTGACCAGCGGATCGCTGCGGTAGTTGTCGTAGACCTCGAGGCCCTTGTCGAAATACTCCGCCGTGCTCGCCGCCCAGGCCGAGGGAAATTCGATCACCGGCAAGCCGACACGGGCACGGAAGCCGAGCCGGCGATACGTCGCGGCCTGGGCATCGGGGAAAAAATAACTTTCGTTGCAGCAGGTGGTGCCGCCGCGGAGCATTTCCGCAACCGCCAGCTCGACGCCGTCGGCGACGAATTCCGGACTCATCACCGCGCCCTCGATCGGCCACACATGCTCGTGCAGCCAGGGCATCAGCGACAGATCGTCGGCGACGCCGCGCATCAGGGTCATCGGATTGTGCGTGTGGCCATTGACCAGGCCGGGAATCAGCACCGAATCGGGGCGGGACACCGTCTGTGCGGGTGCGAAGCGTTCGCGTGCTTCGGCGAGGGGCAACAGCGCGACGATGCGGTCGCCAGAAACGACGACGGCGTGATCGACCAGGACCACGCCGTGCGGATTGACCGGCACCACCCAGCCGGCTTCGATCAGGAGATCACAGGGCTGTCGGGTGGTTTCGGTCATGTTTTGTTTCCGTTTTTTCGTCATCCCGGCGCAGGCCGGGACCCATTTGCTCTTGATGGAAAATCAAAATGGGTCCCGGCCTGTGCCGGGATGACGGGAAGTTGTTACTTCACCCGACCCACATACTCGCCGGAGCGGGTGTCGACCTTGATGATCTCGTCCTGGTTGACGAACAACGGCACGCGCACCGTGGCGCCGGTTTCGAGCTTGGCCGGCTTGCCGCCGCCGCCCGAGGTATCGCCGCGCACACCCGGATCGGTCTCGACGATCTTGAGTTCGACAAAGTTCGGCGCCTGCACCGCGATCGGCGTGCCGTTCCACAACGTCACCACGCAGGCCTCCTCGCCCTTGATCCACTTCGCGGTCTCGCCCACGCCGGCGGCGTCGGCCTGGACCTGCTCGAAGGTCTCTTGCTGCATGAAATGCCAGTACTCGCCATCGCTGTAGAGGAACTGCATATCGGTGTCCATGACATCGGCAGCCTCGAGGTTGTCGGTGGCCTTCATGGTCAGCTCGACCACGCGCCCGGTCTTGATGAAGCGGTACTTGATGCGGGTGAAGGCCTGGCCCTTGCCCGGCTTCACGTACTCGGTATCGGTGATCACGCACGGCTCGCTATTGACGATGATTTTCATGCCGTTCTTGACGTCGTTCATGCCATAGCTGGCCATCACAAAACTCCTGGGAAACTGCCGCTGCCGGTGCTGCCATCGTTGGCGGCGGCTACAATGTGGGGACGATCACGGGGCCGACGGCCCTGCGCTAGCCCAACATGATAACCGCCCAGCCCCTGACTCCCCAAGCCCAAGCCGTCCGCCGCGAGTCCTGGCAAGCGCTCTGGCGCGATGCCATCCGCGATCCGCGCGAGCTGCTGTCGCTGCTGGGTCTGGAGGCGTTGTCGGCGAGCCTTTCCGATGCCGCCTGCGCGCAATTCCCCCTGCGCGTGCCACGCGGTTTCGCGGCCCGCATGCGCCATGGCGATCGCCACGATCCGCTGCTGCGCCAGGTCCTGCCGATCACCGACGAAGATTTGCTGGTGCCCGGGTTCGGACTCGACGCGGTCGGCGACATCGCCGCGCGTGGCGCCACCGGGCTGATCCACAAGTACGAAGGCCGCGCCTTGCTGATCGCCACCGGCAGCTGCGCGATCCACTGCCGCTACTGTTTCCGCCGGCATTTCCCCTACGCCGAGGAGACCGCAGCCGCCAATCACTGGCAATCAGCGGTCGACTATCTGCGCGCCGACCCCAGCATCAGCGAAGTCCTGCTTTCCGGCGGCGATCCGCTGTCGCTGGCGACCGGCAAGCTGGTCGAACTCACCGATGCGCTGAAGACGCTGCCGCAGATCCGGCGCCTGCGCCTGCATACCCGCCTGCCGGTGGTACTGCCCGAACGCGTCGACGGCGAATTGTTGGCTTGGCTGTCGTCCCTGCCCTGGCCGGTGGTCGTGGTGATCCATGCCAATCACGCGCTGGAACTCGACGATTCCGTGGCCGCGGCGCTGGCGGCCCTGCGCGGACGCGGCGTGACCTTGCTCAACCAGGCCGTGCTGCTGCGCGGGGTCAACGACGACATCGAAGTCCTCGCCGAACTCTCCGAGCGCCTGTTCGCGCTGGGCGTGCTGCCCTACTACCTGCACCAGCTCGACCGCGTCGCCGGCACTGCGCATTTCGAGGTCGATGATGACCGTGCGCTGCAGCTGCAGCAGCAATTGCAGGATCGCCTGCCGGGCTATCTGGTGCCCCGTCTGGTCCGCGAAATCGCCGGTGCGGCCAGCAAGACCCCGCTATAGATGGCATTCCGCGCCGGGCTTCTGGTATTGTCTGAAGCCCCCTGAGCAAGTCATTGAACTGTAAGGAGTGCCGTCGATGGCACAGCAGGACGCCGTGATTCGCCTGCTTCTGGTCGAAGACCAGCTGGAAGACGCCGAGCACCTCATCAGCATGCTGCGCAATGGCGGCATGGCCATTCGCCCGCAACGACCCGAGTCCGAGGAAGAGCTCAACACCTTGCTCTCCGGGCAAAGCATCGACATGGTGCTGGCCAGCTTCAATGCCAAATACATTCCCTTCGCCACCGTCGCCAAGCGCGTCGAGGCGACCGGCAAGGACATCCCGGTGCTCGCCGCGACGTCCGTCCTCGATGAAGCCACCGTGCTGGCGGCGATCGCCGCCGGCGGCCGCGATGTCGCGCTGCGCACCAAGCCTGAGCACGTGCAGTTCGTCGTCCGCAACGAATTCCACGCTCTGCTGTCGCGCCGCGGCCTTCGTCATCTCGAAGCCTCGCTGCGCGAGACCGAACGCCGCTGCGACGCGCTGATCGCTTCCTCGCGCGATCCGATCGCCTACGTCCACGAAGGCATGCACATCCGCGCCAACGCCGCCTATCTGGAAATGTTCGGCTTCGAAGATTTCGACGAGATCGAGGGCCTGTCGGTGCTCGACCTGATCGCGCCGGCCAATGCCGAGACCTTCAAGCAGCTGCTCAAGAAAATCAGCAAGGGCGAGGCGCCGCCGCGCCAGCTCGAGATCGGTGCGCAGCGCACCGACGGCAGCAAGTTCGACGCGGTGATGGAGTTCACCCCGGCCACCTACGAAGGCGAAGCCTGCCTGCAGATCGTGTTCCGCCAGCAGACCGTCGATGCCGAGATGGTCAAGGAACTCGACACCCTGCGCCAGCGCGACCCGGTCACTGGCCTGTTCAATCGCCAGCACTTCATGACCGAGGTCGAAGTCGTCGTGGCCGCGGCGGCCGACGGCAAGGGCAAGCAGTCCCTGCTGCTGATCGAGCCCGACAACTACGATGCGCGCATGGACGAGATCGGTCTGGCACTGGCCGACGACCTGCTCAAACAGGTCGCCGCGCGCCTGAGCGAGAACATGGAAGGCGAGCCGATCATTGCCCGCTTCGGCGACCACACTTTCGCGGTGCTCAGCCGCGATCATGATTACAACCAGACGCTGGCGCTGGCCGACAAGATCCGCCTCGCCTTCGACGGTCACGTGATCGATCTCGGCAAGCAGTCGATCACCATGACAGTGAGCATTGGCGGCGTGCAGATCGGCGAGAAGATCGCCAGCGTGCCGCAGGTGCTGGCGAAATCCAACCAATGTCTGCAATCGGCCGAAGGCGTCGGCGGCAACCGCATCGAGATCTTCGATCCCGCCGCGCGCGATCGCGTCGAGGAAGAACGCATCCAGGCCTGGGTGGCGCGCATCAAGGAAGCGCTGGCGGAAAACCAGTTCGTGCTCAATTTCCAGCCGATGATCAGCCTCACCGGCGACACCGACGAGAACTACGAAGTGCTGGTGCGGATGAAGGCGCCCTCGGGCGAAATCGTCGCGCCCGAGCAGTTCATGCCGATCGCCGAGGAGCACGGGCTGCTCACCGAGATCGATCGCTGGGTGGTCGCGCGCACGATCGAGTTGCTGTCCGAGCGCAAGAAGGCCGGCAAGGCGACCACGCTGTACGTGAAGCTGTCGCCGAGCTCGCTGGTCGAGGGCGACCTGCACAATTTCATCAGCTCGCAGCTGAAGGCGAATGGAGTATCGGGCGAAAACCTCGTGCTGCAGCTGCCGGAATCGAAGGTGTACGCGCACCTGCGACCGCTGCAGTCGTTCCAGAAAATCATCAGCACCTTTGGCTGCCGCCTGTGCCTGGAACAGTTCGGCACCAGCCTCAACTCCTTCCAGATGCTCACGCATTTCGACCCGGCCATCCTCAAGATCGACCGCAGCTTCATCGTCGATCTGGCCAAGAATGCCGACAACCAGAAGAAGGTCCGCGAGTTCGCCGAGCAGGCGCGCAATCTCGGCAAGCTCACCATCGCCGAATTCGTTTCCGATGCCGGCAGCATGACCGTGCTGTTTTCGATCGGCGTCGACCTGGTGCAAGGCAACTTCCTGGCACCGCCGGCGCCGACGATGAACTACGAGTTCGGCTGACGCACGTTCTTTCGCGGCAGAAAATCTTTCGCGACAAAAAACCCGCCTCACGGCGGGTTTTTCTTTTCCGGGATTTGCGAGCCGCCCTCAGGCAGCGTCGCGCAGGCGCTGGATTCGCACTTCCAGCGGCGGATGGCTCATGAACAGGCTCTGCAGGCCGTGCCCGATGCCGCCGGAAATGCCGAAGGCCGAGATCGCCGACGGCAAGGTGCTCTGGCCGTGGTTCTGCGCGAGGCGTTCGAGCGCAGCGATCATCTTCTGCTTGCCGGCCAGCTTGGCGCCGCCGGCATCGGCGTGGAATTCGCGCCAGCGACTGAACCACATCACCACCACCTGCGCGAGCATGCCGAAGGCGAGGTTGAGCACGTTGACGATCACGAAATACGCCAGGCCGCCGCCCTGGCGATTGCCCGAGATCGCCGAATCGATGATCCGGCCGACCACGCGCGAGAGCACGATCACGAACGTGTTGAGTACGCCCTGGATCAGCGCCATCGTCACCATGTCGCCGTTGGCGACGTGGCTGAGTTCATGGCCGAGAACGGCTTCGGCTTCATCGCGGCTCATCGAGCGCAGCAGGCCGGTCGATACCGCGACCAGGGAATTGTTGCGGCTCGGGCCGGTCGCGAACGCATTGATCTCGGGCGCGTCGTAGATGCCGACTTCCGGCATTTTCACGCCGGCCGCCTCCGCCTGACGACGCACCGTCGCGACCAGCCAGGTTTCGACCTCGTTGGCCGGCTGCGTGATCACGTGCATGCCGGTGCTGCGCTTGGCCATCCATTTGGAAATCAGCAGGGAAATCAGCGCGCCGCCGAAGCCGAAGATCGTCGCGAGCACCAGTGTCACGCCGGTGTTGCCCAGACGGATATGGAAATAGCCCTCGAGCACGCTCAACACCAGGCTGAGCAAGGCCATCACGGCCAGATTGGTGGCCAGAAACAGGCCGATACGCTTGAACATGCGGTTTCTCTCTTCGCCGGACAGACGGCGTCGGGTCAAAAATGGTGGGCAGGGCTGGTAAATTCAAGCACTCCCTCGTTATCGCCTTTCCGCCATTGCCTGACAAGACCCGCCCCTACCGCGGCCGTTTCGCACCCTCGCCGACCGGCCGCCTGCATCTGGGCTCGCTGCTCGCCGCGCTCGGCAGCTGGTTGTTCGCGCGCCATCACGGCGGCGAATGGCTGGTACGCGTCGAGGATCTGGATCCGCCGCGCGAAATTCGCGGCGCCGCCGCCGAACAGTTGCGCACGCTAGCCGCGTTCGGCCTGCATTCGGATCTTCCCGTCGTCTGGCAAAGCTGGCGCCATGACTTGTACGCCGCCGCGCTGAAGACGCTGATCGCCAGCGACGATGCTTTCGCCTGCCGCTGTTCGCGTTCGGATCTGTTCGCCAGCGACGGCCTGCATCACGCCTGCGTCGCGCAACCGTCGGGGCGCACCAAAGCCTATCGCCTGCGCCTTCCCGATCGCGAACTGTCTTTCGACGATGCGATCCGCGGACGTTATTCGCAGTCGCTGCAACGCGAGGTCGGCGATGTCGTGCTGCGCCGTGCCGATGGCTTCTGGGCGTATCAACTCGCGGTCGTGGTCGACGATGCGGCGCAAGGGATCAGTGATGTCGTGCGCGGCGCCGACCTGATCGATTCCACGCCGCGTCAGATATTTCTGACTGAGCGTCTCGGCCTGCCCGTTCCGCGTTACGCCCACCTGCCCCTGCTACGCGACGACGCCGGCAACAAGCTCGGGAAATCCCTGGCGAGCCTGCCGATCGACGCCGCCGATCCGCTGCCGGCGCTGCGTCATGTCTACGCATTGCTGGGCCAGCCGGCCAGCGCACTCGGCCACGGCCGGATGGAAATCGTGTTGCAGCGTGCGCTGACAAATTTCGATCCGGACCGTGTTCCCACGAGCGATATCGGCCTCGATGGCAGCAGTTTTGCTGCCGTCTGAATCATCGAACACGTGTGCATAAAATTCACCACCCCGACGACTTGCAAGCGAGCCGCCGACGGGTGATGCTCGGGAACTTCGCGGGCGCCTTTCGTCCGCAATCCGGGGGAGTGGGGGAGTCATGTCGCAAGTCCGCATCATCAAGAAATATCCGAACCGTCGTTTGTACGACACTGAAATTTCCAGTTACGTCACGCTCGAAGATCTGCGGCAACTGATCATCGAAGGCGAGAGCATCGAAGTCCGTGACGCCCGCAGCGGCAACGACCTGACCCGTTCGGTGCTGCTGCAGATCATCGCCGAACACGAAGACATCGGTCAGCCGATTTTCTCGACGCAATTGCTCACCTCGCTCATCCGCCTGCATGGCGATTCCCTGCAGAGCATCATCGGCAGCTATCTCGAACGCAGCCTGCAGGCATTCAACGAACAGCAGCAACAACTGCGCAGCACGCTGGGAAGTTTGATGGGGCAGACGCCCTGGTCCCTGCTCAACCAGATCACCGAACGCAACATGGAAATCTGGAAGGGCGTGCAGCAGGGCCTGATCAATGGCTTGACGCCGACGGCTTCGCCGGAAAGCAGCAAGCCGCATGCGAAACCCGCCGCAAAAACCCGCCGTCGCAGCACGCGGGCCGCTGCCCGCCAATGACCGGCCGCATCGCGCTGGTGACCGGTGGCCTGGGCGGCATCGGCAGCGAAATCTGTCGCCAGCTCGCGCAATCGGGCCATCGCGTCATTGCCGCCGATCTTCCCGCCGATGCGGCGCGCCTGACCCGCTTCCATGCGGCGATGGCCGGGCTCGATGTGCATGTCGAAAGCGTCGATGCCGGCCGTTTCGAAGAGTGCACAACCTTGGTCGCGCGCGTCGAAAAGAACCACGGCCCGGTATCGGTGCTGGTCAATGCCGCCGGCATCACCCGCGACGCGAGTTTCCGCAAGATGGATGCCGGCCTCTGGGACGAAGTGATGCGCGTCAATCTCGACAGCGTGTTCAATCTCTGCAAACAGGTGGTCGACGGCATGTGCGAACGCGGTTTCGGACGCATCGTCAACATCAGCTCGATCGTCGGCCAGACCGGCGCGTTCGGCCAGACCAACTACGCCGCCGCCAAGGCCGGCATGCACGGCTTCACCATGGCGCTGGCGCGGGAAGTAGCGCGCAAGGGCGTCACCGTCAACAGCATCAGCCCGGGCTACATCCAGACGGCAATGACCGACGCGATTCCGGAAGAACAGCGCCAGCAGATCATCGCTGCGATCCCCGCCGGCCGCATCGGAAAACCCGAAGACATCGCCCGCAGCGTGGTTTTCCTCTGCGACGAAACCACGTCCTACCTCACCGGCGTCAACCTGCCGGTCAACGGCGGCCTGTTCATCAGTTTTTAGTTGTTGGTGTAGGAGCGATGGCAATCGCGACTATGCTTGCCGCGGTGGCAGCTAGCCCGAAGGTCGCCTGTTTGCATTGATACGCATCGCTGCGGACGATGTCGCGATTGCCATCGCTCCTACATGCGTTGCTACTGCGGCGCCGCGCCCGAGCAGAACTTCGCGTAGATCTTCTCGGCCTTCGGCATCAGCGCCTGCAGGTGCTCGATGCGGTTGGCGGGGTCTGGATGAGTGGAGGCGAATTCCGGCGGGCGCTGGCCGTTGGATTGCGCGGACATGCGCTGCCACAACGGAATGGCTTCGTGCGGATTGAAGCAGGCCGCCGCCGCGAGCATCAGCCCGACTTCATCGGCCTGCGATTCGTGGTCGCGCGAAAACGGCAGCAGCACGCCGTACTGCGTGCCTGCGCCCAGCGCCGACATCACCATCTGCTGCTGCTGCGGATCCATGTTGCCGATCGCCACGCCTGCCGCCATCTGCCCGATCTGCACGAGCTTTTGCTGCGCCATACGTTGCGAACCGTGGCGCAGCAGTGCGTGGGAAATTTCGTGGCCCATCACCACCGCCATCGCGTCCTGATTCTGCGCGATCGGGATCAGGCCGGTGTAGACAGCCATCTTGCCGCCGGGCAGACAGAAGGCATTCGCTTCCTGCGACTGGATCACGCTCACGTCCCACTGGAAACTGTCGGCGATATGTTTCGGCGTCGTGCCGTTCTCTGCAGCCAGGTAATCCTCGACGTCGTTTGCGCGCGCTTCCAGCCGCTGCGCGATCGCCTTGATCTGGCGCGATGCATCCGACGAAGCGTCGAGCACCGGTTCCTGCGTCAGCACCTGCTGGTAGGCCTGCAGGCCGAGCGCCGCTTCTTCCTCGATCGAGGTGTCGATCATCGACTTGTGGCCGGTGTACGGGTCCACCGTCTGGTTCGACAGCCAGTAATAACCCGCGTATGCCGCAAACAGCAGGATCACCCACCAGCGCAGGCCGCCCGAACGACGCTGCACGCCGTCGCTGTAACTCGGCTGGCTTCCCACAGGATCTATGCGCATCGCGTGTTCTCCATTCAGAGTTCGCGCACGACCCGGAACCCCAGGCGCGCACTGGTGCTGTTGGCATCCATCGGCAGTCTAAACGCCGATCGCGCCTGATCCAAGGAACTGTCCCAGGAGGCGCCGCGCACCACCCGCTGCGCACAACCGGGGTTGATCCAGGCGCTGCCGTCGTCGGGTGCGCGCTGGTAGCTGTCATGCCAGCAATCGAGCGTCCATTCCGACAAATTACCGATCATGTCGTAGGTGCCGAATTTTTCCGCGACGAAACTGCGCACCGGCGCCGTGCCCCAGAAACCGTCGCGATAACCTGGAATCGCGTTCGCCCAGCGCCGCCCGCTCAAAGATTGATCGCCATCACCGGTGAGGTTGCCGACCAGGCGATCCGGCGGCGCATCGCCCCAGGGATATTTCTTGAGACTGCCGGCGCGCAGCACGTATTCGAATTCCGCTTCGCTGGGCAGGCGGTAATGCTGGCCGGTCTGCTTCGACAACCAGGCCGCATAAGCCTGCGCATCTTCGAAAGCGATATGCATCACCGGCAGGTTGGCGGCGGCGACGCGGCCGATGTCGTCGCGACGCCAGTCGACATCGGCGTGTTCGCTCATCAGCCCGCCTTTCTCGTCGTAGACGGTCGAGCGTCCTTCGCGCGTGGCCAATGTGCGATAGCCGCTGGCGGCGATGAAACGGCGGAAATCGGCGATGGTCAGTTCATTGCGCGCGATCGCGAAGCCGCGTGCGAAGCGCACGATATGCACCGGGCTTTCGGCGGCACTGCGCAGGGCTTCGTGCTCGGACGAACCCATCACGTAGGCGCCGTGCGGAACCACCACCATCTCCGGCCCGCTACCGCCGGCCGCGAGCGTTTCGGCAAACGCCTGCGCCGGCTTGAACGGCCCGTAATGCCGCGCCAGATCGATGCGTTCGCGCAGAGCATCGACGCCGGCACTCTGCGCGGCAATCCCGGCTACGTGCGCCAGCGATCGATCGGCCTGGTCGAGCGCGAGCTTGTCGACGGCGGCATTGCCCTGCACAAGCAGGGCATCGGTCAGCGCCTGGCGCAGCTCGATGATGCGCAGGTCCATCACCCGCGCCTCCGGCAACCCGGGCTGCAAACGATTCGCTTCGATCAGGTGAATGTCGGCCGCATGGAAATTTTCCGCGCTCGCGGCGATCCATGCGGCCTTGAGGCGCTCGCGATACCAATAGGTCAGGCTGCGCTGCGCTGGCGCGTAGCCGGGCACCAGCACGCGCGCACGCTGCAGCAATTCGAAAGCGTTGGGATGTGCGGGCGCGAGCAGGCGTCCTTTCGCAGCCTGCGCGTTCGCCTGCTTCACCAACGCGTCGGCACGATGGCCCTGTTGCAGGCTCTTGCGATAATCGGGCAGGCCGGGATCGTCGGGCAGGACGCTGGCGCAGATCGTCGCGATGCGCTCGGCCGCGCGCAGATCGCCATCACGGATGCGCAGCAATCCGTCGTCACGCAACTTCGCCAGCGTGTCGCGCAAGCCTTCTTTCGCGGCTTCATTGGCGGGGTCGAGATGCGCCACGGCGAGAAACAACTCGAGCGCGCCCGGCCCGGGGCTGGCGCCGCGTTCAAGCTGTCCCGACGCCAGTGCCTGGCGCCCGCGCGCCAGCGTCGATGTGGTTTCGGCAGCGCTGATCGGCGGCAGATCCAATTGCCAAGGCTGCGCCTCGGTGGGCGCAGCGGCAGGCAACCCAGCGGAAGGCGCGACGGCCGAGGCTGGCGCTTGCCCGCCGGCAGAAGGCGTCGCAGGTTCTGGAGAATCACTGCAGGCTGCCAGGGCGGAGGCCAGGACAACGCTGGACAACACGATTCGCAGCCGGGTCATCGACACTGCCTTGGCCCGCTCGGAGGTTCTGTAGGCTAACCTGCCCGCTTTGGGCAATCAAAGGACACCGTGAGCGACTGGATCGATAGCCCCGAGGCGCTGCGCGCCCGACTGCAGGCTTGGCCTGTTCCGAACATCGTGGCGCTGGACACCGAGTTCATCCGCGAACGCACCTATTACCCGCAACTGGCGCTGGTGCAACTGGCGATTCCCGGCGAGGTATTGCTGGTCGATCCGCTCGCGCCCGGCATGGCCGAGGCCCTGCGTCCGCTGCTGGAAAATCCCGCGATAACCAAGCTCATGCATAGCGCCAGCGAGGACCTGCAGGCGCTGTTGCGTGGCTGCGGCGTGGTGCCCTCGCCCCTGTTCGACACCCAGGTGGCTGCGGCGATGGCGGGTTTTGGCGCCGGCCTCGGCTACCAGAAACTGGTTGAGCAGATGACCGGCGTGACCTTGGAAAAAGGCGAGACGCGCTCGGATTGGCTGCGCCGGCCACTGTCGGAATCGCAACTCAAATACGCGGCCGACGATGTGCTCTATCTGCATGCCGCGCATACGATCCTCAAGGAAAAGCTCGTCGAGCTCGGCCGCCTGGCTTGGCTGGACAGCGACTGCGAGCGCGCCGTGCGCAATGCCCGCAACGATGTCGACGATGGCTTCCCGCACCTCGCCGTACGCAGCGCACAGATGCTCGACGGCGACGGCCAGGCACGGCTGTGCAGGCTGCTGCGCTGGCGCGATGCCGAGGCACGGCGTGCCGATCGCCCGAAGAGCTGGATCCTAGACAACGAACTCGCGGTCGCGCTGTGCCGACGCCTGCCGGAGGATTTCCATCGTTTCAGCGATGTTCTCGATCGCAATCCGAAAGCACCGCGCAAGTCCCGCCGCGAACTCTGGGACCTGCTCAGCGCGCCACTGACCGACGCCGAGCGCGACATCCCGCTCAACCGCAGCAGCGATACCCTGGACAAGCCGCGCCTGAAAGCGATGCAGGAAGCCGTCGCCGGCATCGCGCAATCGCTGGAAATTCCCGAGGGATTGCTGTGCGCGCGCAAGCATCTCGAAGCCCTGCTGGAAGGCCGCGGTTGGCCGCAGGCACTCGAAGGCTGGCGTCGGGAATTGCTGGAGCCGGTGTTGGGGAAATTGTTGGCGAAAGAAAGCTGATTGGTCGAAATTCGCTGAAAGAAACTGTCCGTCATCCCCGCGAAGGCGGGAGGCGCTTCACAACGGCAAAGCCGGTCATCAAGTGACTTTGTTCTTCACCCTTCAACATTAAGAAGCGTAAAGACGCTGGATCCCCGCCTTCGCGGGGATGACGAAGGCCCATATGCTTTTTCCGCTCACCGCTCACCGCTCACCGCTCACCGCTCACCGTCTCCCCATTCCCGTCTCCCGATTCCCACCGCTTGACACGCCCCCGCCGCATCGGTTCCACTCGACCCATGACGCGCATCGGCACCACCACGACTACCACCATCACCACTATTCCAGTGGTGCGGTTGGTCGTACGCGGGTAGAACGCGCAAACACGGCCCCGCACCTCGATCGAGGATGCGGGCGCGGCACGACCCCCATCCCCGACGACGCAGGGCCTCCCACTGGAGGCTGCATGAATTCGTTCGATCCCGTTGTCGCAAGCGCAGGCAATTCCCGCATCGACAACCATTCCGCGGCGGCAACCCGGACCGTTGCGCACAAGTTCGGCGGCTCCTCGCTTGCCGACGCCGATTGTTTCCGGCAAGTCGCCGGCAACCTCCTCGCCCGCGATGAAAACATGCAGGTCGTCGTGGTTTCGGCGATGCATGGCGTCACCAACACCTTGCTCGCGCTCGCCGATGCCGCCGCGCGCCGCGAACCGCACTGGCCGGACGATTGGCAAAAGCTGCGCGATCGTCACCTCGCCACCGCCGACGCCTTGTTTGCCGACTCGACGGCCTGCCATGACTGGCTGCAGGCGCGCTTCGAAGAACTCTACGGCCTGCTCAACGCTCTGTCGGTGCTCGGCTCGCCCGGCCGTGAAGCACTGGAGCTGATCCAGGGCCTGGGCGAGGTTTATTCGGCGCGCATGCTCGCCGAGCATTTCCGCCATCTCGGCAAAGACTGCGGCGATCTCGATGCCCGTGAAATTCTCGTCGTCGCACACGGCGAACTCGGCGTCTCCGTCGATTGGCCAACCAGCACGGCACGCCTGCACGACTGGCGCCTGGCCAATCCGCACAAGCGCGTTGTGATTACCGGCTTCGTCGCCCGCGATGCCAATGGCCGCATCACCACGCTGGGGCGCAACGGCAGCGATTACTCCGGCGCGATCTTCGCGGCGCTGTTCGACGCCGCCGAACTGCATATCTGGACTGACGTCGACGGCGTACTTTCTGCCGATCCGCGTGTCGTGCCGGAAGCCGTCACCCTGCCGATGCTGTCGTACAACGAAGCCTGCGAGCTGGCGTATTTCGGCGCGAAGGTGATCCATCCACAGACGATGACACCGGCGCTCGCACGCGGGCTGCCGATCTTCATCCGAAATACGTTTCGCCCGCAGTTGCCCGGCACGCGCATCAGCGTCGACAGTGACCGCAGCGGCCCAGTGAAAGGCCTGACGCTCTGTCCCGACCTCGCGCTGCTGGATGTCGAAGGCGCCGGCATGATCGGCGTGCCGGGCACCGCACAACGTTTGTTCGATGCCCTGCGCAGCGCCGGCGTTTCGGTGGTGATGATTTCCCAGGGTTCGTCCGAGCACTCGATCTGCTGCGTGGTGCGTGCAGCCGAATCGGCACGCGCGCAGAGCGCGGTCGCTTCCGCGTTCGCATCGGAACTCGCGAACGGCCAGATCCAGAGCATCGCGATCACGCCCGACATCAGCGTGTTGGCCGCGGTCGGCGATGGCATGGCCGGCACGCCCGGCGTCGCCGCGCGCCTGTTCGATGCGCTCGCTCGCGCGCGAGTCAACGTACGCGCCATCGCCCAAGGCGCATCCGAACGCAACATTTCCGTCGCGCTTGCCAGCAAAGATGCCGCACGTGCGCTGCGCGCTGCGCACGCCGGTTTCTGGCTGTCGCCGCAGACGATCTCGATCGGCGTGATCGGCCCGGGCAAGGTCGGTGCGGCCTTGCTGGAACAATTGCGCGAGGCGATTCCGCGCCTGCGTCGCGACGCCAATCTCGACCTGCGCGTGCGCGCGCTCGCCGACAGCCGCCGCATGTGGCTCGATCCACTGGGCCTTGCCGTCAGCGACTGGCGGCAGCAACTCGCGGACTCGACGCAACCCTGCGATCTGCAGGCGTTCGCCAATCACGTGCAGACAGAACACCTGCCGCACGCGATCATTCTCGACTGCAGCGCCAACAATGACGTCGCCGCGCATTACGAAAACTGGCTCGCGCGCGGCATCCACGTGATCACGCCGAACAAGCACGCCGGCGCCGGCCCGCTCGCACGCTACCAGGCAATCCGTGCGGCAAGTGCGCAGACCGGTGCGCGCTTCCGTTACGAGGCCACGGTCGGTGCCGGCCTGCCGGTGATCCAGACCCTGCGCGATCTTCTCGACACCGGCGACACTCTGCTCGCGGTTGAAGGAATTTTTTCCGGCACGTTGGCCTGGCTGTTCAATCGTTACGACGGCAGCCAGGCGTTTTCCGCGCTGGTGCACGAGGCGCATGCGCTCGGATACACGGAACCCGATCCGCGCGACGACCTGTCCGGCACCGATGTCGCGCGCAAACTGGTGATCCTCGCGCGCGAAGCCGGCCTGGCGATTTCTCTCGATCAGGTCGTCGTCGAAAGCCTGGTGCCGGCAGCGCTGGCGGCAAGCAGCCGCGACGAGTTCATGACGCGCCTGGACGAAGCCGATGCAGCGATGCATGCGCGGCATGCGCAGGCGCGCAGCACAGGGAAAGTGTTGCGTTACGTCGCGCGCCTGGATCGCGATGGCGCGGCGAAAGTGGGATTGGTCGAACTCCCTGGCGATCACGCCTTCGCGCATCTGCGCCTCACCGACAATGTCGTGCAATTCAGCACACGCCGTTACGACAGCAATCCACTGGTGGTGCAAGGGCCCGGCGCCGGGCCGGACGTCACGGCGGCCGGTGTATTCGCCGATCTGCTGCGCGTCGCCTCGTCGCTGGGGGCTCGCGTATGAGCAGCGACATCCACATGATCGAACAGGCAACGGCGTTCGCGCCCGCGAGCGTCGGCAATGTCGGCGTCGGTTTCGACATCCTCGGCCACAGCCTCGCCGGCCCAGGCGACACCGCCATCGTGCGCCGCATCGCCGAACCCATCGTGCGCATCCACGCGATCCGCGGCAGCACCGTCGATCTTCCATTTGAGGCCGAGCGCAATACCGCCGGCGCTGCACTGATCGCGCTGCGTGAAAAACTGCAGCTCGCCCATGGCTTCGAGATCGAGATCGAAAAAGGCATCGCGCTGGGCTCAGGCATGGGTGGTTCGGCTGCGTCCTGCGTAGCGGCGCTGGTGGCGGCGAATGCCCTGCTGCCGATGCCGCTCACGCCGGAACAGTTGTATCCGTTCGCGTTGACCGGCGAGGCCGTCGCCAGTGGCAGCCGCCATGGCGACAACGTCGGTCCGATGCTGCTCGGCGGCCTCGTTCTCGCTACGCCTGAGCGCCTCGTGCCGATTCCCGTCCCGGCGCATTGGCATTGCGTGCTCGTGCATCCGGAGGCGATCCTGGAAACGCGACGGGCGCGCGCCGCACTCGCTGGCGATTACGCGCTCGGCGATTTCGTCGCGCAGAGCGGCAATCTCGCGCAGGTGCTCGCCGGCTGTTTCCGTGGCGATGCCGCGCTGGTGCGCGCGGGATTGAAAGATGTGCTTGTCGAACCACGCCGCGCGCCGCTGATCGTCGGTTTCGCAGCAGTGAAAGCCGCCGCGCTCGATCACGGTGCGCTTGGCGCCAGTATTTCCGGCGCTGGTCCTAGCGTGTTCGCCTGGTTCGAGCAGAAAACCGATGCCGAACTCGCTGCGGTCGCGATGCGCGCGGCTTTCGCCGATGCCGGTTTCGACAGCCAGGCCTTTGTGTCGCCTATCGCTGGCCCCGCTGCGCGGGTGCTGGCATGAACTACCTCAGCACACGCGGAAAATCCGCACCGGCCTCGCTGAGCGCCGCGATCGCCGCCGGGCTTGCTCCCGATGGTGGCCTGTATGTGCCGGCGGAATTGCCGAAGCTGCGGCCAGAGGATTTCGCGGATTGCGAGAGTCTCGCGCAAATCGCCACGTGCCTGCTCACACCGTTTTTCGCCGGCGATGCCCTCGCGCCGGAACTCGCGGCGATCTGCGCCGAAGCGCTGGATTTTCCGACGCCGCTACGCGCACTGGACACGTCCGGCAGTTTCGTCCTCGAACTTTTCCACGGCCCGACCGCCGCGTTCAAGGACGTAGGTGCCCGCTTCCTCGCGGCCTGCCTGCAACGACAACAGGCAGGCGCGACACGCGAATTGACCATCGTCGTCGCGACCTCGGGCGACACCGGTGCGGCGGTCGCTGCCGCCTTCCACCGGCTGCCCGGCCTGCGCGTGCTCGTGCTGTATCCGGATGGCCGCGTCTCGCCGCGGCAGGCGCACCAGCTCGGTTGCTTCGGCGACAACATCGCTGCACTGCGCGTCGCCGGAAATTTCGACGACTGCCAGCAACTGGTGAAGCAAGCGCTCGCGGATGCGGAACTGCAATCGCTGCGGCCCTTGAGTTCGGCCAACAGCATCAGCCTCGGTCGCCTGCTGCCGCAGATGAGCTACTACGCCGCCGCGTCCCTGCAGCATTGGCGTGCGACCGGACATTCGCTGAACTTCGTGATCCCCACCGGCAACCTCGGCAACGCCGTTGCCGCGATCCTCGCGCGCAGCTGCGGCCTGCCGATCGGGCGCATCGCGCTGGCGACCAATGGCAACCGCGTGCTTCCGGATTTTTTTGCCGGCGGCGACTATCTGCCGCGCGCGAGCCTGGCCACGCTGGCGAACGCGATGGATGTCGGTGCGCCCAGCAACTTCGAGCGCCTGCGCTGGCTGTATCCCGAGGCTACCCGGCTGCGCACGGCGTTCGAGGCAACGGCAGTCGATGACGCCGCGATCCGCGCAACCATCCACGATAACCACCGGCAACACGGCGAGACCTTCTGCCCGCACACCGCCACCGCCGTGCACGTGCTTGAACAGCTGCGTGCACGCGACGAGACTGGCGCCTGGGCGGTCGTCGCCACCGCGCATCCGGCAAAGTTCGAGGGCGTGGTCGAGCCCCTGATCGGCGGCGGCATCACGTTGCCGCCCACACTCGCTGCCCTGCTCGCCCGGCCCAGCCATGCCGAGCCCCTGCCCGCCGAATACCCGGCGCTGCGGGCCCGCCTGCTTGCCGGAACCGCGATGTGAACCGGGGATTTGGCGCCCCGCAGGGACGCGATGTATCATTCGCCATCCCTGTGGGGGGGTAGCTCAGCTGGGAGAGCGCATCGTTCGCATCGATGAGGTCGTGGGTTCGATCCCCATCCTCTCCACCATTAGATTGAATCGAAAGGCCCGCCATTGGCGGGCTTTTCGTTTGCGGGGGAATCGGGTGTAGGCTCGGGCAAGGAGGGACCATGAATGCTCCCGGCGATCCCGCCAGTGCCTGGCCATCCGTTCCGCCTGATGAACTGGCGATGCGTCATGCCCTCGCCCTGATCGAAGCACGCGGACTGGACGAGCTTCGACGCGAAGCCGCCCAGCGTGTGGTCGCCATCCTCGGTTGCCGTGCCGCGAAACTGGTCGTCACTGCCGCGAAGGCCAGCAATGCCGCCGACGCCACGCCCGCAGCCCAGATTGATTCACGCGGCGTCGTGGAGAATCCGCGCGCGTTCGCGATCTCGATTCCACTCGCCGGCGGCAGCGCCGCACTGCAACTGGATTGGCCGGACGGCAGCGCCGCGCTCGCGTTGGCAGGCTCGGACTTCCGGCAGTTCCTGGCGCTGCTGGAAGCACGTCTGGTCGATGTCGTCGCGATCGAACGCCTGCAGCTTTCGGTCGCCTCCGCGCAACGCAACGAACAGCTGCAGCACGCGCTGTATGCCATCGCCGACCTGACCTATGCCGATCTCGACATGCACGACATGCTCGCGCGCGTGCAGGCCATCGTCGGTGAACTCACCTATGCCGAAAACCTGTTCATCGTCGCCTACGATCCCGATCTCGACGAGATGCGCTTCATCTACTACGCCGACCAGGGCAACTCGCAGATGTCGCGCGATGGGCCGGTGCTCGCGGGTTCCGATTATCCAAACAGCCTGACCCTGGCGATGCTGCATCGCGGCCGGTCGATGATGGGGTCGAGTATCGAACTTCGGCATTCGCTGGGACTGAAGGACGATCCCCGGCTTGGTCCGGAAAGCATCGACTGGTTGGGCGTGCCGATGATCGAGGGCGAACGCGTGCGCGGCGGCATCGTGGTGCAAAGCTACGACGAATCGCTGCGCTACAGCGAGGAAGATCGCACGCTGCTGTCCTTCGTTGCCCAGCACATCCTCGCCGCCGTCACCCGCAAGCGGGCGCAGGACCGCCTGGAAACCGAGGTACAACGACGCACCAGTGAACTCGCCGAAGCCAACCGGGTATTGCGCGAAGAAGTGGCCGAACGCGAACGCGGCCAGCGCCTGCAGGCGGCATTGTTCCAGATCGTCGAACTGGCCAGCGCGCACCAGAGTCTCGACGATTTCTTCGCCGGCGTGCATACGGTGGTGGGCGGCCTTCTGGACGCGCGCAATTTTTTCATCGCGATGGTTTCCGAAGCCGGAGACATGATCGACTTCCCCTATTTTGTCGACGAGATCGATCAACGCCTGGCGCCGCGGCGACTGACCAACGGCATCACCGAATACGTGCTGCGCAACAAGCATCCGCTGCTCGCGCACAAGGCGCAGATCAAGGCTTTGATAGACGCCGGCGAAATGCTGGTGTTCGGCACCCTGCCCGAGTGCTGGCTGGGCGTGCCGCTGCTGCTGAACGATCGTGCGGTCGGCGCGCTGGTCGTACAGAGCTATTCGAAAGACATCGGCTACGTTGCGCGCGACCAGGAAATCCTCGTCTTCGCCTCGTACCACATCGCCACCGCACTCGAACGAAAGCAGGCACAAGACGGTTTACGCCTCGCCTACGACGAACTGGAGTTGCGCGTGCAGGAACGCACCGGCGAACTGGAACACGCCAACGCAGAATTGCGTACGCAAATCGCCGTGCGCAAGCAGGTCGAGTCACGATTGCAGCACGAGGCCTGGCACGACGCGTTGACCGGGCTGCCGAATCGCGCCTCGATGTTGGCGCGGTTGGCGCTGGCGATCCAGCGCTACAACGAGGATGCCGACAATCTGTTCGCGGTGCTGTTCCTCGACCTCGACCGCTTCAAGGTAGTCAACGATTCGGTCGGGCATCTGGTCGGCGACGATCTGTTGATCGAGGCCGGCCGGCGCATCGCCCGCTGCGTGCGCTCGCCCGATTCGGTGGCGCGCCTCGGCGGCGATGAATTCACCGTGCTGCTCGAGGACATCCACGGCGTCGACGATGCCACCCGCGTCGCGGAACGCATCCTCGCCTCGCTGGTGGATCCGATCCGCATCGGCGACAAGGAAATCTTCACCTCCGCCAGCATCGGCATCGCCCTCGCCGATCCGCGCTACGGCAGCCCCGAGGAATTGTTGCGCGATGCCGACGTCGCGATGTATCGCGCCAAGGCGCGCGGCCGGCAGCGTTTCGAATTGTTCGACCAAACCCTGCACGAGGAAGCGCTGCATCTTCTCGATCTCGAAAGCGACCTGCGCCGCGCGATCATCCGCAACGAATTCGAGCCGTATTTCCAGCCCATCGTCCGGCTAGGCGATGGCGGCGTGGTCGGCTACGAAGCGTTGCTGCGCTGGCATCACAGCGAGCGCGGCTTGATGTTGCCTGGCGACTTCCTCAACGCCGCAGAGGATTCCGGCAGCATCGAACAGATCGATTGGCAGATTTACCAGCGTGTCTGCGACGCCATCCCGCAACTCGGCAATAACCAGAGCTACGTCAGCATCAATGTCTCGGCGCGGCATTTCCGCTCGCCGCATCTGGCCGAACGCCTGCTGGCCCTGCTTGAAAGCCAGCGCGTCGCGCCGGGGCGATTGCGCGTCGAGGTCACCGAAGGCGCGCTGCTGGAAAATCCCGAGCAGGCTCGCCTGACCATGATCCGTCTGCGCGAGGCTGGCGTGCTGACCTCGCTCGACGATTTCGGCACCGGCTATTCATCGCTGTCCTACCTGCATCGCTTCCCCTTGCATGCGCTCAAGATCGACCGTTCCTTCGTCGCCGAACTCGGCATCAACGAGGACGGCAGCAGCGCCGCGGTGGTACGCGCGATCCGTGCGCTGGCTGGCTCGCTGGGCATGGAGGTGATCGCCGAGGGCATCGAAAACGACAGCCAGCGCACCGCCCTGCTGCAACTCGACTGCCATCTCGGCCAGGGCTTCCTGTTCGCGCATCCCGCGCCACTGCAGGCCTTGACCCACTGATCCCCGTAGGAGCGGGCCCGACCGCGACCTTTCTCCGTCGGAGCAGGATGACTGCGCCGTCCCCTGACATCCTTATCCCCTTCCCAAGCTTGAAACCTTCAGCGTCGAGGCGTACATTTCCGCTACTTTCAGAAATTGCTGAAACTACAGAATGAACCTACCTCCGCTGACCCAGAGCTTCGTCCTCCACTTCGGCGAGATGGGCAGCCGATGGGGCATCAACCGCACCGTCGGGCAGATCTACGCCCTGATCTTCGTCAGCAAGCGACCCGTCCACGCCGACGAAATCACCGAGAAACTCGGTGTTTCCCGCTCGAACGTGAGCATGGGCCTGAAGGAATTGATGGCCTGGCGACTGGTCCGGCTCGAGCATCTTCCCGGTGACCGTCGCGACTATTTCAGCGCGCCCGGCGAGGTCTGGACGATCTTCACCACCCTGGCAGAGGAGCGGCAACGCCGCGAAGTCGAGCCGACCCTGTCGATGCTGCGCGTCGCCCTGCTTGAGCCCACCGACTCGAGCGAAGAGATGCACGCGCAGGAACGCATGCGCGAGATGTACGAGCTCATGGAACTGATGACCAACTGGTTCGCCGAAGTGCGCAAGCTCTCGCCATCGACGCTGGTCAAGCTCATGGAACTCGGCGGCAAGGTCAACAAGCTGCTCGAGTTCAAGGACAAGTTGATGGCGGTACCGGGCGGCAAGAATTGATGGTGCCTGTGTGTAGGAGCGACGCAAGTCGCGAACGCCACAGCGATTGGTGATCACGGTTGCCGAGGCATTCGCGACTCGCGTCGCTCCTACCGCAGAAATTTTCGGAGAAATCGATGGACCCGTTGATCCTGGCGCGCATCCAGTTCGCCACCAACATCAGTTTCCACATCCTGTTCCCGACCATCACCATCGCGATGGGCTGGTTGCTGTTGTTTTTCAAGCTGCGCTTCCGCGCCACCGGCGACGACAAATGGATGCAGGCCTACGGCTTCTGGGTGAAGGTGTTCGCACTCAGCTTCGCACTCGGCGTAGTGAGCGGCATCACGATGAGTTTTCAGTTCGGCACCAACTGGCCGGGCTACATGCAGAAGGTCGGCAACATCGCCGGCCCGTTGCTCGCCTATGAAGTGCTCAGCGCATTTTTCCTCGAAGCGACTTTCCTCGGCGTGATGCTGTTCGGACGCAGCCGGGTCAGCGAAAACGTGCACACCGCCGCCACCCTTCTTGTCGCCGGCGGCACTACGCTGTCGGCGTTCTGGATCCTCGCGCTCAATTCCTGGATGCAGACGCCGGCCGGCTTCGAAATGATCAACGGCCAGGCGCATGTCACCAGTTGGCTCGCGGTCGTGTTCAATCCGTCTTTCACTTACCGCCTGCCGCACATGCTGCTGGCATCGGGTCTGACGGCGAGTTTCCTGATGGCCGGCGTGTCGGCGTACCAATGGCTGCGTGGCGATCGCGCGCCGGCGGTGTTGGCCGCATTGCGTACCGGTGTGTTCGTCGCCGCAACGCTGATCCCGGTGCAGATATTCATCGGCGACGCGCACGGCTTGAACACGCTGGAACATCAGCCCGCAAAGGTCGCCGCGATGGAAGGCATCTGGCAAACCGAACGCGGTGCGCCGGCGCTGGCATTCGCTCTGCCGAATGAAAAAGAACACCGCAACGACTACGCTGTCGGCATTCCGAAACTCGCCGCGCTGATCCTCACGCATACGCCCGACGGAGAGATAAAAGGCCTCGATGAATTTCCCGACCGGCATCCGCCAGTCGCGCCGGTGTTCTGGGGCTTCCGCGTCATGGTCGGCACCGGCATGGCGATGCTGGCGATTTCCTGGTTGTCGGCATGGCGGCTGCGTCGACGCGGGGAGCCCGGCGTGTGGCTGGCGCGCGCACTGGTGGCGATGACGTTCTCCGGCTGGTTGGCCACGCTTGCGGGTTGGTACGTCACCGAAATCGGACGCCAGCCCTGGCTGGTCACCGGTGTGCTGCTCGCGCGCGATGCGGCCGCAGCGACACCCGTGCCGCTGCTCGGCATTTCGCTCGGCATCTACCTGTCGCTATACGCGTTGCTGATCCTTTCCTATGTCAGCGTCGTTTTCCATATGGCGCGCAAGCATGTCGGGACGCGGACAATCTACGGAGAGCTGCCGGCATGAACGAACTCTATCCGCTTATCTTCGTGTTCCTGATGGCGTTGTCGATGCTGATCTACGTCGTGCTCGACGGCTACGATCTTGGCGTCGGCATCCTGCTGCGCCGTGCGAGCGACGCGCACAAGGACGAGATGATCGCCTCGATCGGCCCGTTCTGGGACGCCAACGAAACCTGGCTGGTGCTCGGTGTCGGCATTCTGCTGGTGGCGTTTCCGGTCGCGCATGGCGTGATCCTCGGCGGCCTGTACCTGCCAGTGGCATTCATGCTTGCAGGTCTGATCCTGCGCGGCGTCGCTTTCGATTTCCGCGTGAAGGCGCATGACGATCATCGCGTCTGGTGGAATCGCGCGTTCTACTTCGGCTCGCTGCTCGCGGCTTTTTCGCAGGGCTTCATGCTCGGCATCTACCTGCTGGGCTTCCACTACACATTCGCGAGCATCAGCTTCGCCGCCTTCATCGGCCTGTGTCTGATCGCCGGCTATTCGCTGCTCGGCGCGACCTGGCTTATTCTGAAAAGCGAGAACGGCCTGCTCGATCGCGCCGTGCTCTGGGCACGTGGCAGCCTGTGGCTGACTGGCATCGGCATCGTCGCGGTATCGATCGCTACGCCGCTGGTAAGCGCGCGGATCTTCGACAAGTGGTTCGCGCTGCCAAATTTTTTTCTGCTCGCTCCGATTCCATTGCTGACGGCAGCGTTGTTTTTCATCTGCGAACGCACGCTGAAAAAAATGCTCACCGGCCAACCGCACCGCGCCTGGCTGCCGTTCGCCTGTGCGGTCGGGATGTTCCTGCTCGCCTTCATTGGCCTGGCCTACAGCCTGTTTCCCTATCTCGTGGTCGATCAACTCACCTACCGCGATGCCGCCACCGCACCAGAAACATTGCAGGTGATGCTGATCGGCGTCGCGATCACTCTTCCCGCGATCCTCGGCTACACCGCGTATTCCTACCGCGTGTTCTGGGGCAAGTCGCGCGCGCTGAGTTATTGATCTTCCGTTTTTGTAGGAGCGGCGTGAGCCGCGAAAGAGACGACGGAAGCGACCGTCGCAAGCAGATGAGCGGAAGATAGCCGAGTGCGTCGCAAGCATGATCGGCGGAAGTGACCGTCGCAATCGGATGAGAGAAAGATAGCCGAATGCGTCGCAAGCATTGTCGCGGCTGAAGCCGCTCCTGCGAATACGGAGCCATGAAATTTGCCGCATTCCCTACCGCCCAAGTGGGAATGAGCAACCACCCGAATAGAACCGCGGCTCTAATCTTCCTGTTGACACGGCGCAAAACGTCCGCTTAGTCTCGACCCATGCCTCGCCACCACACCAC
>NZ_DATGBO010000029.1:0-9803 GCF_035312645.1 Arenimonas sp.
GCCAGACAACCAGGCGCTGCGGATCAGGATGTTGAGGTCCATGTCGCCGTCGCAATTCAGGTAGCCGAGCGCGCCCGTGTACGGGCCGCGCCCCTCGCCTTCGAGCTCGGCGATGATCTGCATGCAGCGCACTTTCGGACAGCCGGTGATGGTGCCGCCGGGAAATACCGCGCGGATCACCTCGCCCGGTGTCACGCCATCGCGGCGCCGCCCACTGATGTTGGAAACGATGTGGTGCACATGCGTATAGCTCTCGACCGTCATCAACTCGTCCACGCGCACGCTGCCGGGAACGCAGACGCGGCCGAGGTCGTTGCGCTCCAAGTCGATCAGCATCACGTGCTCGGCGCGCTCTTTGGGGTGGCCGACCAGTTCGCGGATGCGCGCGGCATCGTCATCGCCGGGAAAGCGCGGGCGCGTGCCGGCGATCGGACGCGCTTCGACGACATCGCCGCGCACCGACACCAAGCGCTCGGGGGAGGAACTCGCCAACGCCCAATCGTCGAACGCCAGCAGGCCGGCGAACGGTGCCGGATTGGCCTCACGCAAGCGCGAATACCAGGCGACAGGATCGATCACCGCAGAAAATTCCGCGCGCCAGGCACGCGAAAGATTGACCTGGAAAACATCGCCGGCGCAAAGATACTCGTGCACTTTCGCAACGCCATCGAGGAACTGCGCGTCGTCATCTTCACGGATGTCCTGCGGCGATTGCCAGTCGGGCAACGAGGGCAACGCACGTGCATCGGCGAGATCAGCAGCCAGCCCTTCAAGCAATGCGGCGGCCTGCGCTTCAACGATCGCGAAACATTCGCCGCTGTTGCGGTCGCGCAGGATCGCCGCCGGACAACGCAGGGCCAGCGCCACCGGCAGCGGACCGGGAGCATTCGGTAGCTGCAATATCGGCTCGATCTGCGCGGCGAGTTCGTAAGCGAGAAACAGCGCCCAGCCGCCACGAAACGGCAACGTCTTGTCGCCGTCGTCGCCGCGTTGCATCTGCCAATCGGCATCGAGGTTGGCGAGAAAGTCGCCGGCACATTCGCTGCCGTCCAACCGGCGCGTGATGCCGTCGACGTCGAGACGCAGACCCTCGCCGTTCGCTACAAACAACAGGTCCCAACGCGACAGGCCGTTGCCGCCGGCGACGCTTTCGAGCAGCAGCGGAAAGCGCGCGCGATGCGCACGGTGCAGCGACAACAGGTCGGTGTCCGCCGGCAATGCACGGCGGAGCAATTTGTTCTTGTCAGACATCGGCCGGCCCTGCCGGCAGCGTGCGCGTCATGATCATCGCAGGCTGCCGTTTTGGGTTCAGAGGCGCTTGAAGACCAGGGTGCCGTTGGTGCCGCCGAAGCCAAAGCCATTTGACATGACCACGTCGACTTTTTTCTCGCGCGCCACGTTCGGCACGAAATCGAGATCGCAACCTTCGCCCGGATTGTCCAGGTTGATGGTCGGCGGAATCACGCCGGTATGCAGGGCCATGATCGAGAACACCGCTTCCACGCCGCCGGCGGCGCCGAGCAGATGGCCGGTCATCGATTTGGTCGAACTCACCATGGTCTTGTAGGCGTGATCGCCGAGCGCGCGCTTCATCGCCTGCGTTTCCGCGAGGTCGCCCAGCGGCGTTGAAGTGCCGTGCGCGTTGAGGTAGCCGAGCTGATCGGGATTGACCTTGGCATCGCGCATCGCCATCGCCATGCAGCGCGCCGGACCTTCGCCGTTCTCGCTGGGTGCGGTCATGTGATACGCGTCGGAGCTGGCGCCGAAGCCGACGAGTTCGCAGTAAATGCGCGCGCCGCGGGCCTTGGCCGATTCGTATTCCTCGAGAATGAGGATGCCGGCGCCGTCGCCGAGCACGAAACCGTCGCGATCCTTGTCCCAGGGGCGACTGGCACGCGTGGGATCGTCATTGCGTGTGGACAGCGCTTTCATCGAGCAGAAACCGGCAACCGAGGTCGGCGTGCAACCGTGTTCGGCACCACCGGCGACCATGATGTCGGCATCGCCGTACTGGATCATGCGCATCGCCATGCCGATCGAGTGGTTGGACGAGGCGCAGGCCGACACCGCGGAGAAATTCGGGCCCTTGAAGCCCTTGATGATGCACAACTGGCCCGAGATCATATTGATGATCGTGCTGGGCACGTAGAACGGCGAGACCTTGCGCGGACCGCCGAGGTGCAGATCGACTGCAGTTTCCTCGATGCCGCGGATGCCACCAATGCCCGAGCCGATCAGCACACCGGCGCGTTCGGCATTGGCCTCGGTGATTTCCAGTCCGGCATCGTCCATCGCCATCATCGCTGCGGCCAGGCCGTAGTGGATGAAGGTGTCCATCTTCTTGGCGTCTTTCGGATTGACCCAGGCTTTCGGATCGAAATCGCGGACTTCGCCGGCGATCTTGGCGTTGTAAAGCGTGGTGTCGAAATGACTGATCATGCCAACGCCGGAGCGGCCGTTGGTGATGCTGTCCCAGGCGGAAGCGAGATTGTTGCCGACCGGGGAGACGATGCCCATTCCGGTGATGACGACGCGACGTTGGCTCATGGCTTGGCTCCGCTTCGAGGTGACGCGCGGCCCTCCCGCGCTGTGGATAGCGTCCATGCACGCGGACCGCAGGCCCGCCTGTCATGCATACGTGCCGGCGCGATCGCCGGATGCCGCAAATACACAGGGCCGCGCATGCGCGGCCCCGGTATAAAAACTGCTTCGGCGATCAGGCCTTGACGTGCGCCTTGATGTAATCGATCGCTTGCTGGACGGAGGTGATCTTCTCGGCCTCTTCGTCCGGAATCTCGCACTCGAATTCCTCTTCGAGGGCCATCACCAGCTCAACGGTGTCGAGCGAGTCAGCGCCGAGATCATCAACGAACGAGGCGTTGTTGGTGACTTCGTCTTCCTTGACGCCGAGCTGTTCAATGACGATCTTCTTGACGCGTTCTTCGATGGTGCTCATGGACAAATCTCCTCCCGGAGGGATACGAACGGGCGCATTGTAATCATATGCCGGCCCCGGCGAGCGCCTTTTGCCGCCGGACCTTGGTTTTTGGAGGGGCGATTTTACCCCAATTCCCGTCCCGGCAAGGGATCAGGCCATGTACATGCCGCCATTGACGTGCAGGGTCTCGCCCGTCACATACGCCGCGGACGGGCTGGCGAGGAAAGCCACCGCCTCGGCGATGTCGCCCGGCGCACCGAAGCGACCGAGCGCGATCTGCGTTTGCATGGCGTTTTTCTGCGCTTCCGGCAGGGCCCGGGTCATGTCGGTTTCGATGAAACCCGGCGCGACGACGTTGACGGTGATGCCGCGGCTGCCGATTTCCTTGGCCAGCGATTTCGAGAACGCGATGATGCCGGCCTTTGCCGCGGCGTAGTTGGCCTGGCCCGGGTTGCCGGTCAGGCCGATCACCGAAGCGATCGAAATGATGCGCCCCTTGCGCGCCTTCATCATGCCTTTCATCACCGCTTTCGAGGTGCGGAACACCGAGCTGAGGTTGGTGTCGAGGATCACATCCCAATCCTCTTCCTTCATGCGCATCAGCAACTGATCGCGGGTGATGCCGGCGTTGTTGACCAGGATCGAGACGGCGCCGAATTCGCCGGCGATGTCGTCGATGAGTGCATCGACCGCGGCGCTGTCGGTGACGTCGAGCACGCGTCCGACACCACCGATCGCTGCCATTCTTTCGCCGATCGCCTTCGCGCCCGATTCGCTGGTCGCGGTGCCGATGACGGTTGCGCCGCGCTCGGCGAGCAGGTCGGCGATCGCTGCGCCAATGCCACGGCTGGCGCCGGTGACCAGGGCGATTTCGCCGGTGAGGGGTTTGTTGCTCATGTTCTTGTCTTCCTGCATTGGTGCGTCGATGTGGAGCGATTGCGACTCGCGTCGCTCCTACAGAATCTGAAGCTCGTTGAATGCCGTATCGAAATCCGCCGGCGCGCCGATCGCGCGTGCATCCAGCGTTTTGTCGATGCGCTTGATCAGTCCCGACAATACCTTGCCCGGCCCGCATTCGACGATATGCGTCGCGCCGCCGGCGGCAAGCGCCTGTATGCATTCGGTCCAGCGCACCGGCAGATACAGCTGGCGCACGAGCGCCTCGCGGATATCGGCCAGCGAATCATGACTGCGCGCGTCGGCATTCTGTATGACAGGGCGATCTGGCATCTGCCAGTCCATCGCCGCCATCACTTCGCCCAGTTGCGCCGCCGCGTCGCGCATCAGCGGCGTATGCGATGGCACGCTGACCGCGAGCTTGACGATCTTGCGCACGCCGCGTGCGCCGAGTTCCGCGATGGCGAGATCGACCGCCGCAGCGTGGCCACCGATCACGATCTGGCCGGGCGAGTTGTAGTTGGCCGGTACCACGACGTCCGTACCGGAAACCTGCGCGCAGACTTCCGCGACCAGCGCATCTTCCGTGCCCAGCACCGCTGCCATCGCACCGGTACCTGCCGGCACGGCAGCCTGCATCAGACGGCCGCGTTCGCGCACGAGCTTGGCGCCATCAGCGAGGGTGATCGCGCCGGCGGCAACCAGCGCCGCATATTCGCCAAGGCTGTGACCGGCGAACTGTGCCGGCTGCGCGCCGCCACGCTGCTGCCAAAGACGCCAGACCGCGACGCTGGCGGCAAGCAACGCTGGCTGGGTGAATTCGGTCTGGTTGAGTTGTTCTTCCGGACCGTGCTGGGACAGCGCCCAGAGATCGACATCGCAGCCCTGCGATGCCTCATCGAAAACCTGCGCGATCAACGGATGCGCCGCGGCGAGTTCCGACAGCATGCCCAGGCTCTGCGAGCCTTGGCCGGGGAAAACGAATGCGAGGGTCGGAATCATCGGGAGCTTCAGCGTGGAAGAGCGCGAATGATACGGGTCGGACAGCGAGAGCGTCTGTACCGGGGCGTAGGGAGCGGGTTCGCATAGGAGCGGCATGACCGCCCCTGCGAATTCAATAGCGCAGCAGCGCCGAGCCCCAGGTGAAGCCGCCGCCGAAAGCTTCGAGCAGCAGCAATTCGCCGCGCTTGATCTTGCCCGAGCGGATCGCTTCGTCCAGCGCCAGGGGCACCGAACCGGCAGAGGTATTGCCGGTGCGATCGACGGTGACGATGACGCGCTCCATCGACATCTGCAGGCGCTTGGCCGTGGCTTCGATGATGCGCAGGTTGGCCTGATGCGGAATCAGCCAGTCGAGATCGGATTTGTCGAGGCCGTTCGCGTCCAGGGTTTCGTCGACCACCGAATCGAGCGCCTTGACCGCGTACTTGAACACGTCGCTGCCGCTCATCATCACCTTGACGCCGCAGTTGGGCAGCTCGGGATTGAAACCGACGGAAACACCGACCGGGTTGTACAGAAGATGCTTCTTGCCGCCATCGGCATGCAAATGCGTGGACAGGATGCCGGCTTCGCTGTCGGCCTTCAGCACAACGGCGCCGGCGGCATCGCCGAACAAAACGCAGGTGGCGCGATCGGTCCAGTCGACCATGCGCGTGAGGGTTTCGGCACCGATCACCAGCGCGTTTTTCACCGAACCGGTCTTGATGAACTTGTCGGCGATGCTCAGTGCATAGATGAAACCCGAACAGGCGGCGTTGACGTCGAAAGCCGCGCAACCGTTGGCGCCGAGCCGGTGCTGGACCAGGCAGGCGGTGGACGGAAAGATGATGTCGGGAGTGGTCGTGCCAACGACGATGAGTTCGATGTCGGCGGGGTCGAGGCCGGCGGCTTCCAGCGCGCGGGTGGCAGCGTGGAAGGCGAGATCGCCGGTGGTTTCGCCTTCGGCAGCAACGTGGCGCTCGCGAATGCCGCTGCGGCTGACGATCCACTCGTCGTTGGTGTCGACCATCTTCTCGAGATCGGCATTGGTCAGCACTTTCTCGGGCAGGTAGCTGCCGGTGCCGGCGATCCGCGAATAAATCGTCATCCCAAACCGCTCCTCAGTCCGGGCCGGATTGTCGCCGGCCAAAAAGCACGCGGCGGGACATGCCCGCCGCGTTCAGGATACCGCCAGTCCGCACGAGGCGGACAGCTGGATCACTCTTCCGTCTGGACCGAAGACTTCACGTCGACGACCTTGCGGCCGCGATAGAAACCGTCCTTGGTCACGTGATGACGCAGGTGCGTCTCGCCCGTGGTCGGATCGGTGGCCAGCTGCTTGGCCGTGAGGGCATCGTGCGAGCGGCGCATACCGATCTTGGACGGGGTCTTGCGGGATTTCTGAACGGCCATGGGGCTTCTCCAACTACTCTGTTCTGTTACTTTTTACGATCTTTCAGCGCGGCGAGCGCGGCGAAAGGATTGGGTTTGTCTTCTTTGACGAATTCCTCGGGCCACTCGGCCTGAAGTTCCGTCGAATCCGGGTTGATTGGCACCACCGGCAGGGCGAGGATCAATTCATCCTCGACCAGATCGATACCGCGCAATTGGCCGTGTTCGTCCAGCAGCAAAGGCTCCATCCCTTCCGGCAGCGCGCTTTCCTGCGCCTCATCGGTGATCAGTCCCAAACGCTGAACCACACTGACCGGATGCAGGTAGCGCTCTAGCGTGCGCTGACACAGCAGGGGCAGATTGGCGTCGGCGCGAACCTCGACAAAAGCGAGGCCCAGGTCGTCACGACCGAATTCCAGGGTGAATCGGCATTCGCCTTCGGGGTCCGTCAGGCTGACCTTGAGCCGAGGCAAATCGGTCAGGGCGACAACACCTTCGAAACTCCGCTGGGCCGTCACCATGCGCCAAGCGTCAAGCACAGGGGGCATGGGTGCGGACATAAGCGGCGCATTGTAGGTAGGCACGGCGGCCGTGTCAAACCAAAAAACCTAGGTCTGGCAGGGGTTTGCGGCTCGCGCTCGCGCTGGTGCAGACTGCCGTCTGACTCACGGACATCCTCGCCATGCTGCTTGTCGCCCTTTTATGTCTGGTCGTTGCGGCCATCGGCCTGTCTTTCCTCTGGGTTCGACACCTGCAGACCCGGCGCCAGAAATCGCTGACGCGACTGCTGGATCTGGCCGACGAAGTCGAACGCCTGCTCAATCGCACCCAGGAGCGCATGACGGCGATGCAGCCGCTGGTCGAGCGCGTCCCGGCCGACATCGGCGCCGTCGCGCAGGCGTCCTTGGGCAGCAACCTGCCGATCCGCGAGGCCAAGCGCGATGTCCTGCAGCACCGCCTGTGGATCCAGAAACACGGCCTGACCGCCAGCCAGTCCGAGATCGATACCGCCTGTGAGGCGCTGGACCGCGCCCGCGCGCGCATCGCCAGCCAGCTCGAGGAACTCGAAAATGCCGGCGCCGACCTCGCCCGCGCCACCGAGGCCGCGAATGAAGCGGCGCAACGCGAGCCGGCAACCCTGCGCCGCAATCCGGAGTCTTGAATGCTCGTCCTCGCCTCGACCTCGATCTATCGCCGCGCCCTGCTCACCCGCCTGGGCCTGCGTTTCGACGTGGCGCGCCCGGAGGTCGATGAAACCCCGCTGCTCAACGAAAGCCCGATGGCGCAGGCGCAGCGCCTGGCCGAGGCGAAAGCGCGCGCCGTCGCCGAGCGCTTCCGCGATGCCTGGGTGATCGGCTCCGATCAGGTCGCCGAACTCAACGGCCAGTCGCTGGGCAAACCCGGCGGCTTCGAACGCGCCGCCGACCAGCTCGCCGCGGCCTCCGGGCAACGCGTGCATTTCCACACCGCGGTCAGCGTGTTCCGCAACAGCGACCGGCGCACGATGCGTTTTTGCGATCTCACCGTCGTGCAATTCCGCACGCTCGCCAGCGCCGACATCGAACGCTACCTGCACGCCGAGCAGCCTTACGACTGCGCCGGCAGTTTCAAATCCGAAGGCCTGGGCATCAGCCTGTTCGAATCGATCGAATCGCGCGACCCCACCGCCTTGATCGGCCTGCCGCTGATCGCTCTCGCGAAAGCCCTGCGCCAGGCCGGCTTCACCCTGCCCTGATCGTTTCGCCGCGCGGCATCACTTTGAAATCGTGATCGCCTGCTCCGGCCAGGGTTCGACACTGCCGTCGCGGCCATGCAATACCAATCCCAGCCAATGCTTCCCGGGCGATAGATCGTGGGCATCGATGCGTGCGTCGAAACCGACGCGCGGCTGCTGCGGATCGCTGGAGATTTTCCAGTACTGCGCCACGCGCGGTTCGGCGCGGCCGTAATTCGCTTCGGCAATAGTGCGACCATCGATCGTGATATCGACGCTGGCCAGTCCTGCGCCATCCTTGAACGCCCAGCCCGAGATGATGAAATCCGCCGCCACGCGCTGCTTCGGCGTCGGCGTGTCGATCCAGGCCAGTGCCGGCGCGACGCAATGGCCGTTTGCGCTGACTGGCGGCAATCGATAGACAAGAAAACGTTTTTGTCCGCGATCGACATTCAGCACTCGCACTACCGGCAAGGCACCGATCTGTTCACAGGTCCGATGGTAAGAAGTCAGCCGCTGCCGCAATGGCAGGCCAGTGTCCTCGACGATCAGCCAGGTTGGCGCGTCCGAAGCGCGCATCGCCGGCGTCCATTGCAGCCCCCACAACTGCAGCTGCGGCGCGCGACCGTGCTTGTGGTTGTGCGGATGATCGAGCACCAGCACGTCGGAGCGATGCAGCGCGAATGCCAACTGCGCGGCCAACTCGAAATTGTCGGCGACCAGTCGCGAACCCGACGGCATGTCCAGAGCACGCACCGCATCGGCGATTTCCTGCGCGCCGGAAAAATCCTGCGGATACAATTTCGTGTCGGCCAGTTGCAGGCGCGCGCCGGCATCGGTCGCCAGCGCCAGCCAGAAAACAGTCGCGGACAGAGCCAGACCCGCAATCGCCACTGTCGCGATTCGCCAGCCGCGCGTCTGCGGCAAATCCAGGCCGACCATCGCAATAATCAGAACCAGCCAGCCCGAGAGCGGCCAGTGGAAACTGACGCGTTCGTGATCGGCGAAAAATCCCAGCAGGAAATAACCGAACACCGAAACGCTGCCGATCCCCAGCAGCAGACCCCAGGGGCCGTCGGGATCGCGACGCCAGGCATCCGGCAATTTCACCAGCGCCTGCGAAAGGAACACGAACAGCAACGGCGTGACCACGACACACTGGATCAGCAGCCACAGCAGACCATCGCCGTGGAAACTCCACGGGTTGCGATCAAGCAACTGGAAGCGCAAGCCGGCGCCGGCGTGATCGAAATTCCACAGCAGCAATGGCAACCACGCGCAGGCACCAAGCAACAGTGCGAGCCAGAACCGGCGATCAGCGAACAGCGCGCGCGCGCGGCGATCAAGCAACAGGCCGCACAGTCCCGCAGCCACCACGCCGGCGAACCGATAGTGGCTCAGCGCACCGATCGCCAGTCCTGCCACCAGCGTGCACCAGCCGGCCGCATCGATGCGTTCGCGCAACTGCGCCATTCCATCCAGACACAACAATGCCGCGAAGACGATCGGCACATCCGGCATCGCCATCATGCCGAGCAAGCCCGAAAGCGGCATCAGCAACGCCAGCAGGCCAGCGCGCCAGCCAGCCTGAGCGCCGAACCAGCGCGTGGCGATACGCACCACCAGCCAGGGAATGCCGGCACCGATCAGCAGGAAGAAAATGCGCACCGCCAACGGGTGCTCGCCACCGACGCCGCGCCCGAGAGCAATCAGCCATGCGGTCAGACCCGGCAGATCGGAATAGGCCCAGGCCAGGCGGCGCGACTCCCACGCATAAAACGCCTCGTCCACGAACAACGGCAAGCGCGCTGCCAGGACGATTTTCAAGGCGAACAAAACTGCCCACAGCGCGACAAACTTCACGCGCAAATTACCGCGATT
>NZ_DATGBO010000030.1:0-32529 GCF_035312645.1 Arenimonas sp.
CCGGCGCTGGCCGCCGAAAAGTTATTGTTGCTGCCTGGTCGCGGCAGCCGTCTCAAGGGTCACGCGGCGGCGATTCGCCTGCTGGCCGCATTGCGTCAGGAAGGCATCGACACCTGCCTGTGGTTGCTCGGCGCACGTGAAGCGGGTCGCGATGCCTACCTCGCCGAACTCGAAGCGCTGGCTGCGGAATTCGAGGTGCAGGATTTCGTCGCGATCAGTCCGGCGCGCGCCGGCATTGTCGACGCCTATGCGCTCAGCGACTTGGTGCTGCAGTTGTCGGAACGCCCGGAGGCGTTTGGTCGCACCGTGCTCGAAGCGCTCGCGGTCGGTCGTCCGGTGCTGGGCTGGGATCGCGGTGGTGTCGGCGAATTGCTGCGTGAGCACTTTCCCGCCGGTGCGGTGGCGCGTGACGACATGGCACGACTCGCGGCGACGGCGCAGACCTTGCTGCAGTCGTCGAATGCGCTGCCCAATACACTTGCCGATTCCCTTGCCCCGATGCAAGCACGTACCCTGAAGGTCTATGCGTTCCTGGCTCGCTGAATTCACTCGTTTCCGCTGGACGCCGTACGCGGTGTTGCTGTTCGTCGCACTGTGGCCGACGGTCGGGCCGGCCGAGGCGGTGTTGAGTCTGGGTGCGGTCGCGGGCATCGGCATCCTCGCGTATTCGCGCTTCCAGGAAGGGACGTCGCTGATCAGTCGCGAGGCCTGGGCGCTGTGCACGGCGCTGTTTCTCTGCTACTGGCTGCCGGAATTGTTTTCCGCCTTCGATGCCGTCGACAGCGAGCGCGCCTGGCATGAAGTGCTGGTGGATGTTCGCTACCTGCCGTTCCTGTGGTGGGTGGCGATGGCGGTGGCGCATCGGCGTGGTCGCCAGCTGGTGTTCGCCGGGCTCGCGCTGATCACTTCGCTCTGGGTTGCCGATGCATTGGTGCAAGCGGCGACCGGCTACAGCCTGGGCGGCATGAATACCTCCGATCGCCTCAGCGGCGTGTTCGGCGCCGGCAATCTCAAGCTTGGTCTGGTGCTCGCCAGCCTGTCGCCGTTCGCGCTCGACTGGGCCGGCGAGCGCGTCGGTCGCGCCGGTTGGCTGGCGATGGCATTCGTGTTGAGTCTGGTGATCCTGCTCGCGGGCTCGCGTGCGTCCTGGCTCAGTTACGCGCTGGTGCTGGCGTTCAGTGCCTGGCAGCGCTTCGGCAGCCGCCGACTCGCGTTGCTGGCGGTGGTCGGGCTGATCTGCGCCGCGGCGCTGGCGCTGAGTTTTTCCACGCAATTCGAAAGCCGCATCGAGCGCAGCCGTATCGCGCTCAACGGTGACACCGACGGCTTCGATCAGGCACTCGCCGGCCGGCTCAGCATCTGGCATGCAGCGACGGGCATGTTCGTCGAACATCCGATCAACGGTGTCGGAGTACGCGGTTTCCGCGACGAGTACGCGCACTACGCCAGCAAGGATGATTTCTGGTTGTCGCACGGCCAGCAAGGCGCGCTGCATGCGCATCAGGTAGTGCTGGAAGTGCTCAGCGAAACCGGCGTGATCGGCTTGGTTTTGTGGTTGATGGGCGTGGCGCTGGCGATCCGCGCGTGGCGCTGGTCGCTGCCGGAAGCGCGCCGACGCGCTGGCGCGCCGGCACTCGCGCTGGCGGTGACCTTGTTCCCGCTCAACACCCACCTGGCCTTCTATTCGAATTTCTGGGCCGGCGTGACTTTGTTGCTGGTGGCGCTGTACGCGGGCTCGTTGTTCGCGATCGAAGAAGATGCCGCGGCGCATGCTTAGCGCTGTCGTCACCACTTTCAACAACGCCGCCACGCTGGAACAGTGCCTGGCCAGCCTGGCGTTCTGCGACGACCTGCTGGTGCTCGATTCCGATTCCAGCGACGGCACGCGCGAAATCGCCATGCGACACGGCGCGCGGATCTTCGTCGAACCGTTCAAGGGCTACTCGCTGCAGAAACAATCGGCGATCGACAAAGCGCAGCACGACTGGGTGTTGCTGCTCGATGCCGATGAATTCCTGGTGGCGGGCACGGCGGAAAAAATCCGCGCGGAACTGCAGGCACCGCGCGCCGATGGTTATCGCCTGCCGCGTCAGGAATGGCTGTTCTGGCGCTGGCCGCATCCGCGCACGCGCGCGACCTGGCAGCTGCGCCTGTTCCGGCGCAGCGTTGGTGCGATGAACACGGTGCCGGTGCATGCGGCGCCGGAAGTCACCGGTCGCGTGCTCGATCTGGACGCGCCGTTCCGGCATTTCGGCGAGCCGGAAATTGCCGTGCGCGTGAGCAAGGTCAATCAGTATTCCAGTGGGTTGGTTGCGTATCGGCAATCGCGCAAGCGCCGCTTCATCGGCCTGCGCATGGTGGTGTATCCGGCGTTCGTGTTCCTGCGCTTCTATTTCGGCAAGCGTTATTTTCTCAACGGCTGGGCCGGTTTCATCGCCGCGCGCGTGCAGGGCTTCTATGCCTTCCTGAAACTGGCCAAGCAGTTGGAGGCCGAACGCAAGGAGTCCGGCTGATGCGCTGCTGGGCGATCACGCCATTGGTGTGGAGTGCGCGTGTGGTGGCGCGGCTGCCGCAGCGCGTGCTGTTGACGCTGGGCGAGACACTGGCGATCGCGTTGTGGCCGTTGCTCGGGCGACGCCGGCGCATCGCCCGCATCAACATCGACCTGTGTTTTCCGGAATTGTCCGTCGCGCAACGGCGAACGCTGCTGCGCCGAAACATGGCCGCGACGATGATCGGCGCGCTGGAATTGCTGCGCGCCTGGTATGCGCCGTCCTCGGCGTTGCAAGGTCTGGTGCGCATCGAAGGTCTGGAGCGTTTGCAGGCGGCGCAGGCGCGCGGGCATGGCGTGTTGCTGTTCACCGGCCACTTCACCGGTTCGGAGCTGGTTACGCGCTTGCTTGCCGAGCAACTCGGGCGACCAATCCGCGCGGTGATCCGCCGGCACAATTCGCCCTGCCTGGAAGAAACCTACGAAGCCGCGCGCGCGCCGGTGTTCGGCCCGACGCTGGCAAAAAAAGATGTGCGCGGTTTGTTGAAGGTATTGCAGGCGGGCGAGCCAGTGGGTTATTCCGCCGACCAGAATTTCACCTACCAAAATGCCTTCGTGCCGTTCTTCGGTGTGCCCGCATCGACGCTGACCACGGTGCCCGAGCTCGTGCGTCGCGGCCGCGCCGAGATGCTGCCGTTCTGGTTCCATCGTGACGCCGCTGGCATCTATCGCGTGCGTATCGAAGCACCCTGGGCCGGATGGGCCGAAGCGACTCCGGAAGAGGCGGCAGCCATCTACATGCGCGAGCTCGAAACCGTGGTGCGCGAACACCCCGAGCAATACCTGTGGGTGCATCGGCGCTTCAAGACGCGGCCCATGGGCGAGCCGGCGATTTACTGATCGCGCGGGGTGGCGGGGATCTGGTCGGAAGACATCTGCCGTTTGAAACGGTCGTGCACCCATAGGTATTGCTCGGGTGCGCGCCGGATCAATTGTTCCATCAGCGCCATGATCCGCGCGGTGTCCGCCGTGGCATCGGCGCTGGGGAAATTTTCCAGTGGCGGTCCGATCTCGATGCGATAACTACCATCGGCGAGGCGCTGATAAAACAGCGACAGCACCGCCGCGCCCGACAGGCGCGCGAGCTGGTGCGTCGAGGTCAGGCTCCAGGCCGGTTGCCCGAAAAACGGCACGAACACGCTTTCGCCGCGTCGCGTTTCCTGGTCGGGCGCGAACCACAGCACGCCGCCGGTCTTCAGATGGCGTAGTGCCGGGCGCAATTCGTCGCGTGTGTACATCGCGCGGGTGTAGCGCAGGCGGCCGCGCTTGACCGCCCATTCCAGCGCTGGCGATTCATGCGGGCGATACATGCCGGCGAGGTCGACCTGGCGACAGAGCAGACGCACGCTGATCTCCAGCGTGGTCAGATGCGGCGAAACCAGGATGACGCCGCGGCCGTTTTTCTGTGCCGCCTGCAAATGCTCGAGGCCGAGCACTTCGTAACGCCGGTCCAGCGGCGTCAGCGGGCCCCACCAGGCGCGCAGGAATTCGAACACCGACACGCCCAGCGAGCGGAAACTCGCGCGCCACATTTCATCGCGTTCGCTTTCGCTGCGTTCGGGAAAACACAGCGCGAGATTGCGTGCGGCGATGCGACCGCGCGCGATCATCGTCCGCTGCATCAACGCGCCGAGTGCGCGGCCCGCCGGCACCGCCAGCCACCATGGCCAGCGCGCGAGCGTCCAGCCCAGCGCGATCGCCAGCCAGTCGGGCAGCAGGCGCAGCGACAGCGGTGGCGGCGGGAGGGAATCGGGCACGGACAGATTCTAGCGTCTCGGCTATCCTGCGCCCATGCATGAAACCCCCGGTCAAAGGCTGCTGCGCGGCCTGTATTCCTTGGTGAGCCGGATCGCGCTGCCGTTCTCGCTGTATTACCTGATCTGGCGGGGGCTGCGGCAACGCGAGTACTTCGATCGCTGGAGCGAACGCTTCGCGTTCTATCGCAGTGGCGGCCTTGCTGATTGCGTGTGGTTGCACGCGGTCTCGGTTGGCGAGGTCAATGCCGCTGCGCCGCTAGTCGCGGCATTGCGCCAGCGCTATCCCGATATCGCCTTGCTGATCACCACGACCACGCCGACCGGCTCGGCGCGCGCGCAGGCACTGTGGGGCGAATCGGTGCGGCATGTCTATCTGCCTTATGACCTGCCCGGCGCGGTGCGGCATTTCCTCGAGCATTTCCATCCGCGTCTGGCGCTGGTGATGGAAACCGAAATCTGGCCGAATCTTTTCGCCGAACTGCGTCGGCGCGACATCCCGATCATCATCGCCAATGCACGTCTTTCCGAGCGCTCGTTGCGCGGCTATCGGCCGTTCCGCGCGCTGGTGCGCAGCTCACTGGTCGCGGTCGCGACGATCGCCGCGCAATCCGAGGCCGATGCCGCGCGCTATCGGCAACTCGGTGGCAGCGGCGCCTCCGTGCAAATGACCGGAAATCTCAAATACGATTTTCCCGTGCCCACCGGCATCGTCGAGCAGGCGCAGCAGTGGCGTCAGCAATGGGGCGAGCGACCGGTGTGGATCGCCGCGAGTACGCATCCGGGCGAAGAAGAAGCCGTGATCGCGGCGCACCTGCAGGTGCTGGCGGCGCATCCGCAGGCGCTGCTGCTGTGGGCACCGCGGCATCCCGAACGTTTTGCCGCGGCGATCGCCGCCGGCGAGCGCGCGAAACTGCCACTGCGTTCGCGCCGCGCCGATACGTTGCCGGGCACGGATACCAGTGTGTTCGTGATCGACACCCTGGGCGAGTTGATGTCGTTCTATGCGGCGGCCGATGTCGCCTTCGTCGGCGGCAGCCTCGAGGATATCGGTGGCCACAACCTGCTCGAGCCCGCGGCGTTGGGCGTACCCGCGCTGGTCGGGCCGCACACGCACAATTTCGCCGAGATCACCGCATTGTTGGTCGAGGTTGGCGCGGTGCGCCGGGTCAGCGACCAGGATTCACTGGCGCAGGCGCTGTTGCGCTGGCTGGACGATCCTGCGGATCGTCGTCGCTGCGGCGAAGCGGGTCGCACCCGTATCGCCAAGGAGCGTGGCGCCTTGGCGCGCACGCTCGCATTGATCGAAACCTGCCTGAAAGACAGGTCCTGACCGATTACTTCTTGCTGTTGTTGCTGTCTTCGCTGTCGGCCGCGCTGAGCGAGTCGTTGGCATTGGCCACGAGCACGCGGTTGGTCGCTTCCAGATCGGAGACTTCCAGAATGCCGGCGGCCTGCTTGAGGCGCAGTTCGTTGACCAGGTAGGCGTGACGCGAACGCGCGTATTCGGTGCGCGCGGCGAACAAAGCCTGCTGGGCGATCAGCACGTCGACGATGGTGCGGGTGCCGACTTCGAGTCCAGCTTCGCCAGCTTCGTACGCGGCTTTCGCCGAGACGACTGCGAGACGGCGAGCTTCGACTTCAGCCTGACCGGCCACCAGCGAACGATACGCACCGCGGGTCTGGCGGGTGATCGCGCGCTTCTGCTGCTCGAGCTGATCGGCGGCGGCATCGCGTTGGTCGATCGCCTGACGCACACGCGACTGCGTGGCGAAACCGCTGAACAGCGGAATGCTCAAGGTCAGGCCGACGCGGTTGCCGGTGCTCGACGAACCCGAGTTGATCGGATTCGACGCCGGGAAAGAACGGCGCAGGCTGTCGCCCCAATTGGCGTCGTCGCTGTAGCTGGCGCTTGCCGACAGCGTCGGGTAGTGGCCGGAGCGTGCGGTGCTCACGTCTTTTTCCGCGGCGGCCAGCGCTTCCTGATACGAGCGCAGGGTCGGGTTGGTGTCGGTCGCGATCTTCACCCAGTCCTCGGCGGTACGGGTGTCGGTGGTCGCCGGGCGGTAATCGGTGGACAGGCCCTTGAGGTTTTCCAGCGGCTGGCCGGTGATTTCGCCGAGCGCCTCGTAGGCGTCGTCGAGCGCGTTGGCGGAGGCGATCGCATTGGCGCGCGAGCTGTCGTAGCGGGCGCGGGCTTCGTGCACATCGGTGATCGGAGCGAGGCCAACTTCCAGGCGCTTTTCCGCCTGGTCGAGCTGGCGCTTCACCGAGCGCTCTTCGGCGCGTGCCGAAGCGAGGGTTTCGATGCCGGTGAGTACGTTGAAATAGGCGTCGGCGACGCGGACGATCAGGGCGTCGCTGGCGGCGTCGTACTGCGCATTGGCTTGGCGCGCGCGCGCCTTGCTGGCGCCGAGGCGCGAGTAGTTGGCGTGGTCGTAGATGCTCTGCTGCAGATTCACGCCCGAGCCGCGGCTGCTGGAGTCGGAGTAGGTCGAGTTGATCGGCGTCGCGGTGCCGGCGAATACCTGGTTGCCGCTGCTGCGGCCCTTGGATTCACCGTAGGTGACGTCGGCGCTGATCTGCGGCAGCAGCGCCGCGCGCGATTGCACGACACCTTCGCCAGAAGCATTGCGTTGCGCCTCGGAAGCGGCGAACTGCGGGTCGCTCTGCCTGGCGAGGTCGTAGGCCTGCATCAGGTCGGTGGCGTGGGCCTGGGCGGAAATGCCGGCGAGGAGCAGTGCGAAGGTGATCGGACGAAGGCGCAAGGACATGGATTTTTCCCGGTTCAAAGGGTGAATTGCGGCACCGGTTCGGCGCCGTGCAGATAGGGGACATCGGTTTCGAACAGACTTTCGCTGTGCAGGTGCTCACCGCGGCGAGTGATGCGCAGCGCTTCCTGCACCGGCGACTGCCCACGGATCACGAACAGTCGACCCTCGGGCTTGAGCCACTGGCTGAAAATTTCTGGGACTTCGGCCACCGCTGCGGTAACCGCGATGGCGTCAAACAGGCGACCCGGCTGGAACGCGAAGGCGTCGACGCATTCGAGGCGGACATTGCTGGCGCCGTGGTGATCAAGAGTGAGGCGGGCGGCGTCGATGAAATCGCTGCGCCGGTCGATGCTGACCACTTCGCGCGCCAGGCGCGCCAGGCAGGCCGTGAGGTAACCGCTGCCGGTGCCGATCTCCAGCACCTCGTCGCCGGGCGACAGGCCCAGCGCCTGCAGCACGCGGCCTTCGACCACCGGTTTCATCATCGTTTCGCCCTGCGCCAGCGGCAGCGGCAGGTCGGCATAGGCAAGCTGGCGTTGCGCGGCCGGCACGAAATCTTCGCGCGGAACCGTTGCCAGCGTGTCCAGCACGCGCGGATCGAGCACCTCCCAGGGGCGGATCTGCTGCTCGACCATGGCCGCGCGGGCTTCTGCGAAATTCAGGGACATACGGTTTCCGGGACACGCGTAGGGGGCGCAAAGTTTACGCCCCGGCCGCTGGGGATTGAAGGAGAGGATGCGTTGCAGGCGCTATTGGACGCAGTGCCAGAAGTAACCGGGACGCCTGCCACGGCGCTTGCTTGGCCTGCATTGATCGCGGCGGCGCGGCCCGGATGCATCAACGCGCGTCCTCGATGCATGCCTTTGCGGAGAATGCGCGCAGGAAGATGTCGACAACTTCCTCGATATGTTCGCGGCGCTCCTCGAGCGTCGGCAGCGGGCACATGCCGACCAGCACGCTCATGTGTCGGATGCCCTTGAGCAGGCAGAAGAAATGCGCGGCGGCATGCGCGGGGTTGGGCACGTCGAGCGCGCCGGCGGCGGCGGCCTGGCGCAGGAAGGTTTCCATTTCGTCCAGCGTGCGGCGCGGGCCGGCGCCGAAAAATATTTCAGTCAGGCGCGGCTTCTGGCCGGCCTGGGCAATCATGATCTGGTGCAGCTTGATGGCGCGCTCGTCCATGATCAGCTCGGTGAAGCCTTGGGCGATCGCGGTCAGGGCGGCGCGCACGCTCTGGTCGCCGGCGGGCTCGAAGACCCCGTGCGGCAGCAATTCCTCGCAGCAGGTGGTGACCGCTGCCGCGAACAGCGACTCCTTGTCGTCGAAGTGGCTGTAGACGGTGAGCTTGGACACGCCGGCCTGTTGGGCGATCGCATCCATGCTGACGCCGTCGTAGCCGCGGGCCGGGAACAGGCGCATCGCGGCGTCGAGAATGGCGGCGCGCTTTTCCGGATCCTTGGGGCGGCCGGGGGCGACGGGACGGGGGGGCGAAAAATTCATGCGGGAATTATTGAACTAAACGGTTCGATAAAGATAGTATACCCGCCAGTTCAATAACTAGGCCGCCCCCATGTCCCCGCTGCGCACCGCTTCCCGCCTGATTCCGGCGCTGCTGATTCTGATCCTGGCGGCCTGCGCGGCCGACAAGCCCGAGGCCGTGGTGCGCCCGGCCATCGTCGTTCAGCCCAGTGGTGCTGGCGCCGGCCTCAGCGCGTTCGCCGGCGAAGTGCACGCCCGCCAAGAGCCGGAGCTGGCCTTCCGGGTCGGCGGCAAGATCGCCCGGCGGCTGGTCGATGCCGGTGCCCGCGTGAAAGCCGGCCAGCCCCTGGCCGAGCTCGACGCGTCCGATCTCAATCTGCAGCAGCAGGCGTATCGCGCCGCGCTGACGTCGGCGCAATCGGACCTGACCCTCGCCAAGCTCGAGCTCGATCGCTACCAGAATCTCAATGACCGCCAGCTGGTCAGCCGCTCGCAATTCGATGGCAAGAAAGCCGCTTACGCCGCTGCCGCCGCGAAAGTGCAGCAGGCGCAGGCGCAGTCGGCGGTGTACGGCAACCAGGCGGGATACGCGGTGCTGCGCGCGCCGCATGCCGGCATCATCGCCCAGCGTCTGGCCGAAGCCGGGCAGGTGGTCGCCGCCGGCCAGACCGTGTTCGTGCTCGCTGTCGATGGCGAGCGGGAAGTGGTGATCAGCGTCCCCGAACAAAGCGTCAGCCAGTTCCAGGTCGGCCGCGACCTCAGCGTCGAGCTGTGGACCGGACCCGGCAAACGTTATCCGGCCAAGCTGCGCGAAATCGCCCCGGCCGCCGATGCGATGACCCGCACCTACGCCGCGCGCGTGAGTTTCGCGGCGGACGTCGGCGACGTCGATCTCGGCCAGAGTGCGCGTGTCTATGCGCAGTCCGACACCGGCGCACGCCTGGGCCTGCCTTTGTCGGCGCTGAGCGAGGACCGCGGCCTGACCGCAGTCTGGGTGGTCGATCCAGCCAGCAAGAAGGTGCATCTCACGCCGATCAAGGTCGGCCCCTACGGCGAGGACGTGGTGCCGGTGCTTTCCGGTCTGCAGGCCAGCGATTGGGTGGTCGTGGCCGGCGTGCATCTGCTGCGCGAAGGCGAACAGGTGCTGCCGATCGACCGCGACAACCGACCGGTCGCCGTCGGCGCGCCGGCCCGCACCGCCACTGCTGCCAACTGAGTCGCCGACATGAGCAATTTCAATCTGTCGGCCTGGGCGCTGAAAAATCGCGCGGTGGTGCAGTTCGCGATCCTGGTGCTCGCCGTCGTCGGCGTCTTCAGCTATCAGCGCCTGGGCCAATCGGAAGATCCGCCCTTCACTTTCAAGATCATGGTGGTGCGCACCTTCTGGCCGGGCGCGACCGCCGATGAGACCGCGAAGCAGGTCACCGATCGCATCGAAAAGAAATTGATGGAAACCGGCGAATACGAATTCCTGCGCTCGTATTCCCGCCCCGGCGAATCGCTGGTGCAGTTCGTCGCCAAGGATTCGCTGCCGTCGCGCGACATCCCCGCGCTCTGGTACCAGGTGCGCAAGAAGATCGGCGACATGCGCAGCACGTTGCCGGCCGGCGTGGTCGGGCCGTATTTCAATGATGAATTCGGCGACACCTTCGGCAACATCTACGCGCTGACCGGCGACGGTTTCGACTACGCGACGATGAAGGACTACGCCGAGCGCGTCGAACTCGACCTGCATCGCGTGCCCGACGTGGCCAAGGTCGACCTGCTCGGCCTGCAGGAAGAAAAAATCTGGATCGAGCTGTCCAATACCAAGCTCGCCACGCTGGGCATTCCGCTGCAGGCGGTGCAGCAGGCGATCGATGCGCAGAATGCGGTCGCGCCGACCAGCTTCTTCGAGACCGACAGCGACCGCGTGCAACTGCGCGTTTCCGGTGGTTTCAGCACGGTCGATGAAATCCGCAATTTCCCGGTGCGCGCTGCCGGGCGCACGTTCCGGCTCGGCGATGTCGCGACGATCCGTCGCGGTTTTTCCGATCCGGCCGAACCGCGCATGCGTTTCATGGGCGACAACGCGATCGGCATCGCGGTGTCGATGAAGCCGGGTGGCGACATCATCCGCCTCGGCGAATCGCTGGAAAGCGAATTCGCACGCGTGCAGAAAACCCTGCCGGTCGGCATGAGCCTGCGCAAGGTGTCCGATCAGCCGCTGGCGGTGCGCGATTCAGTCGCCGAGTTCGTCAAGTCGCTGGCCGAAGCAGTGTTCATCGTGCTGATCGTCAGCTTCTTCTCGCTCGGCCGCCGGCCGGGTCTGGTGGTGGCGTTGTCGATCCCGCTGGTGCTGGCGATGACTTTCGCGGCGATGAATTATTTCGACATCGGCTTGCACAAGATTTCCCTGGGCGCATTGATCCTCGCGCTGGGCTTGCTGGTCGACGATGCGATCATCGCGGTCGAGATGATGGCGGTGAAGATGGAGCAGGGCCTGGATCGTCTCAGTGCCGCCAGCTTCGCCTACACCAGCACCGCGTTCCCGATGCTCACCGGCACGCTGATCACCGCCGCCGGCTTCCTGCCGATCGCCACCGCGCAGTCGGGTACCGGCGAATACACGCGATCGATCTTCCAGGTGGTGACGATCGCGCTGCTGTTGAGCTGGATCGCCGCAGTGGTGTTCATTCCCTATCTCGGCAACTGGTTGCTGCCCGATGCCAAGCAACTCGCCGCCGAACGCAAGACGCGCAAGCCATCGCTGCTGCGCGACCGTCTGGCGCTGGTGCTGCCGAACTGGTTCGCCGACCTGTTCGCACCGGAACCTGAGGGGCATGATCACCAGGATCACTACAACACGCGTTTCTATCGCCGTCTGCGCGGCTGGATCGCCTGGTGCGTGCAGCATCGCGGCCGCGTGATCGCGGTGACCGTGCTGGCTTTCGTGCTTGCTGTCGGCTTGTTCCGCTTCGTGCCGCAGCAGTTTTTCCCGTCGTCGACGCGCCTGGAGCTGGTGGTCGATCTGGAATTGTCGGAAGGCGCTTCACTGGTCGCGACCGAAGCGGCAACGAAACGTTTCGAAGTCGAACTCGACAAGCGCATCGCCGCGGCGAAGAAGGAAAAGCGCGCCGACCTGGTCAACTACGTCGCTTATGTCGGCACCGGTTCGCCGCGTTTCTACCTGCCGTTCGACCAGAAATTGCCGCAGGCGAATTTCGCCCAGTTCGTGCTGCTCACGCCCGACGTGAAGACGCGCGAGGAAATCCGGCATTGGGTGATCGAAACACTGGCGAAGGATTTCCCCGATCTGCAAGGCCGCGTGCTGCGTCTGGAAAACGGCCCGCCGGTCGGCTTCCCGATCCAGTTCCGCGTGTCCGGCGAGCATGTCGATGAGGTGCGTCGCATCGCCCACGAAGTCGCCGATAAAGTCCGCGCCAATCACAACGTCGACAACGTCAACCTCGACTGGGACGAGCCCAGCAAGGTCGTGCGCCTGAATATCGACCAGGAACGTGCGCGCGCGCTCGGCGTGAGCTCAGCGCAACTGGCGCAGTTCCTGCGCGCCTCGCTGTCGGGCACGCAGGTGAGCACGTATCGCGAAGGCAACGAGCTGATCGCGATCCTGTTGCGTGGCCCGGAAAACGAGCGCGCGCGCCTGTCCCTGCTCGGCTCGCTGGCGGTGCCCACCGACAACGGCCGCAGCGTGCCGCTGGCGCAGATCGCCACGCTCGAATACGGTTTCGAGGATGGCATTCTCTGGCATCGCAATCGCCTGCCGACCATCACCGTGCGCGGTGACATCTACGGCGACGTCACGCCACCGACGGTGACCGATCAGATCCTGCCGACGCTCAAGGACATCCGCACCAACCTGCCGCCGGGCTATCTGCTCGAAACCGGCGGCACCGTCGAGGATTCCACGCGCGGTTCGAAGTCCGTCGCCGCCGGCGTGCCGCTGTTCCTGTTCGCGGTTACGGCGCTGCTGATGATCCAGCTGCGCAGTTTCCGTCGCACCGCGATGGTGTTGATGACCGCGCCGCTGGGCCTGATCGGCGTCACCGCCTTCCTGCTGCTGTTCCGCGTGCCGTTCGGCTTCGTGGCGATGCTGGGCACGATCGCGCTGTCGGGCATGATCATGCGCAACTCGGTGATCCTGGTCGATCAGATCGACCAGGACATCGCCGCCGGCCACACGCCGTACCAGGCGATCATCGATGCCACCGTGCGCCGTTTCCGTCCGATCGTGCTGACCGCGTTGGCGGCGGTGCTGGCGATGATTCCGCTGTCGCGCAGCGTGTTCTTCGGGCCGATGGCGGTGGCCATCATGGGCGGCCTGATCGTCGCCACTGGCCTGACCGTGCTCTTCCTTCCGGCGCTTTACGCGGCGTGGTTCCGCGTTCCGGTGACGGAGGAAACCTGATTCGCGGCCGGGCCTCTGGGCGAGGCTCCCTCCCCCTTGCCAAGCGCAGGGGCCCGGTTTGCGATATAGGCTTGCGTGATGACCGACAGGACTCCCATCCAGGTTGAGCTCGAACACACGGCGAAAGCGCCGGTCGATCTCGTGTTCAAGGTGATCGTGGCGATGGATGTTTCGCTGTTCCTGACCGGCTATGGCTGGTTGCCGGCGGCGACGCACGTGTCGCGCCAGACCGGCCCGTGGAGCGTGCCGGGCAGCACGCGCACGGCGCATTTTTCCGACGGAAATTCCGCGTTCGAGGAATTGCTTGTCGCCGAGGCGCCCACTTACCTTCGCTATCGCATCTCGCGCTTCACCAGTTTCATGCGTTTTCTCGCCAGCGAAATCCAGGGCGAATGGCGCTTCGTCGGCGAGCAGGGCGGCACGCGCATCACTTGGCTGTACAGCTTCACGCCGCGTTCGACGCTGGCCGCGCTGGTGCTGCGCCGGCTCATGCGCGGCAGCTGGCTGCTGTACATGCGGCAGTCGCTGGACCGGGCGGCGCGCTACGCCGAGGCCAACGCGCATCTGCACGCATCGCAGCCGCGGTAGCCGCGCCTGCCGCGACATGGTGAAATAGCCGCCTGAAGCGGGGGTGCCCGGAAGCGCGGGCTGAGAAATACCCTTCGAACCTGATTCGGCTCACACCGACGTAGGGAAGCTTCGCGGCGCAGCCACTGCGCCCGGACGCCGCCGCTTCGTGTCATCTGCCCGCACCGTCGTGCGGACTTTCCACGAAGCAGGACCGACGCCATGAATGCCCAGCCCAGCGAATTGCTGCTGCAGACCCAGCAGCTCTCCGAATCCGTCACCCAGCCCATCCTTGGCTCGAAGAAAACCTACGTGCCGGGTTCGCGTGCCGATATCCGCGTGCCGATGCGCGAGATCGCGCTCAGCGACACGCCGAAGATGTTCGGCGCGGCGGAAACGAACGCGCCGTTCTGCGTTTACGACACGTCCGGCCCGTACACTGATCCGGAGGCGAACATCGATCTCGGCGCCGGCCTCGCCGCGCTGCGCGCTTCCTGGATCGCCGAACGCGGCGACAGCGAAGTCCTTGCCAGCCTGAGTTCGGAATTCGGCCGCAGCCGTGAAAGCAACGCCAAGCTCGATGCCGTGCGTTTCGGCCACCGCCCGCTGCCGCGCCGCGCCAAGGCCGGCATGAATGTCTCGCAGATGCATTACGCGCGCCGCGGCATCATCACGCCGGAAATGGAATACATCGCGATCCGCGAGAACCAGCGCATCGAGTCGATCCGCGAAGCGCATCTGCTGCGCCAGCACGCCGGCGAGAGTTTCGGCGCCGCGATCCAGAAAATCATCACGCCGGAATTCGTCCGCGACGAAGTCGCGCGCGGCCGCGCGATCATCCCGGCCAACATCAATCACCCGGAAATCGAGCCGATGATCATCGGCCGCAATTTCCTCACCAAGGTCAACGCCAACATCGGCAACAGCGCGGTTTCTTCCGGCATCGCCGAGGAAGTCGAAAAACTGGTCTGGTCGATCCGCTGGGGCGCCGACACGGTGATGGATCTTTCCACCGGCAAGAACATCCACGAGACGCGCGAATGGATCCTGCGCAACTCGCCGGTGCCGATCGGCACGGTACCGATCTACCAGGCGCTGGAAAAAGTCGATGGTCGCGCCGAGGAGCTGACCTGGGACATCTTCCGCGACACGCTGATCGAGCAGGCCGAGCAGGGCGTGGACTACTTCACCATCCACGCCGGTGTGCTGCTGCGTTATGTGCCGCTGACGGCGAAACGCGTCACCGGCATCGTCAGCCGCGGTGGTTCGATCCTGGCGAAATGGTGCCTGGCCCACCACAAGGAAAATTTCCTCTACACGCACTTCGAGGAAATCTGCGAAATCATGAAGGCCTACGACGTCAGCTTCTCGCTCGGCGATGGCCTGCGTCCGGGCTCGATCGCCGATGCCAACGACGCCGCACAGTTCGGCGAGTTGGAAACGCTGGGCGAGCTGACCCAGATCGCGTGGAAGCACGACGTTCAGACCATGATCGAAGGCCCCGGCCACGTGCCCATGCACCTGATCAAGGAAAACATGGACAAGCAGCTCGCCGTCTGCGGCGAGGCGCCGTTCTACACGCTTGGGCCGCTGACCACCGACATTGCACCGGGTTATGACCACATCACCAGCGCGATTGGCGCGGCGATGATCGGCTGGTTTGGCACCGCGATGCTCTGCTACGTGACGCCGAAGGAACACCTCGGCCTGCCCAACAAGCACGACGTGCGCGAAGGCCTGATGGCCTACAAGATCGCCGCGCATGCCGCCGATCTGGCGAAAGGCCATCCGGGTGCGCAGGCGCGCGACAACGCGCTGTCGAAAGCGCGCTTTGAATTTCGCTGGGAAGACCAGTTCAACCTCGGCCTCGACCCCGAGCGCGCCCGCGAATACCACGACGAGACGATGCCCAAGGATGCGCACAAGGTCGCGCACTTCTGCTCGATGTGCGGCCCGCATTTCTGTTCGATGAAGATCACCCAGGATGTGCGCGAATACGCCGAGACGCACGGCGTCGGCGAAACCGCGGCGCTGGAGCAGGGCATGGCGGAAAAAGCCGCGGAGTTCCGCGCCGCGGGCGCACAGGTGTATCGTCCCGAATAGACCCGGGGGTGGGCCATGGCGGTAGTGGGCTGGATCGACGAGGCGGCGGCGCTGCGGCAGTTGCTGACGCTCAATCGCATCGCCCGCATCGCCGTCCAGGACCTCGCGCCGCAGCCGATGCTGCAGCGGATCGTCGATGCCCTGCATGAGGAATTCGGCTGGGAATTCATAGCCTGCGCGACGATCGACCGCGAGCGCGGCGAATTTGTCTGCGCTGCGGTCTGCGGCACGCTGGAAAGCGACGTCGCGGTGGGTTACCGGCGCGCGCTGGGCTCCGGCGTGGTCGGGCAATGCGCGGCGACCGGCCGCACCATCGACATCGACGATGCCCGCCATCATCCCGCGGTGATCGACACTTTGCACGGCACCGGTTCCGAGCTCTGCGTGCCGGTCCTGCACAACGGCGAAGTTCTGGCGGTGCTCAATGCCGAGAGTCACGCCATCGGCGCTTTCCGCGGGCAACGCGCGCTTCTGGAAACCGTCGCCGATCAGATCGCTGGCGTCCTGCGCGCCGCCAATCTTTTCCGGCAGTTGCAGGTCGCCAATGTGCAGTTGCGCGAGGCCTATGTCGCGCTCGAGGAGTTGTCGCACAACGACAGCCTGACCGGCGTTGGCAATCGCCGCAGTTTTGACGGCTGGATCGCGCAGGCGATCGCCGATGCTGCCGCCAATGATCGCTCGCTCGCCTTGCTGCTGATCGACATCGATCATTTCAAGGCCTACAACGACAGTTGCGGTCACCTTGCCGGCGATGCCTGCCTGCAGCAGGTGGCCGGCTTGCTCGCCTATGTGCTCGAAGGCAGTCGCGCGCGCCTCGCGCGTTACGGCGGCGAGGAATTCGTGGTGATTCTCACCGATGCCGATGACCAGGAAGCAGCAAGGCTGGGCGAACGCCTGCGCCTCGCGGTCGAGGCGCGCGCGCTGGCGCATCGCGTGACCGGCGCCGGCCACGTCACGGTCAGCATCGGTGTGGCCGCCCGCGTTCCGGCCTGCGCTGATGGTGCCGACGTGCTGATGGGTCCTGCCGACCAGGCGCTTTACCAGGCCAAGCGCGCCGGCCGCAATCGCGTCAGCATCGCGGCGATGTGAAGCGCCTGCGACGTGGCGGATCGTGCTCCGGAGAGTGAGGGGCAGTTATGATGCGGGCACTCTTTCCCGCGACAGCCCGGCTGCCGTTGCGGACTCGCCGATCACTCCACAGAACGTCGCCATGAAACTTCAGGTTCCCTTCCTGCAACTGCCGCTGGCTTTCGATGCCGAGGCCCTGGCGGCCGAAGTCGGCGCGATACCGGAGTCGTCCTGGCGGCCGCATCCGCAGGGTTTTTTCGGCAACGACGCGCTCACGCTGATCACCACCGGCGGCGATGCCGACAACGACGCGCTGTCGGGCGTGATGCGTCCGACAGCGCATCTCGAGCGCTGTCCCTATCTGATGCAGGTGCTCGACAGCGTCGGTGCCACCTGGGGCCGGACGCGCCTGATGCGCCTGTCGGGTCAGGCCGAGGTCACGCCGCATGTCGACATCCACTACTACTGGCGCGAACGCGTGCGCGTGCACGTGCCGATCGTGACGCAGCCGACCGTGCGCTTCATCTGCGGTGATGCCGAGTTGAACATGCGTGCCGGCGAGTGCTGGATCTTCGATACCTGGCGCATGCACAACGTGATCAACGACCATGCGCTACCGCGCATCCACCTGGTCGCCGATACCGTGGGTGGCGAAGGCTTCTGGAAACACCTGGCCTCGGCGCGTCCGCACGATCGGCAAATACCCGGCTGGCAGCCGCGCCTGATCGCGCCGCGCGGCGACATCAGGCCGACACTCGACTACGAATCGCGCAACATCCCGATCGTGATGACGCCCTGGGAAATGCGCGAGCACATCGTGTTTTTTCTTGGCGAGGCCGCGCGGCAGCCGCAGTTGCAGGCGGTACATCAGACGCTGCTGCGCCTGTCGCGGAACTGGGCGGCACTATGGTCCTGCTTCGGCGAGGATCGTGCGGGCTGGCCGCGCTATCGGGCGGCGATCGAAGACGCCCGGCGCGAAGTGGTTGCTGGCGGCGCCGGACAGCTCGCTCTCGTCAACGGCATGAGTTTCCTGCAGGCGTTCTCGGCGGCGGTACTCGATGTCGCGCTCGCCGATCAGGCGGTCAGCATGGATGCCGATACCCGCGAACGACCGGCCTGAGCCGTAGAAGCGGTGATGACCGCGATGATCTCGCGATGCGATTCGGAAAAATCGCGGTCATGACCGCTACTGCGAAACGTCATCAGAAGTTGGGCTTGTCCGGCGAGTTGTTGTAGCGCTCGACCGACGCAAGGATTTCCTGCTTCGCTTCATCGGCGCCGGCCCAGCCTTCCACCTTGACCCACTTGCCCTTCTCGAGATCCTTGTAGTGCTCGAAGAAATGACGGATGCGGTCCTTGGTCAGGGGCGGCAGGTCGTCGACGTGGCCCACTGCGTCGTAGGCCGGGAAGACCTTGCTGATCGGCACGGCGACCAGCTTCATGTCCTCGCCAGCCTCGTCAGTCATGCGCAGCATGCCGACGGTGCGGCAGCGGATCACCGAGCCCGGGATCAGCGCCATCGGCATGATCACCAGCACGTCGGCTGGATCGCCATCGCCGGCCAGCGTGTGCGGGATGTAGCCGTAGTTGCACGGGTAGCGCATCGGCGTGGTCAGCACGCGGTCGACGAAGATCGCGCCCGAGGCCTTGTCCACTTCGTATTTCACCGGCTCCGAGTTCATCGGGATCTCGATGATGACGTTGAAGTCGTTCGGCACGTCGCGGCCGGTGGGGACTAATTCGAGGGCCATGAGAGTTCTGCCGGGGGCTTGGAAAGGGCGCGAATGATAGCCCAAGCCGCTGGAGCGATCACCCGGATCGCGGGGCATCGCCGCCGGGCCGGAAGCGGGGTACATTGTCGCCGTCACCCCCGGACTATCGCCATGACCTCTGGACCCAACATCGATCCCAAGGCCCTCGATCTGCTCAACTCGCTCGAGTCCGACCGGCCCGGCCTGATCAGCGAAGTCGTGCGCCTGTTCGTCGCCGATGCGCCCAACCAGATGCAGCTGATCGACGACGGCCATGTCGCGCGCGATCCCGATCAGATCCGCCAGGCTGCGCATTTCCTGCGTTCGGGGGCGATGGCTTTGGGCCTGACCCACCTCACCGAAGCCAGTCTTGCCGTCGAGCGCGCCGATCCGGCCGACTACGGTTTGGCGCCGATGGGCGAACGCATCGGCGCGCTGCGTGTGGAGCTGCGCAATGCCTTGCTGGCTCTGCTCAATGAGGTCAAGCAGATTTGATGCTGGTGTGCGTTTCGCACAACTAGTCCGATCAGTGCAACGCACGCGACAAAGGCAGCGACCATAAAAAAGCCCCGCTTTCGCGGGGCTTTTTCGTTGCGGCTTTCCGGACCGGAAAGACCGCGACTGCCTCAACCCAGCATCGGGATCAGCAGCAGCGCGACGATGTTGATGATCTTGATCAACGGATTGATCGCCGGGCCGGCGGTGTCCTTGTACGGATCGCCAACGGTGTCGCCGGTGACCGCGGCCTTGTGCGCCTCGGAACCCTTGCCGCCGTGATGGCCTTCCTCGATGTATTTCTTGGCGTTGTCCCAGGCGCCGCCGCCCGTACACATTGAAATTGCAACAAAAAGCCCGGTGACGATGGTACCCATCAGCAGGCCGCCCAGCGCCGCGGCGCCGAGGATCTTGCCGACCAGCACCGGGATGATCAGCGGCAGCAGCGACGGCACGATCATTTCGCGGATCGCCGACTTCGTCAGCAGGTCCACGGCCTTGTCGTACTGCGGCTTGCCGGTGCCTTCCATGATGCCGGGGATTTCGCGGAACTGGCGGCGAACTTCCTCCACCACCGCGCCCGCCGCACGACCGACCGCCTGCATCGCGAACGCGCCGAACAGATACGGAATCATGCCGCCGATCAGCAGGCCGATCACCACGTCGGGATTGTCGATCGAGAAATTGACCGGCGACGAACCGACGCGTTCGGCGAGCTTGTGCGAGTAATCGGCGAACAGCACCAGCGCGGCCAAGCCGGCCGAACCGATCGCGTAACCCTTGGTCACCGCCTTGGTGGTGTTGCCGACTGCGTCCAGGGCGTCGGTGATCTTGCGGATCTCCGGGCCGAGGTGGCTCATCTCGGCGATGCCGCCGGCGTTGTCGGTGATCGGGCCGTAAGCGTCGAGCGCGACGATCACGCCGGCCATCGACAGCATCGAGGTCGCCGCGATCGCCACGCCGTACAGGCCGGCGATGTTGTAGCAGGCCCAGATCGCCAACGCGACCGCGAGCACCGGCAGTGCCGTGGATTTCATCGACACCGCGAGACCGGCGATGACGTTGGTGCCGTGACCGGTTTCCGAGGCTTTGGCCACCTGCTGCACCGGGCCGTATTCGGTCGCGGTGTAGTACTCGGTGATCACCACCATCGCCGCCGTCAGCGCCAGGCCGATCAACGCGCAATGGAACAGCGGCATGCCCAGATCGTTCGGGAACATGTCCTTGGTGACGAAATAAAACGCCGCCGCCGCGAGCGCGCCGGAAACGATCAGGCCGCGATACAGCGCGTTCATGATCTTGCCGCCGTCGCGCACCTTGACGAAGAACGTGCCGATGATCGAGGCGATGATCGACACCGCGCCCAGCACCAGCGGATAGATCACACCGGCCCAGCCATAGGTGTTGTAGGCGATGCCGGCGACCAGCATCGCGGCGATCACGGTCACGGCGTAGGTTTCGAACAGGTCGGCAGCCATGCCGGCGCAGTCGCCGACGTTGTCACCGACGTTGTCGGCGATCACCGCCGGATTGCGCGGATCATCCTCGGGAATACCGGCTTCGACCTTGCCCACCAGATCGGCGCCGACGTCGGCACCCTTGGTGAAGATGCCGCCGCCCAGACGCGCGAAGATCGAGATCAGCGAAGCGCCGAAGGCGAGGCCGATCATCGGCTTCATCGCGGCGTTCAAGGTTTCCGCACTCGCACCGCCGCTGCCCATCACGTACATGAAGTAGCCGGTGACGCCGAGCAGGCCCAGGCCCACCACCAACATGCCGGTGATCGCGCCGCCCTTGAAACTGATGTTCAGAGCCGGATTCAGCCCCAGCGTCGCGGCCTGCGCGGTGCGCACGTTCGCGCGTACCGAAACGAACATGCCGATGAAACCGGCGAGCCCGGAAAGCGCAGCGCCGATCGCGAAACCGATCGCCGTCGGCCAACTCTTGAGGGCGAAGCCGATCACCAGGAACAGGATCACGCCGACGATGGCGATGGTGCGGTACTGGCGGCGCAGGTAGGCGCCGGCGCCTTCCTGGATCGCCGCGGCGATTTGTTGCATGCGTTCGTTGCCGGCCGGCTGCGCGATGACCCAGCGCGCCGTGATGATGCCGTAGATGATCGCGATGCCGGCACAGACCAGTGCCAGCTGTAACCCGTGTTGCTCAAACATGCAGACCCTCCCCCGAAAGTTGAACAAAATGAAGCGGCCGGAAGGCCGCTACGCCCGAGTATGGCAAAGGGGGAGGGGTGGCGCCAGCCGCGCCGCCGGAAAGGAAAAAGCCCGGCAAATGCCGGGCTCGTCGCAGGTTTGCGGGCCGGGCGGTCAGCGTCCGCGTAAGGCCTTGGCCGCGGCTTCGGCGGCCTTTTCGGCGAAATCGTCCAGACCCTTGGTATTGGTGCCGCCGAAGGCGCCGCTCCACTTGGTGTCGGCGATTTCGCTCTGCGCCATTTGCGCACCGCCGTCCTTGCGGTTCAGCGTCAGCCGCACCCGCACTTTCTGCGCGCCGGCACCGAAGCCAACGAAGTAACGCAGGGCCATGTTGCCTTTGCGGAAGTCGAGGATATCGCCGGCGAGCACGGCCGTCGTTTGCGGATTCGGGCAGCCGGTCGCGCCGCTGGTGATGGCGGTGACGCCGCGTGCTTCCTTGGGCAAATGCCGCACGATGCCGGCCTGGATGATTTCCAGGTTCTTTGCCGGAATGGTCTCGGCGCGATCGGTCTGCCCCGCCTTCTTCTCGTCGGTGTCCGCCACCTTGAACAATTCGACTTCGATGCAGTCGATGGCGACGGTGAAAGCGGACGTCGCAGTCGCGGCGGTGGGCGCAGGCACCGCGCCAGCGGCAGCATCCTGAGCCAGGGCGCGCGAGCCGGGCAACAAGGTCGCGATGAGGGAGAGAGCGATGACATAGGCCGGTGCAAGACGAGGCATGGAGACACTCCGATGGGAATGGATGGATCGGACCAAGCATCACCCCAGACTTGGTACCGACGCAATCGGCGCGTCGATGGATCGGCGCTGAGTCTGTCCTCGTCGAAAAATGCCGTCGCTCCGGATCACCTCATCGCCAACCTGATCATGCGGGCGGTACGCGGTATGCGCGCGCCGCCCGTGGTCTTCAGCCGGTGAAGCGCGGCAACTTTGTCGCGAGCAGGGAAAATTTCGGCGAGACATATTTCGGCAGACCATCAGCGCCATATGGCGGTGGCGCCTCGCCCTTGATCAGCGGTTCGAGATAGGTTCGGCAGGCGGCGGTGATGCCGTAGCCGTCCCTGCTGATGAAATCGGCCGGCATCTTTTTTTCGGCATTGGCGATGTTGTCCAGCGACTCGGCCTGTACCTTCCAACGATAGGGTCTATCGGAGGTGCGCACGATGATTGGCATCACGCCGTTCATGCCCTTGAGTGCGTACTCGACCGCGGCCTTGCCGACTGCGAGCGCATGCGCGAGATCGGTTTTCGAGGCGAGATGGCGCGCGGAACGCTGCAGATAATCGGGCACGGTCCAGTGCACTTTCATGCTGAGCTTGTCCTTGACCAGCGAGGCGATCAACGGGCCGACGCCGCCGAGTTGCGAGTGGCCGAAGGCATCGACGCTGCCCTCGCTTTCGGCAACGAATTTTCCATTGGCGTGACGCAGTCCTTCCGATACCACCACCACGCAGTAACCGACCTTGTCGACGGTGGCTTTGACCTTGGCGAGGAATTTCGCTTCGTCAAAAGCGATTTCCGGGAACAGGATGATCTGCGGCGCGGCGTCGGCGCTCTTGCCGGCGAGGCCGGCGGCGGCGGCGAGCCAGCCGGCGTGGCGGCCCATCACTTCGTAGACGAACACCTTGGTCGAGGTCTCGGCCATCGCGGCGACATCGAGCGCGGCTTCGGCGACCGAGACGGCGGTGTATTTCGCCGCCGAACCAAAACCCGGACAGCAATCGGTGAGCACGAGATCGTTGTCGACGGTCTTGGGCACGCCGATGCAGGTCAGTGGATAGCCGCTGGAACTGGCCAGTTGCGAAAGCTTGAGGGCGGTGTCGGCGGAATCGTTGCCGCCGTTGTAGAGGAACCAGCGCACGTCATGCGCCTTGAACACTTCGAGCAGGCGCTGGTAACGGGCGAAATCGGCTTCGATCGACTTGAGTTTGAAGCGGCAGGAGCCGAACGCGCCGCCGGGGGTGTGGGCCAGGGCTTTGACCTGGGCCAGGCTCATCTTCGAGGTGTCGATCAGCTCCTCGCGCAGGGCGCCGAGGATGCCGTTTTTCGCCGCCAGCACCTTGATTTTCTTGGCGCGCGCGGTCTGGATCACCGCGCTGGCGCTGGCATTGATGACGGCGGTGACGCCGCCGGACTGTGCGTAGAGGAGCGTTCCTTTGCCCATGATTTTTCTCTGGAATTTCGGGATTTGTTTGACTTCACCAGCCCCGGCCGTTAGTTTTTCACTGTCCGCACGGCCAGTCGGCGGCCCCACTATAGCCAAACGGGGTGATGACGGTGCCGTGCGTCTTTGTTTTCTGGGGTCCGTAACGACATGCGATTGGTACTACTCGGCGCGCCCGGCTCGGGCAAGGGCACGCAGGCAGCGAAGCTGCGCGATCACTTGCAGGTGCCGCACATTTCCACCGGCGAACTGCTGCGCGCTGCCGTTGCCGCCGGAACCCCGCTCGGCCTGCAGGCCAAGGCCGTGATGGCTGCCGGCAATCTGGTGTCCGACGAGATCGTATTGGGCATGCTGGAAGACCGCTTCACGCAACCCGACAGCCGCAACGGTTTCATCCTCGACGGCTACCCGCGCAACCTCGCGCAGGCCAATGCTCTCGACGCCTTGCTGACCCGCATCCGGCAGCCGATGGATCTCGCCGTGCAGCTGGAAGTCGGCACCGAATTGCTGGTCGAGCGTCTCGCCGGCCGCGCCCAGGCCGAAGGCCGCGCCGACGACAGCCCGGACGCGGTGCGCAACCGTCTCAAGGTCTATGACGAACAGACCGCGCCGGTCGTCGATTTCTATCGCAACCAGGGCAAGCTCGCCCATCTCGACGGCGTCGGCTCGCTCGATGCCGTGTTCACCCGCATCATCGAAGCGATCAGTCCGCACGCAGATGTGGGGTGATTCCCTCACCCCTTGCCCTCTCCCGCAGGCGGGAGAGGGGGAGTTGGCGGGAGGCGGGGTTGGCTTCGGTGGGGTCGCGCGATTGTTGAAGGCGAGGTTTTTTTGAAACTCCATATTTTGGGCATCGCCGGCACTTTCATGGGCGGCGTCGCTGCACTCGCGCGCGAACTCGGTCATGCCGTAGATGGCTCCGACCAGAACGTCTATCCGCCGATGTCCACGCAACTCGAGCAGCTGGGCATCACGCTGACACAGGGTTACGACCCGAAACACATCGCCGCCGATACCGACATCGTCGTGGTCGGCAACGCGTTGTCGCGTGGCAACGCGGCGGTCGAATACGTGCTCGACCGACAACTGAACTACACCTCGGGCGCCGAATGGCTGCGCGAAAACGTTTTGCCCGGCCGCAGCACGCTCGCGGTCGCCGGCACCCACGGCAAGACCACCACGACGTCGATTCTTGCTTTCTTGCTCGATGCCGCCGGTCGCGACCCCGGGTTCCTCGTCGGTGGCGTGCCGGAGAATTTCGGCGTGTCCGCGCGTCTGGGCACGGGCCGCGAGTTCGTGGTCGAGGCTGACGAATACGACACCGCGTTCTTCGACAAGCGTTCGAAGTTCGTGCATTACCGGCCGACGGTGGCGATCCTCAACAACCTCGAATATGACCACGCCGACATCTTTCCCGATCTCGCCGCGATCCAGCGCCAGTTTCATCACCTCGTGCGCATCGTGCCGGGCAATGGTCGCTTGATCGTCAACGGTGAAGATGCTGCGCTGAAAGAAGTGCTGGCGATGGGCTGCTGGACGCCGGTCGAACGCTTCGGCTTCGACGCCGGATTCGAGTGGAGCGCGGAGCTGGTGCGCGAGGATGGCAGTGAATTCCACGTGCGCCATCGCGGTGTCGCTGTCGGCAAGGTGCAGTGGGGCATGGTTGGCCGGCACAACGTGCTCAATGGCCTGGCGGCGCTCGCTGCCGCGCATGCCGTCGGTGTCGATGTCGCCGCGGTGATTGCGAAACTCGGCGATTTCGTCAGCGTCAAACGCCGTCTCGAGAATCTTGGCGGCGCGCGTGGCGTCACCGTGTACGACGATTTCGCGCATCACCCGACCGCGATCCGCACCACGCTGCAAGGTCTGCGCGCGCGCGTCGGCGCAGCGCGCATCGTCGTGGCGATGGAGCCGCGCAGCAATTCCATGCGCCTGGGCGCGCATGCCGACGAAATCGCTCCCGCGCTGGTCGACGCCGATGTCGTGGTGTTCCTGCAACGGCCGGAACTGGCCTGGGATGCCGGCAAAGTCGTCGCGGCCTTGCGCGCGCAAGGCGAGGCGGTCGCGGATGTCGATTCCCTGGTGGCGCGTCTGGCGCAGCTCGCGCAGGCCGGTGACCACATCGTGTTCATGTCCAACGGCGGTTTCGAAGGCGCGCCGCGCCGGACGCTGGCGGCGCTGGCCGGCTGATTTTCGCGGCATTACACTGCGGCGGTGAAAGATCACGAACTGGCCCTGTTCCCGCTCGATACCGTGCTGTTCCCGGGCGGCATGCTGGCGCTGCGGATCTTCGAAACCCGTTACCTCGACCTGATCCGTGATTGCGGCCGGCATGATCGTGGTTTCGGTGTCTGCCTCATTCTCGACGGTAGCGAAGCCGGTGTGCCCGCGACGCCGGCGGCGCTGGGTTGCGAGGCGCGCATCGTCGATTTTTCCAGCACGTCCGACGGTCTGCTTGGCCTGAGTGTGCAGGGCGCGCGGCGCTTCCGGGTCGAGCGCACGCGCGTGCGCGACAACGGCCTGGTTGTCGCCGATGTGCGCTGGCTGGAAGAAGCGCCGCAGTCGCGACCGCGGCCCGAACACGAATTGCTGGCGATGCTGCTGCAGCGCGTGCTCGATCGTGCTGGCGATCCTTTCGACAAGGTCGACAAATCCTGCTTCAACGATGCCGCCTGGGTCGCCTGGCGTCTCGCCGAATGGCTGCCGCTGGAGAATCGCGAGCGGCAACGCCTGCTGCAGGAAGACGACAGCCACGCGCGCCTGCAATTCCTGGTCGAACGCCTGCCGGATTTCCAGTCCGAATGAATCACCCCGACGACATCTTCGAATTGCCAACCAGCACCGGCGTCGTTGCCGAGGCCGTGGAGAACGACATGAGCACCCTGCGCGGAAAAACCCTGTTCATTACCGGCGCCTCGCGCGGCATCGGCCTGGCGATCGCGTTGCGTGCCGCCCGCGATGGCGCCAACGTCGTGGTCGCGGCGAAGTCGAGCGTGAGCAATCCGAAGTTGCCCGGCACGATCCACAGCGCCGCCGAGGCGATCGAGAAGGAAGGCGGCCAGGCGCTCGCGGTCAAATGCGACATCCGCGAAGACGAGCAGGTGTTGGCCGCGGTGGCGCAGACCGTGGATCGATTCGGCGGTATCGATATCCTGATCAACAACGCCAGCGCGATCTGGCTGCGCGGCACGCTGGACACGCCGATGAAGCGTTTCGACCTGATGAGCCAGGTGAACGCGCGCGGCACCTTCCTGTGTTCGCAGACCTGTCTGCCGCACCTGCTGAAGGCGGAAAACCCGCATATCCTCACGCTGGCGCCGCCGCCCAATCTCGATCCGCGCTGGTGGGGCCCGCATGCCGGCTACACGCTGGCGAAAATGGGCATGAGTTTCGTGACGCTGGGTCTGGCCGAGGAATTCCGTGCGCAGGGCGTGGCGGTGAATGCATTATGGCCGCGCACGGTGATAGCCACCGATGCGATCAACATGATTCCCGGCGTGCAGCTGGCGCGTTGCCGCTATCCGGACATCCTCGCCGATGCCGCGCACGCGATCCTGACGACGCCATCGCGGGAATTGACGGGGCATTTCGTCATCGACGAAACGCTTTTGCGCGCGCGCGGCGTGGTCGACTTCGATCGCTATGCCGTCGACCCTGGCCAGGCATTGCTGCCCGATCTCTTCCTCGACGAGGCGCTGCCGTGAAATATCTGCATGCGATGGTGCGCGTCCGTGATCTCGACGCCGCACTGAAATTCTATCGCGAGGCGCTGGGCCTGATCGAAACCCGGCGCAACGATTATCCGGCTGGACGTTTCACCCTGGTCTATCTGGCAGCGCCGGAAAATCCCGAAGTGGAAATCGAGCTGACCTACAATTACGACGAAGAAGACTATGGTGGCGCGCGGAATTTCGGCCATCTCGCTTTTGCCGTCGACGACATCTACGCGACCTGCGCGCAGCTGCAGGCGCGCGGCGTGACCATCAACCGCCCGCCACGCGATGGCCGCATGGCCTTCGTGCGTTCGCCGGATTTGATTTCGATCGAACTGCTACAGAAAGGAGGCGCTTTGGCGCCGGCGGAGCCGTGGCTGTCGATGCCGAATATCGGCAGCTGGTGATCGACATCCCGTAGGAGCGGCGTGAGCCGCGAATCTCGGCATTGGCCCCGTCACCATGCTTGCCGTGGATAGTCACGACTTGCGCTGCACCTGCGCAACACCGGATTTGCGTGATCAGTCGGCCAGCGCCTGATCCAGATCAGCGATCAGGTCATCGACATGTTCCAGCCCGATCGAGATTCGCAACAGGTTCTGCGGCGATATAGGCTGCGGCCCCTCCACAGAAGCGCGATGTTCGATCAGCGATTCGCAGCCGCCCAGTGAAGTGGCGTTGACGAACAACTGCAGGCGGCCGGCCATACGCAACGCGGCCTCGCGACCGCCGCGCAGGCGGATCGAAATCATGCCGCCGAAATCGCGCATCTGCTGCGCCGCGATCGCGTGGCCTGGATGCGAGGCGAGGCCGGGGTAGTGCACGGCTTCGATCGCGGAATGCCCAGCAAGAAATCCAGCGATCTTCTTCGCGTTGGCGCAGTGCATCGCCATGCGTGCCGACAGTGATCGGCAACCGCGCAAGATCAGCCAGGAGTTGAATGGCGAGGCGATCGCGCCGGTGACGTGGCGGCGGTGCGCGACGCGTTCGAACAATTCGTCGCGGTGGGCGAACACCAGCGCACCGCCCATCACGTCGGAATGACCGCCGAGATATTTCGTGGTCGAGTGCATGGCCACATCGGCGCCCAGCGCGAGCGGATTCTGCAGCGCCGGGGTTGCGAAGGTGTTGTCGCAGGCGAGCAGGATGCCGCGTTCGCGGCACAGCCCGGCCAGCGCGGCGATATCGCAGACCTGCAACTGCGGATTGGACGGTGTCTCCGCCCAGAACAGCTTCGTCCGGTCGGAAATCGCTGCGCGCAGCGCCTCGATATCCGTGAAGTCCACTTGCCGCGTGCTGATGCCGCGGCCGGGCAGGAATTCCGTTGCGAGAACACGTAGGCCGGTGTAGCAATCGTGTGGGATCAATATTTCCGCGCCCAACGGCAGCGATTCCAGCAACGCATTCATCGCCGCCATGCCGGAAGCGAACACCAGTGCCGCAGCGCCGCCTTCCATCGCCGTCAGCGCGGCTTCCAGGCGATCCTGCGTCGGGTTTCCTTCGCGTTGGTATTCATAGCCGGCGATGCGCTCGCCGGCGGGACCGTGCTGGAAAGTGGTGGCGAGATGGATCGGCGGCGCGACCGCACCGGTGCTGGCATCGGGTTCGGCGCCGGCATGCACGGCAAGGGTCTCAAAACGCAGGGGCGGAGTCATAGTCATCAGTTGCCTACCTCGCGGAAAGCTTCGCGCGCGGCCTCGAGCGTGTGCGCGATTTCGGTGTCGCCATGCGCCGACGACAGGAAGCCTGCCTCGTACGCCGATGGCGCCAAGTACACGCCACGCCGGAGCATCGCGTGGAAGAAACGCTTGAACGCGGCGATGTCGCAATGCGTTGCAGCGGCGTAAGTGTCGACGTACTGATCGGTGAAATACAGGCCGAACATCGCGCAGCTGCGTGTAGTGGTGACAGCAACGCCCGCGTCGCGCGCCGCGCGCTCGAAGCCATCGCAGAGTTCGTGCGTGCGTTTTTCCAGTGCGGCGTGGAAACCGGGCGCCTGGATCAACTCCAGCGTCGCCAGGCCTGCGGCCATCGCCACCGGATTGCCGCTAAGCGTGCCCGCCTGGTAGATCGGGCCGCTGGGCGCGATCTGCTGCATGAGGTCGCGGCGACCACCATAAGCGCCGACCGGCATGCCGCCACCGATGATTTTGCCGAACGTCGAAAGATCGGGTTTGACGCCGTATCGCTGTTGCGCGCCGCCGAGAGCGACGCGGAAGCCGGTCATCACTTCATCGAAGATCAGCAATGTGCCGTGCCGCGTACACAGGTCGCGCAGATGCTGCAGATAGCCGTCGCGCGGCAGAATGCAGTTCGCGTTGCCGACGATGGGCTCGACGATCAGGCCGGCGATATCGCTGCCGAATTGTTCGAACAGTTTCGTCGCGCCTTCGAAGTCGTTGTACGAAAGCGTCAGAGTGAGGTCGGCAAGGGCTTTCGGCACGCCGGGGGAATCGGGTACGCCCAGCGTCAACATGCCGGAGCCGGCTTTCACCAGGAAGGAATCGCCATGCCCGTGATAGCAGCCTTCGAATTTCACAATCTTGTTGCGGCCGGTGGCACCACGCGCAAGGCGGATCGCCGACAGCGTCGCTTCGGTGCCGGAATTGACCATGCGCACCATCTCGCAACTCGGCACCAGGCGCGTGATGGTTTCAGCCATGGTCACTTCGAGCGCGTTGGGTACGCCGAACGAGAGGCCGTCGCGCATCACACGCGCAACAGCGTCGAGTACCTGCGGATGCGCATGGCCGGCGATCATCGGGCCCCAGCTGCCGATGTAATCGACATAGAGGTTGCCGTCGACGTCGATCAGATAGGCGCCTTCCGCGCGCTTGGCGAAAAACGGTTCACCGCCCACCGATTTGAAGGCGCGAACCGGTGAATTGACGCCGCCCGGCATCAATGCCTGGGCGCGGGCGAACAGGTCGTGGCTGGTCGAATGGTTCATGGGCTTCTATCGAAAAGTGAGTTTAATGCGTGGACCGCGCGGACCGGATCGGGAGCGTTGAATACCGAAGTGATCACCGCGAGCAGATCCGCGCCGGCGGCAAGCAGCGGCGCGGCATTGTCCGGCGTAATGCCGCCTATCGCCACCCGTGGCAGGCCGAGATGCGCCGAATCGGCAAGCAGCGAATGGGGGGCCGGCCGCGCGTTCGGCTTTGTGTCCGAGCGGAAGAATGCGCCGAAGGCGAGATAGTCCGCGCCCTGCGTCGCAGCGTGTTCAGCACGTGCGAGATCGTTGTAGCAGGACGCGCCGAGAATCGCGGCATCGCCGAGTGCGGCGCGGGCGCTCGCAAGCTCGCCGTCGTGTTCGCCCAGGTGCGCGCCGTCGGCGCCGATGGCGGCGGCCAGTGGCCAATCGTCGTTGATGATCAATGGGACAGCGTATTCACGGCATAGCCGAAGCAGTGCTTCGGCTTGTTCGCGTCGACGCATGTCGTCGGCGGTCTTGTTCCGGTACTGCAGCAGGGCTACGCCTGCGGTGAGTAGCGGGCCGACGCGCGCCAGCAATCGCGCCGTGTCCGGCTCGTCAGGTGTGAGCAGATAAATGCCGCGGCGCGGCCAATTTGTGCGGGGTTTCATGTCATCGCGCGCGGAGGAATGCGACAATGATACGTCCCGCTTTACTTGAGATGGCAATGAACGATTCGATGGCTTACCGCAGCTGGATGTGCGTGGTCTGCGGCTTCATCTACGACGAGGCGCTGGGCTTGCCCGACGAAGGCATCGCTCCCGGCACGCGTTGGGACGATATTCCGGAAGACTGGGTCTGCCCGGATTGCGGCGTCACCAAGTCCGATTTCGAGATGGTGCCGGCGTAACGGAAGCGCCGCGCTAGTTGAGCCGCGAACGCGTGCCGCTGATCTCGACGAGGGCGGCACGCACAGCCTCTTCGTCCTCGGCGTTGGGCACCGCCTGCAGGTAATGCGTCAGGTCTTCGCGCGCGCCCTTGGTGTAGCCGAGCTCGCGATAGGCGAGGCCACGGTCGCGCCAGGCATCGAGAGTATCGGGAGCGATCTTGAGCAAGCGGTCGGCGGTACGCGCGACGCGCTCCCAGTCCGTGCTCTCCTGATACAGGCCCTTCAGATTGCGCAGCATGCGCGCAAGAATCATGCGGTGCGTTGCAGGCGCAAGAATTTCCAGCAATTGCGTGTCGTCCGGCGCGTGGCCACCGAGATGCGGTGAGGCGCGCTCCTTGAGTTCCTCGGCGCTGACCGGGCGGCCCTTGTTGTACGGATCCATCACCAGGATGCCATCGTCGACCGGCAGGCGCACGAGGAAATGGCCGGGAAACGACACGCCATCGAGCGGCAGTCCGAGTCGCCGGGTCAGTTCGATCTGTACCACTGCCAGGGAAATCGGAATGCCGAGCTTCCGGTCGAATACTTCGTTGAGATAGCTGTTGCGCGGATCGTCGTACTGATGATTGTTGCCGGCGAAACCCAGCTCGTCGAAGAGGTAACGATTGATCGCGGTGAGCTTGGCGGGCAGGTCGATGTCGCCCGACAGCATCGGTTTCAGCGTTTCGGCATAACCCTGGATCGCAGCGGAATACGCGGCCGCATCCAGCTGCGGATATTCGTCACGGGCGATCAGCAGCGCAGTGTCGAGCAGCGGTAGTTCATCGTCGCCGTACGCGGCGAGCGTATTCCAGTCCGGCAATGGGTATTGGCTGCGCATGGATGAAATGTGTGCCTGCCCGCTGGGCAAATCAAGGCTTATTTCTTGGTCGCGATGTCGGGGCTGAATTTCAGTTCATCGCCGACTTTCGCGCCCAGGGAGTTCATCGTGCCGGCGTTGAGTTCGAGAACATAGAGTGCGCTGCCTTCGCTCGGATACGGTGGGCAGCTGTCGCCGGCCGAGCAAGGCGGCACCCCTTGCTGCGCCGAAACCAGCTTGCGCTGGTGATCGAAGTAGAGGATGTCGAGTGGAATCTTGGTGTTTTTCATCCAGTAGGCTTGGGGTTCTTCCGTGTCATGGATGAAGAGCATCGCGTGATCGTCTTCCATCGATTCGCGAAACATCAGGCCGCGGGCGCGCTCGGCATCGTCGTCGGCGATCTCGATGTTGAACCGCTTGCCCTTGAGTTCGACCCAGGGCGAGCCGCCGACGCTTGTGCAGGCGGAGAGTGCGATGGTGGTGAAAAGTGCGGCGGAGAGCAGGCGCGGGCTGGGCATGACTAGAGTTCCTGAGGATTGCCGCGACGTTCGGGGATGCATCGGCGCGCTGTCAAGCGCGGCAGTGATGATTTTCGGGCTATCTATTTCCATTTCGATCCCCTATTCTTCGCGGCCCTTCACGCAGCAGGCCTTTGGGCTGGCGCTTCGCGACGGGAGTCACGCTCCGGGTTCAATCGGGTGTTGACGGACCGAAAAACCGATGTATACTTTGCGGCTCCCTTGGACGAAACGTCCTCTGGGCGGGAACGTGGCCTAGCCGGTTCCCCAAGCGATCTTTGACAGTGTGCGCAGGAAATTTGTGCGGGCGCCTGT
>NZ_DATGBO010000031.1:0-5058 GCF_035312645.1 Arenimonas sp.
TGCCGGGCTGGCGCGGCGAGATCGCCGTGAAGATCGTCAAGGAAATCCGCGAGCGCCTGAAATTCCTCGTCGATGTCGGTCTCGATTATCTGACGCTGGAACGCAAGGCCGACACGCTATCCGGCGGCGAAGCGCAGCGCATCCGCCTGGCCTCGCAGATCGGTGCCGGCCTGGTCGGCGTGATGTACGTGCTCGACGAACCCTCGATCGGCCTGCACCAGCGCGACAACGAGCGCCTGCTCGGCACGCTGGTGCGACTGCGCGACATGGGCAATACCGTGATCGTCGTCGAACACGACGAGGACGCGATCCGCATCGCCGACCACGTCGTCGACATCGGCCCCGGTGCGGGCGTGCACGGCGGCGAGATCATCGCCCAGGGCAAACTCGCCGACATCCTGAAAGCGCCGCGCTCGCTGACCGGCGCGTATCTGTCGGGTCGCCGCCGCATCGAAATTCCCAAGAAGCGTCACGTCGCCAATCCGAAGATGACGCTGCACCTGCTCGGCGCTTCCGGCAACAACCTCAAGGATGTGGATCTGGCGATCCCCGCGGGATTGTTCACCTGCATCACCGGCGTATCGGGATCAGGAAAATCGACGCTGATCAACGACACCCTCTATCAGATCGCCGCCAACGAATTGAACGGCGCCTCGCACACCGTTGCACCGTACCGGGAAGTGCAAGGCATCGAATTGTTCGACAAGGTCGTCGACATCGACCAATCGCCGATCGGACGCACGCCACGCTCGAACCCGGCGACCTACACCGGCCTGTTCACGCCGCTACGCGAATTGTTCGCGCAGGTTCCGGAAGCGCGCGCGCGCGGCTATTCGCCCGGACGCTTCAGCTTCAACGTCCGCGGCGGTCGTTGCGAAGCCTGCCAGGGCGACGGCCTGATCAAGGTCGAAATGCATTTCCTGCCGGATGTCTACGTGCCCTGCGACGTCTGTCACGGCAAGCGCTACAACCGCGAAACTCTGGAAATCCGCTACAAGGGTTACAGCATCCACGACATCCTCGACATGACCGTGGAGGACGCGCTCAAGTTGTTCGAGCCGGTACCGACCCTGTCGCGAAAACTCGAAACGCTGATCGATGTCGGACTGTCCTACATCAAGCTCGGCCAGAGTGCGACGACATTGTCGGGCGGCGAAGCGCAGCGCGTGAAGTTGTCCAAGGAACTCAGCCGCCGCGATACAGGACAGACGCTCTACATTCTCGACGAGCCAACCACCGGCCTGCATTTCCACGACATCGAGCATCTGCTCACCGTGCTGCACAAGCTGCGCGACGACGGCAATACGGTCGTGGTGATCGAACACAATCTCGACGTGATCAAGACCGCCGACTGGGTGATCGATCTCGGCCCGGAAGGTGGCCACCGCGGCGGCCAGATCATCGCGCAGGGTACGCCCGAGGATCTTGCCGGAATCGATGCCTCACACACCGGCCACTTCCTGCGCAAACTGCTGGACAAGCCCAAGCCCGCAGCAAAGAAGAAAACGAAATGAACGCAGTCGTCCACAGTATCGTCATCGAAGTACGCTGGCGCGATCTGGATGCGTTCAACCACGTCAACAACCAGAGTTACCTCGGCTATATCGAAGAGGCGCGGGTGCGCTGGTTCAAATCGCTCAGCGAAGACTGGGCAGGCGAATCATCGGCGCCGATTCTCGCTGCGATCGCCGTCAACTATCGCCGGCCAATCGGCTGGCCGGAAACGCTGCGGGTGGAATTATTTGCTGAACGCGTCGGTGGCAAGAGCGTCACGCTCGGCCATCGCATTCTTTCCGCAATGCAGCCCGAGCTGCTTTATGCCGATGGCAATACCGTGCTGGTCTGGGTCAATCGCGACGGCCAGTCGGTGACCTTGCCCGACGCGGTGCGCAGCGCCTGCGCCGGAATCAACAATTAGAAAAACATCACGCGGGACAGACTTTTCCTGCGCGCGATTCTTCATGATCCGCAAGCACCTACTTGCCTGGCGCGTCCTTGCGAACCACGAAATCGGCAGCGATCTCGCGACCATCGGTCAAGGATAATTTCAACCTGACCTTGTCGCCTTCCTTGAGCGGATGTTTGGGCTGCATCAGCATCAAATGCCGCCCGCTGGGCGCGAATGCCACGCTGGCATGTGCCGCCACCGGCAGCGCTGCGACATGGCGCATCTTGCTGATGCCACCCTCGATCAAGGTCTCGTGCATCATCGCTGACGCGAAGTCCGCGCTGCTTACCGCCTTGATCGTGATCGCCTGCGGACAGGCATTGTTGACGATGCCGTAGCCCGCCAACATCATCGATCCCGGTGCGGCGCTGCGAATCCAGGCTTTCTCGATCACCGGCGTGCAAGTCGGCACCGATGCCATCACGCTGGAGGAAAGCGCCAGCAACAAAAACCCCGAAAGAAATCGTTTTGCGTTCATGGGCCTATGATATCCCTCGCGCCAGCACGGAGCCAACCATGATCCATCGCATCGCCACCACGTCCCTAGCCACGGCCCTGATCGCCATGACCACGCCCAGCCACGCCGCAGAAACCAGCCTCACCATCTACAGCGGCGACTTCGACGCCGTCACGCAATCCGAAGCACAGGCCGGTGGTCCGGGCTTCGCGCTGGTCGAGCGCCGCGTGGCTTTCGATCTGAAAAATGGCGACAACGATGTCGCATTGGCTGGACTGCCGCGCGCCCTCGATGCCAGCTCCGTATTGCTCAAACCGAGTGCTGGGGCATCGATCCGCGGACAGCGTTTCGATTTCGCGCTTGCCGGTCAGGATGAATTGTTGCGACGTGCGATCGGACAATCGGTAACGGTGGAACAGGCTGTCGGCAACGAACGGCAGGTGCTCGCCGGAACATTGGTGTCAGCAGGCAATGGCCTCACGTTGCGACTCAACGATGGCCGCATCAAGGTGCTCGCGAATTTTTCCAGCTTCGAATTGCCCGGTCTTCCTGCCGGCATGGTCAACGAGCCGACGATGAACTGGTCGATCAATGCCGATCACGGGGGCCGTCAGGATTTCGGACTTTCCTATGCCACCGCCGGCCTGGCCTGGCGCGCCGAATACAACGTCAACGTGCAGGGCGTGGGCAAGGACTGCCGCATGGCGCTGGAAGGTTCGGCGATGGTGGTCAATCGCTCTGGCGCCGATTTCAAGGATGCGATGCTGACGCTGGTCGCGGGCGAGCCCAATCGCGTCAGCGCCGCAGGGCCGGAAATGATGGCGATGGCCGCGGCCGCGCCGCGGGCAAAGATGATGATCGCCGACAGCGCGCCGCAGGCGCAGGCATCCGGCGAATACCAGGCCTACAAACTACCCAACGCCGGTTCGCTTCCGCAAGGCAGCGTGCAACATCTGCCGCTGGTGAATCCTGTCACTGATGTCGCCTGCGAACGGCGCTACGAATCCAGCTCCAACACGGGCGACTGGACTCCGCCCTATCCCATCGTCGATGCCAATTACGGCGCGACCGATGGGCAATCGCAGCCGGTGATTGCCACGCTTCGTTTCAGGAATGCCAAGACATCCGGACTCGGATTGCCGCTGCCGGCGGGTCGTGTGCGCATGTTCGATGGCCAGGATTTCCTCGGCGAGGCGAACATCGCTCATACGCCCGCGAACGCCGACGTGAGTCTGGCGATCGGCAACGTCTTCGATCTCTCCGTCGAACGCAAGCGCGAAGATTTTTCGCTGGATCGTGAAGGTCGCACGATGACCGAAACGATCAGCGTGACGGTTAAGAATGCCAAGGCCGTCGCCAACACCGTGCGCATCAACGAGCGCCTGTCGCGCTGGAGTAGTTGGGAGATGACCGCCAGCTCGCTGCCGTTCGACAAACGCAACGCGCAGACCGCAAGCTTCGACGTCCCCGTCCCCGCCGGTGGTGAGGCGAAGCTGCGTTACACCGTCCGTTATCGCTGGGCGGCAGACGTCAATATCCCGCACTGACATCCGCAGCAAAAACCCGCTCCGTCGACTCAACCTTTCGCAGGCCGACCCATGATCGAGATCAACAAGCACGGCGACATCCACGAACTGCGACTGAGTCGCCCGCCAGTCAACGCGCTCAACAACGAATTGCTGTCGGCCCTGATCGCGGCGATTACCGCGGCGCCGGGTCAGGGCGCGCGCGCACTGATCCTCTCGGGAGGAGAAAAGGTTTTTTCCGGCGGGCTGGACGTGCCCTATCTGATGACACTGGATCGCGCCGGCCTCGCATCATGCTGGTCGCAATTCTTCGATGCCTCCCGCGCGCTGGCCAAGTCGCCGATACCGGTGGTCGCCGCGATTGCCGGGCACAACCCCGCTGGCGGCTGCGTACTCGCGCTGTGCTGCGACTACCGCATCATGGCGCGCGGGCCGTTTCGCATCGGCCTCAATGAAACCCAGGTCGGTCTTGCCGTGCCCGACGCGATCCAGTACCTGATGCGCCGCGTCACCGGCGCCCATCGCGCCGAACGCCTGATCGTGGCCGGCGCGATGATCGAATCGGAACAGGCGCTGGCGCTGGGCGTGGTCGATGAACTCACCGATGCCGGCGACGTCGTGACGCGCTCTTTGCGCTGGCTGGAAGAACTGCTCACCCTGCCAAACTCGCCGATGCTCGCCACGCGGGCGATCGCGCGTGCGGACGTGATTCGCGCGCTCGATGGCTTCGGCGATGCCGATCTGCAGCGCTTCCTCGACGGCTGGTACTCGACCGACACCCAAGCCGCGTTGCAGGCGCTGATGGCGCGACTGAAGAAATGAATCCGGAGTTTCAGCGCAACCAGATTTCCACGCGCTGATTCCGGCGACGATCCGATACGCTATCCGCCAGCGGCAGAACCGCGCCGATGCCACGCACCTTGACCGGGTAGATCCCATATTCGGCTAAGGCTTGTGCGACCAGATCCGCGCGCTCATTACTCAGCGACAGCGCCATGTACGGCGCTGCCTGTTTGTCGGCCAGCCCGACCAGCACGACCTTGCGCTGACGATTCTCCGGCCTGCTCATGAATGCCTTCAGGCGCGGAAGATCCTGCATGGCACGACTGTCGAGTATCGAAAATTCG
>NZ_DATGBO010000032.1:0-21096 GCF_035312645.1 Arenimonas sp.
CTCTGCCGTGTTTGACAGCCTGCGCTAACATACGCCTTGTCCCATAAACACGACCTGGGAATCCGGCGCCATCGCTGTGTGCATGTCCGCCCTGTTGCGGAAAGCCTGATGGGGTGGCACGGATACCCACTTGATCCTAGGGATCAAGGTCGTTTCGTACGGCATCGGCATGGTGGAGGATGCAATTCTTGAACGATCGTCCCGACGCCGCCGTGCCCGAATCGATGGCTGCGCGCAACAAGCGCGCGCTGCGCAGCGATCTGCGCAAACAGCGCCATGCACTCACCGCCGCACAACGCATCCTCGCCGCTGAGGCGATCGTCACGCACCTGCAGACGCTGCCGGCGTTCTCGACGCCGGGCTATGTCGCCGGTTACTGGGCGACTGGTGGCGAACTTCCTTTGCATGTATTGCAACTGCGCCTGCGCGGCGACCAGGTGTGGTGCCTGCCCTGCATCCAGGCCGACGGATCGTTGAAATTCGCACCCTGGCGTTCCGGCGATCCGCTGTTCTCGAATCAATTCGGCATTCCCGAACCCGACGTCGCGCCATCCTCGCAACTCGATGCGCGCGAGATGCAGGCCATCCTCACGCCATTGCTTGGCTTCACTCGTCGCGGCCAACGCCTGGGCATGGGCGGCGGCTACTACGATCGCGCGCTGGCATTCCGTCGCGATGCCGTCGCTCCGCCGACATTGATCGGCGTCGGTTACGCTTTCCAGGAAATCGCCGACTTCGAAAGCGAGGCCTGGGATGTGGCGCTGGATGCGGTGGTGACCGAAGCCGGCTTGGTCGATTGCGGATCCGCAGGCCGATAGACGAGAGATGGAGAGCAAAACATGAAGTACTGGCTGATGAAGACAGAGCCATGTCTAGCTGCCCAGACCCCAGCGGGCGACGTCGGCTGATGTGCTGGGACGAGAAACTGGGAACGGAGCGCACCGCATGAAGTACTGGCTGATGAAGACGGAGCCGGAAGAATTCTCCATCGACGCCCTCGCCAAGGTCGGGCGCGAACCCTGGAGCGGTGTACGCAACTACCAGGCACGCAATTACATGATGAAGGACATGAAGGTCGGTGACGGCATCCTGTTCTATCACTCCAATACCGATATTCCCGGCGTGGTCGGCGTGGCCGAAGTGGTCAGCGAAACTTATCCCGACCCCAGCCAGTTCAAGAAAAAATCCGACTACTACGATCCGGCCAGCAAGCCCGAACAGCCGCGCTGGTGGCTGGTTGACGTCGGTTTCAAGCGCAAGCTCAAGCGCACCATTTCCCTCGATGAACTGAAAGCGAAAGCCGACCAGCTCGGCGATTTCGCCCTCACCCAGCGCGGCAACCGGTTGTCGGTGTTGCCGGTCAGTGCGGCGCAGTGGAAGTTCATCCTTTCTCTCGAATAAGGACGCGGCATGTCACAGGCAGAAGGCAAGAAACGCTCGGGCGACAAGGCCGCGGAATACGTCACCGATGGCAGCATCGTCGGCGTCGGTACCGGCTCGACGGTGGCGTTTTTCATCGAGGCGCTGGGCCGCATGAAGGATCGCATCGAAGGCGCGGTGTCGAGTTCGGAACAAAGCACGCGCCTGTTGAAAGAACATGGCATTCCCGTGCTCGATCTCAACGCCACCGGCTCGCTGGATCTGTATGTCGACGGCGCCGACGAATGCGACCGCGGCAATCGCCTGATCAAGGGCGGCGGCGGCGCGCTGACGCGCGAGAAAATCATCGCCGAAGCCTCGCGGCAATTCGTCTGCATCATCGATGCCAGCAAGCAGGTCGACGTGCTGGGGAAATTTCCATTGCCGATCGAGGTGATCCCGATGGCGCGCAGCCTGGTCGCCAGGAAAATCGTCGCTCTGGGCGGACAACCGATCTGGCGCGAAGGCAAAGTCACCGACAACGGCAACTGGATCCTTGATGTCTACAACTGGCAGATCGCCGATCCGGTGGCGCTGGAGCGCGAATTGAACCAGATCGTCGGCGTGGTGACAGTCGGATTATTTGCAAAACGCGCCGCGGACGTGGTGATCGTCGACGGCGTGTTGCGCGCCAACGCCTGAGTTGCGAAGCGCTTACTCCGCCGGTGCGGCCGCCGCCTGCATGCGCAGCATCGCGCCGAGGCCGCCGTGCATCGCATGCACGGTGTAACCCTGCGCATTGAGCACGAAAGCCGCCGCCGCCGAGCGCTCGCCGGTGTTGCAGTAAACGACCACGCGACCACCTGGTGCCAACAGGCTGGGCATATCTTCGCGCAAGCGGTATAGCGGCACGTTGATCGCACCCTGGATCGCGCGCTGGATGAATTCCTGCGGCATGCGCACATCGACCAGCCGTGCACCGTCCTGCACCAGGCGCGCGGCTTCGGCCGGCAACACCCAGGACACCATCGGCGGCTTGAGCACTGCTTCGAAAGCGTCCTTGGAAAGCTTCATCAATCGGCCGCCCTGCATCATCCGCACGGTGGCATTGCGCGGCACGTTGGCGAGCAATGCGTCCTCGCCGAAGATGTCGCCTTCGCGCAGATAGGCCACGACCTGCGGCGAGCCATCGAGGATTTTCGACACTGCCGCCGTGCCTTCGCGGATCACGTAGAAATTGTCCGGCGCATCGCCTTCGCGCATCACCACTTCGCCGGGCTTGACGTAGGCCTCCTCGAAACGCTGGAACATGCGCTCGAGATTGCCGGTCGGCAACTTGATGAAGGCGTGGCTGTGCAGCAGGCGGAACACCCAGGCGCTGGCACCTGGCGTGCTTTCATGGAAGCGGTAGGTGGGATCGCGACTGAGTTGATCCCAGGTGATGACCTTCTCGACGAAGCGACGCTCCAGACGCACGACGCGCGCGCGCTGCGACACCACCGTCGCGGTGAACCGGCGCGGCACCGCATCATTGAGCGAGTAGCGGCCATGGCCGGTACCGGCGGCATGGGCGACGGTGCGACCGTCGGGATAGTCGCAACGCACCTCGCCTTCAATCAGGTAGATGGTGTCCTCGTCCATGTCGCCGACGCGAAACACGACCTCGTTGCGGACGTATTCGCCGACGGTCGCCTCGCGCGCGAGTTGGTCGCGGGTCTCCGGACGCAGGGCATCGAGCGGAAAGAGCTTGGCGAGTTCGGCGACGGGTACGGGCATGTTGAGCCTCCGAAGGGATGCCTGAGTCTAGACCCATGCCCGCCGGGCAGGCTAGCCAAGGCGCTTTCCGGCCGGCACATCAGCGGCAGGAAGGCGGCAGGAACTTCGCGGACAATTCGGAGCGGCAGGTCCATGTCAGCGCCCCGTCCTTGGCCGTGCCGCTGAAAGTCACGGACTGACCGCGCAGGGCCACGACCACCGGTTCGACATTGCGGAAACGCATGTTGATCAGGCAGGCGCCGGTATCACCATCGGTACCGAATTTGACCGAGCCGACGTATTTCCCGCCGTAGGTTTCCGGTGCTTCGAAGGGGTCGGTATTGCCCGGGCAAGCGCCGTTCTGCAGGTATTGCTCGCTCACCCGTGGCTTGAGGTTCTCGACGATGCTCATCGCTTCCATGAATTGCGCGCGGCTGACGTACACCTGGTACTGCGGGATCGCTATCGCCGCGAGAACGCCGATGATCGGCACCATCGCCACGGCAGCCACCGCCCCGATGATCAGGCAGCCGTTGCCCTTGCCTACCGGTTTGGGCGACCCGGCCCTGCGCTGTGACGGCGGGTACATACCGGGCATCGGCGGCGGCATGGCGCTGCCGGCCGGAATGCCGACTTCGCCACCCACTTGCGCCAGTGGCAGCCAGCGCACCATGCCGTCGCGCCAGACCAGCGACTCCCGCGTCACTTCGCCGCGCATGAACAACTCCCGCAACGTCTCCGCGGAAACCGGTCCCTGCTGCTGACCGGCGCGGTTCGCGTAATGCCAAGACGTCGCGGCCATGCGTAATCTTCCTTCGGTGATTTGTGTAGGAAATAGTTTGCCGCAATCGCCACGGCTTGCGCGAAGTTTTGTTTTCGATCATGGCTTGAATCGAATCGACGACGATCGATGCCCGACGAAAAGACATCCGGCGTTCGAAATGCAGGTGTGCTTCGTGGCTGCCGCACCTTGCGAAGACGACGGCCGGGCGTTCGCCGGGACCGGATGGATGCGCTGATCCGTCGAGCGAAAAAATCCCGCCCACAAAAAAAGCCCCGCTTTCGCGGGGCCTTTTTCGTGTGGCTGGGGAACTAGGGTTCGAACCTAGATTAACGGTGTCAGAGACCGTTGTCCTACCGTTAGACGATTCCCCAATTAGGAATGCGCCTGATTCTACGCTGCGACGATTAGCGCTTCGAGAACTGCGTGGCGCGGCGGGCCTTGTGCAAGCCGACCTTCTTGCGCTCGACTTCGCGGGCGTCGCGGGTCATGAAACCGGCCTTGCGCAGCTCGCCTTTCAGCGACTCGTTGTACTCGACCAGACCGCGGGCGATGCCGAGGCGAATGGCGCCGGCCTGGCCGGTGATGCCGCCGCCTTCGACGGTGATCGAGATGTCGAACTTGTCGGTCATCTTGGTCAGCTCGAGCGGCTGGCGAACGATCATGCGCGAGGTTTCACGGCCAAAGAACTCGTCCAGGGGACGGCCGTTGACGATGATGGAACCCTTGCCGGCACGCAGGAACACGCGGGCGGTGGAGGACTTGCGACGGCCAGTGCCGTAATTGTGCTGCGAAGCCATGGGTATCTACCTGTGCCTTAGATGTCCAGCGCCTGCGGCTGCTGGGCGGTGTGCGGGTGGTTCGGGCCGGCGTAGACCTTGAGCTTGCTGTACATGGCGCGGCCGAGCGGATTCTTGGGCAGCATGCCCTTGACGCCGGTCTCGATGACACGCTCGGGGTGAGCGTTCAAGGCCTGGCCAAGGGTTTCCGACTTCAGGTTGCCGATGTAACCGGTGAACCGGTAATACATCTTGTCCTGCAGCTTCTTGCCGGTGACGTGGATCTTCTCGGCGTTGACGACGACGATGTAATCACCGGTGTCGACATGCGGAGTGAAGATCGGCTTGTGCTTGCCGCGCAGACGGCGCGCGAGTTCCGAGCACAGACGACCAAGAGTCTTGCCGCTGGCATCAACAACATACCAATCGTGCTTGACGGTCTCCGGCTTGGTGCTGACGGTCATGGCTTTCATGACGGGCTCCAAAAGAAAATCGTGGGAAATAAGAAGCGGAATGGTAACCGCTGACCCGAGCTCGCGCAAGTCCTTAATAACTCGCGTGTTAGCATCGCCCGATGGCCGCCCTGCCCGCCCCGGACCCTCGCCCAGCTGCACTTTTGACCGCCCTGGCCGACCGCTGCGTGCAATGCGGGCTATGCCTGCCGCACTGTCCGACCTACCGACTGGACGCCTCCGAAGCAGAGTCCCCGCGCGGCCGCATAGCCTATATCAAGGCCGTCGCGACCGGGCTGATCCCCGCCAGCGAGGCCGGCGACCGCCATCTCGATCACTGCCTGGGCTGCCTGCGCTGCGAGTCCGTCTGCCCGGCCGGGGTCGACTATGGCGAGCTCCTGATCGAGGCCCGTGCCGCCCAAAGAGAGCGCCGGTCACCGCCCCTGCCCGATCGCGTCCGCCTCGCGCTGCTGGCCAAACCTGGTCTGCTCGCGGTGTTGGTCCGCACCCAGTCCCTGCTGCCCAACGCATGGCGAACCTTGCCCGCGGCATCGGCGAACGAGCCCTTTCCGATCACCGCAGGCAACGAATCCGCTGCGATCTTCGTCGGCTGCATCGCGACCGCCTACGAATCATCGACGCGCGCCGCGCTCGCGAAAATGCTGCAGGCGGTCGGGGTGGCCTGCACTCTGCCGGCGACACAGACCTGCTGCGGCACGGCTGCCTTGCATGCCGGCGAGACCGCACAGGCGGAGATGCTGGCGGCGCACAACCGCGCCGCGTTTGCCGGCCAAGCTCGGGTCCTGACCTTGGCCAGCGGCTGCCATCAACAAATGAAAGCCTCGCTCGCCGGCGTTGCCGATGTCGAGGACGCGCTGTCTTTTCTGGAGTCGCGCTTCTCGCGGAAGAATTTCCGCGATGCCGGCGGCCGCCGGGTCGCCCTGCATGTGCCGTGCAGCCAACGCAGCGCAAAAAATGACGAAGCGCTGCGGCGCCTGCTGCATAGCGTGCCCGGTCTGGATCTTGTCGAACTCCCCGATACCGGCTGCTGCGGTGCCGCCGGCACGCACATGCTTTCCGAACCGGAACGCGCCGCTGCCTTGCGCGCGCCGCTGCTTGTCGCTTTCGAACGCAGTGCTGCGGACGAACTGCTTTCGGCCAACATCGGCTGCCGCCTGCATCTGGGCCAAAGTGGAAACATCCGCGTGCGCCATCCAATCGACTTCCTCGCCGAGCATCTCGCATGAGCGTCTCCCGTCATTACTCGCGTTTCGACCGCCTGATCATCGAAGCGCAGCGCGCGCTGGGCACCAGCGTCGGTCGCACGCTGGCCGAGCGCGACAATCCCGGCGCCGATGAAGCCGATGTCGAGATGGACGGCAGCGCACGCCGCCATGCCGCCGGCCTGATGCGCATCAACCACACCGGCGAGGTCTGCGCGCAGGCGCTCTACGTCGGCCAGGCGGTGGTCGCGCGCGATGAAGCCACGCGTTCGCAACTGCTCGCTGCCGCACAGGAAGAAACCGATCATCTGGCCTGGTGCGCCGATCGCCTGCGCGAACTCGACAGCCGGCCCAGCCTGTTCAACCCGCTCTGGTATGCCGGCAGTTACGCGATCGGTCTTGCTGCAGGCCTGCGCGGCGACGGCTGGAATCTCGGCTTCGTGGTCGAGACCGAACGCCAGGTCGAAGCCCACCTTGCCGAACACCTGCAAACCCTGCCCGCCGAAGACCTGCGCAGCCGCGCGATCCTCGCGACGATGAAAATCGACGAAGCCCGCCATGCCGATCACGCCGAAGCCGCCGGCGCTCGCACACTGCCGCCACCGATTCCGAAAGTGATGGCGCTGGCCTCGGCGATCATGAAGGCCGTGGCGTATCGCATTTAGCTCCTTGCCCTGCGCACAGGAGGAAGGCAAACAAAAAGCCCCGCTTTCGCGGGGCTTTTTCATGGCGACAACTCAGGTCACTCAATCCACCAGGTTGCGCCCGTGGAACAGCTCCTCGATCTCGCGGCGCAACTGCATCTCCACGCGCTGGCGATCCTTGAAGCTGAGGTTCTTGGCCTTTTCCTCGAACAGATAGGTGTCCAGGTCGAATTCCTTCACGTGCATCTTGGTGTGGAAGATATTTTCCTGGTAGACGTTCACGTCGAGCATCTCGTAGTGGGTCTTGATGCCTTTCGACAGGTAGTCCTGGATCGAGTTGATCTTGTGGTCGATGTAGTGCTTCTTGCCCTTCACATCGCGGGTGAAGCCACGCACGCGGTAGTCCATCACCACGATGTCGGAGTCGAAGCTCTCGATCAGGTAGTTCAACGCCTTCAGTGGCGAGATCACGCCGCAGGTGGCGACATCGATGTCGGCGCGGAAGGTCGCGATGCCGTTGTGCGGATGCGTTTCCGGGTAGGTGTGGACAGTGATGTGGCTCTTGTCCAGATGCGCGACCACGGCGTCGGAAATCAATTCCTTGCCGGCGGCCTTCTTGTCGATCACTGGCTCTTCCGAGATCAGGATCGTCACCGACGCGCCCTGCGGATCGTAATCCTGGCGGGCGACGTTGAGGATGTTGGCGCCGATGATGTGCGCGACCTCGGTGAGGATCTGGGTCAGACGCTCGGCGTTGTAGACCTCGTCGATGTACTCGATGTAGCGCTGGCGCTGTTCTTCCGACACGGCGTAGCACATGTCGTAGATGTTGAAGCTCAGGGCCATGGTGAGGTTGTTGAAACCCTGAAGCCGCAAACGCGGCAGTGGCTTGACCACGGCGGTATTCCTCGAGTGACGGACGGGTGGAGCGGGCGCGCATTATCGGGCAAAGCGCCCCCCGGGGGAACCTCGCCCTAGCCAGCCCGGACGCGCCATTGCTGTGAATGCCGTCACAGCCTAAGCTTGGGCCACTTCGGGAATATTTCAGGCTCAGCTTATGACCCCGCACCGGACCTCGCTCAGCGAGCACGCCCTCCGCACGCCAGTCGCCAATCCTTTGGCGCTGGACGCGGTCTCGCTAAGCCACTTTCTGGACCAGTGCCATCGCCGCAAGCATCCGACCCGCAGCGACATCTTCCGGCCCGGCGACCCTGCCAACACGCTTTATTACGTCATCAGCGGTTCGCTGAGCATCATCAGCGAGGAAACCGATGGCCGCGAGCTGGTGCTCGGCTACATCAATGCCGGCGACTTCATCGGCGAGATGGGCCTGTACATCGCCGCCGAACATCGTGAGGTGCTGCTGCGCACGCGTACACCCTGCGAGCTGGCCGAGCTGAGCTATGAGCGCCTGCACCAGCTGTTCGCCACCACACTGTCGGCGGAATGCCCAAAGGTGCTCTATGCGATCGGCGCGCAACTTTCCAAGCGCCTGCTCGATACCAGCCGCAAGGCCAGCCGCCTCGCCTTCCTCGACGTCACCGGCCGCATCATCCGTACGCTCAACGACCTGTGCCAGGAACCCGACGCGATGACGCATCCGGATGGCACGCAGATCCGCGTGTCGCGCCAGGAGCTGGCGCGCATCGTCGGCTGCTCGCGCGAAATGGCCGGCCGCGTCCTCAAGCAATTGCAGATCGACGGCAAGCTGCACGCCCGCGGCAAGACCATCGTGGTGTTCGGCACGCGCTGAGGACACCGCGGACATGGGCAGCGCCAACCAGCCAGGCCAGTTGCAGCCCCTGATCCGAACCGCGACGCCGGACGACGCGCCCGCTATCGCCCACCTGCTCGATGTCCTCGGCTATGCCTGCAGCGATATCGAAGCCGGCGAGCGTATCGCCGCCCTCGCCGAAGACCTCGACCAACGTTTGCTGGTCGCCGACCTGCATGGCGGCGTGGTCGGTCTGATCTGCTACGACCTGATGTATTACCTGCCGCTGGGCGTGCGCACCTGCCGCATCACCGCGCTGTCGGTCTCCACCGACTGCCAGGGTCGTGGCATCGGCCGGCAGTTGCTGCGCGAAGCCGAGACTCGCGCCCGCGAGGCCGGCGCCGCGCGCATCGAGCTCACCTCGGCGCAGCATCGCGTCGAAGCGCATGCGTTCTATCGCGCCTGCGGCTATGGCGAAAGCGCGCTGCGTTTCCTCAAAAGGCTCGGGGATGCCTGAGCCATGAACCTGCGCCGGCGCACGCTGCTGATCGGCCTGTTCCTGCTGCTCGCAACGGGGCTGGCTGCGCATCTGGTGCATCGCCTCGTGGTCTACCCACGGTTCCTCGAACTCGAGCATGACCAGGCCAAGCGCAACGCCGAACTCGTTTTCGAAGTGGTCAACCGCGAACTCGCGCTGGTCGCGCCGCAGTCGCAGGACTGGGGCTACTGGGACGAGACCTACGCTTACATGGCGGGCAAGGATCCGACCTACGAAAAAGTCATCCTGATCCCCAGCGCGCAGCAGAGTCTCGACTGCCAGCTGCTCGCTTTCTACGACAACAACGGCCGCCGCGTCTGGGCGCGCGGCATGGATCTGAAAACCCAGGCTGTGCTCGACATCGATGCGTTCCGCAGCGATCGCCTGCCGCTGCATTCGCCCCTGCTCGCGCAGGGCGACCAGCCGCAGATCCGCGCCGGCCTGATCGACACCAACCTCGGCCTGATGTTCGTCACCACCGTGCCCATCCTCACCGGCGCGCGCACCGGCCCCCGGCATGGCACGCTGATCCTCGGACGATTTTTCGAGACCAGTGCGATCCGTCAGATCGCCGACCAGAACCATCTGCGTTTCGAGATCGCGCCGCCGCTGGACCAGCAGACCCGTGGCCCGCGTCTGGAAGTCGATCACGTGCGCATCGCCCACGGCGACCTGCGCTTCGAAACCAGCGAGGCCGAGAGTCGCGTCACCGCCGTGGTGTTCGACATCAACGGCCGGCCCGTGCGCGACATCAGCATCCTCACCCCGCGCGAGATCAGCAGCCGCGGCCGCGATGCGCTGGACATGTCGATGCTGCTGATGACCATCACCGGCCTGGCGACCATGGCCATCCTGCTGTGGCTGCTCAATGGCAGCGTGGTCGTGCCGCTGACCAAGCTGACCACGCTCGCGCGCAAGATCGGCGCCGACGAAAACACCCAGGCGCGCATGAAGCTCGATCGCGACGACGAGATCGGCGAGCTCGGTGCCGAGTTCGACCGCATGCTCGATCGCCTCGCCGATACCCGCCAGCGCCTTTTCCACGAAAGCTATCGTGCCGGCGCCAACGAAATGGCCGGCGGCGTGATCCAGGACCTGCGCAGTTCGCTCGAGCCGTTGAAGGAGCACATCGACCAGCCGCTGAAACTGCTGGACCGCACGCACACCTCGGGCATGCAGATGCTGCTGCACGAACTCGCCGCGCCCGACCTCAGCCACCACCGGCACAACGAGATCGTGCAGATGCTGCAATACCAGGTCAACGAGCAGTCGGTGCTGCTGGCGGAGGCACGCGGCGAGTTGCGCGGCATCCGCAAGAGTCTCGAACACCTGCAGGGCATCGTCACCGAATACTCGCGCTTCATCACCAGCAACACCGCCGCACAGCCGGTGGCGATGCCCGAGTTGATCGACCACGCGCTGCGCCGGATCGAAGGGCCACAACGGCAGGCGATGGCAGTGGAAATCGATGCTTCGGTGCTGCAGGCGCCGCCGGTGGAAGCGGCGCGCGAAGTGCTGCAGCAGGTGATCAACGTGATTGTCCTGCAGACGGCGGAAGCGACCGGCGCGGCCGGCGAACATCCATTGCAATTGCGCATCACCGCCAACGTCGAATTCAGCCAGGGTCGCTCGCGCGTGCATTTCCGCTTCGACGACAACCGGCCGGCGGTGAAACCGGAAACGCTGTCGGGAATGTTCAGTCGCGATTGGCAGATCGGTGATGATGCCGCTGGCCTCAGCCTGCCCTGGGCCGGCAATGCCGTGTCGTCAATGGGCGGCCGGCTCTGGGCCGCCGCCTCGCAACCCTTCGACGGCATGGTGCTGCATCTGCTGCTGCCGCGCGCAAAGCTCGTCGGCGATTAGCTTCTTTGTAGGAGCGATGGCAATCGCGACCGAATCCGCTGCGAAAAAATGAATGCGGCAGGAAAGTCGCGATTGCCATCGCTCCTACGACGCTACAAATCCTTATCCGCCAAACACCCGTGCCAACTCCGCGCCCGGGTCCTCGGCGCGCATGAACGCCTCGCCGACCAGGAAGGCATTGACGCCGTTGCTGCGCATCAGCGCCACGTCGTGCGCGGTGAAGATGCCGCTTTCGGTGACCAGTACGCGATCCTTGGGCACGGCGCCGCGCATCGTCAAGGTCGTGTCGAGGCTGACTTCGAACGTGCGCAGGTTTCGGTTGTTGATGCCGATCATCGGCGCGGGAATCTGCACAGCGCGCTCGAGTTCGTCGATGTCGTGCACTTCCACCAGCACGTCCATGCCCAGATCCAATGCGAGATGCGACAACTCGGCGAGCGCGGCATCGCCGATCGCCGCGACGATCAGCAGGATGCAGTCGGCGCCGAGCGCGCGCGCTTCGTACACCTGGTAGGCATCGATGGTGAAATCCTTGCGCAGCACCGGCAACGCGCAAGCCGCACGCGCCTGCTGCAGATACTCGTCGGCGCCCTGGAAAAAATCGACATCGGTGAGCACCGACAAACAGGCCGCGCCGCCACGCTGGTAACTCGCGGCGATTTCGGCAGGGTGGAAATCGGCGCGAATGACGCCCTTGCTTGGACTGGCCTTCTTCACCTCGGCGATCACCGCGGCCTGGCCGGCGGAAATTTTCGCGGTCAATGCATCGGCGAAGCCGCGCGTCGCCGGTAGATCGGCGCAGCGCGCGGAAAGCTCACGCAGCGGAACGCGGGCACTGCGCTCGCGGATTTCCTCGACCTTGCGCGCGAGGATTTTTTCCAGGATGTCGCTCATTCGCGCTCACCGCGCGGGCCGGCGTAGGCGCGCTCGACACGGGCGACGCGCAGTTCGAAATGTTCGTACCACTCCAGGCGGCCGCGTCGGCGCGCCTCGGTATGTTCGGCCTGTTGTTTCCACGCCTTGATCGCCGCTTCGCTTTCCCAGTAGCTCACAGTGATGCCGAAGCCATCGTCGCCGCGCAGGCTTTCGACACCGAGGAAGCCGGGTTGCAGCTTCGCCAGCTCCACCATGCGGTCGGAAGTTTCGGCATAGCCGAGGTCATCGGCTTTGCGCAGCGAGGAAAATATCACCGCGTAATAAGGTGGCTCGTGGGTGTGGGCGAAAGGACTCATCGGTCACCTGGTCGGGAAGTTGCAGCCAACGCCTGCGTGCTGGCGACATATTGATCGAGCTTGCGACGCGCGCTGCCGTCGTCGATGGCGATGCGCGCCTTGGAAACGCCCTCGGCGATCGACACCGCGACATTCGCGACATAAAGCGCGGCACCGGCATTGAGCAGCACGATGTCGCGCGCCGGGCCAGGCTTGCCTTCGAGAACATCAAGCACCATGGCCCGCGATTCGGCCGGGCTTTCGACCCGGATCGCGCGCAGGTCGGCCATCGCCAGGCCGAATTCGCCGGGCAGGATTTCGTATTCGTGCACTTCGCCTTCGCTGAGCTCGGCGACCATCGTGCCGCCGTTGAGGGTGATCTCGTCGAGACCGTCGCGGCCATGCACGATCAACGCGCGCTTCGTGCCAAGACGCTGCAGCACGCGCGCCTGGATGCCGACGAGATCGGCATGGAATACGCCCATCAGAATGTTCGGCGCCGCGGCGGGATTGGTCAGCGGCCCGAGAATATTGAAGATCGTGCGCACGCCGAGTTCCTTGCGCACTGCCGCGACGTTCTTCATCGCCGGATGATGCATGGGCGCGAACATGAAACCGATGCCGGTATCGGCGATGCAGGCGGCGACCTGTTCGGGCCGCAGTTCGATCGCCCCGCCCAGCGCTTCGAGCACATCGGCGCTGCCGGATTTCGAACTCACCGAGCGATTGCCGTGCTTGGCGACCTTGGCGCCGGCCGCCGCGCAGACGAACATCGCGGCGGTGGAAATATTGAAAGTGTGCGCGCCATCGCCACCGGTACCGACGATGTCGACGAAGTTGGCGTTGTCGGGCACTTCGACGTGCGCGCAGAACTCGCGCATCACCTGCGCCGCGCCGGCGATCTCGCCGATGGTTTCCTTCTTCACCCGCAGCCCGACCAGGATCGCCGCCGTCAGCGCTGGCGATACTTCCCCGCGCATGATCTGGCGCATCAGGTCGATCATCTCGTCGACGAAGATTTCGCGATGCACGATGACGCGTTGCAGGGCTTCTTGCGGAGTGATGGGCATGGGTTCGTGCTTGTGTTCGGCGTTGTAGGAGCGACGCAAGTCGCGATTTCTTCGATATGAGTGAATGTGTGGGGAAATCGCGACTTGCGTCGCTCCTACGTCCGCGCTTTCAAAAAATTCGCCAGCATCGCGTGGCCGTGTTCGGTGAGGATGGACTCGGGGTGGAACTGCACGCCTTCGACCGCGAGCGTCTTGTGGCGCAGGCCCATGATTTCGTCGAAGCCACCGTCGGCGTGTTCGGTCCAGGCGGTGATTTCCAGGCAGTCGGGCAGCGATTCTTTTTCGACGACCAGCGAGTGGTAGCGCGTGGCCTCGAACGGATCCGGCAAGCCGGCGAACACACCCACGCCCTTGTGCCGGATCATCGAGGTCTTGCCATGCATGATGGTCTTGGCGCGCACCACTTTGCCGCCGAACGCCTGGCCCAGGCTCTGGTGACCGAGGCAGACACCGAGGATGGGCACCTGGCCCGACAGCGTCGCCAGCACTTCCAGCGACACGCCGGCCTCGTTTGGCGTGCACGGCCCGGGCGAGATCACGATGTGCTCGGGCTTGAGCGCGGCGATCGCCTTCACGGTCAGCGCATCGTTGCGCACGACCCGCACTTCCTGCCCCAACTCGCCGAAATACTGCACGAGGTTGTAGGTGAAGCTGTCGTAGTTGTCGATCATCAGCAACATAAAGCGCACAACCCCTTGATCAATAAGAGGCCGGTTCGTTCTTCATGGGCTGGTACCCGCACAAGTACCCGCGTTGCTCTTGGGGACCCGGGGAAGTTCGATGCGGCGACGCGCAGGATATCGCAAACGCTGCGGATGCTGTTCCGCACGCGCCAATACCCTGCAGATCAAGCCGTTGCGGCGACGCGCAGGACAAACGCCGCGCAAAAAAATACCCCGCCGGTGACCGGCGGGGTATCAGTACAGCAATGAAACTTAGTTGGAAGCCGGAGCTGCCGGAGCGGCGGCCGGCGCGGCAGCCTTCTTCATCGCGTGGTGCTTGTGCTTCTTGTGATGCTTGTGGTGGGTGGCGGGCGCAGCAGCCTTGGCCGGAGCGGCAGCCGGCGCAGCCGGGGTAGCGTCCTGGGCGGCGAAAGCGGAACCAGCGGCGAGGCTCAGGGCCAGGGCCAGGGCAGTCAGGCGGATGTTCATGGGGAAAGCTCCTCGAGAGGTAGCCGATTGAACGGAGGCCCGCAGGAAGCGGCGACCCGGGTTCAACGGTGCCGCCAGTCTTGCCTCCCCGGCTTTGCCCGGGACTGTCCGTAGGGTTACCGATATTTAATGTGGGGCGGCGAAGAGGTCTGCGGGCGAAAGCCTGCGATCGCGCAGGTCAGCCGGAATGCGAGCGATCCGTGGCGTGTGCGGAGCATCATTCAAGCAGATAGATGATGTAGACGTTCTGCCTGAGCGTGATCCTGCCCTCGTTCAACACCACAGGGTTACGCCCGGAATAGCTGGAAAGCGAGCTGATATCGATGGCATTGACTGCGCCGGAACGCCCACCCTGTGAATAGACGACATTGAAACCGCGATTTGATATTGACTGGACTCCAGCGATCTTTCCGCCGACACCTCTTACCAATTCATCGGCGGTCCCGCGCGCATCGGCGATCGCTTCAGCGAGAAGCTCTTTCTCGATAGTGCCTTGCTTGGATGACGAGAACTCTCCGACGCCGATCTGCAGCTGCTTAGCTGCCGGCAATTTCGCCAGGAACTGCGTTAGCGCCCTGAGTACGTGGAAGCGAACCTTGATTCGACGCTCGTATGTGCTGCCAACGAACTGACTTGTCTGTGCATTCGAATCCCATTTCATTTTTGGGTGGATGCTCATGTTGTCAATCGTCAGATCACCTTCGGGGATCTTCTGCGCTTTCGCCAGCTCAATGATTGATCGCGCTAGCGTCTCAATTATTTCTTGGGTTGCCGCCGCATCCCTGCTTGTCTCGCTCAATGTCAGATCCATCGGAAAGATATCGGGAACGACCTCCCTCTTGGCCTGCCCCTCCACTGCAATGAACGGCGGCCCGCCGATAGATTGCGCGAAAGCACTAGTGGTGATCACGAAGAAAAATACCACCTGGATCAATCGCTTCATGCACATCTCCGTTTCTCGGTAGCCCCGAATATCACAACCCGCTCGCCGCCTGCGCCACCGCGCGGAACAGCGCTCTTCCCTTGTTCATCGTCTCGTCCCATTCCTTTTCCGGGTCGGAGTCGTAGACGATGCCGGCGCCGGCTTGCACGTGCAGGCGGCCGTCCTGGATGACGGCGGTGCGGATGGCGATGGCGGTGTCGGCGTCGCCCCACCAGCCGAGGTAGCCGACGGCGCCGGAATAGATGTTGCGCTTGACCGGCTCGAGTTCGCGGATCACTTCCAGCGCGCGGATTTTCGGCGCGCCGCTGACGGTACCGGCGGGAAATGTTGCTTTCAGCACATCGGCGAAACTCAGGTCGGGCTGCAACTTGCCCTGCACTTCCGACACGATGTGCATCACATGCGAATAGCGCTCGATGATGAAGCGGTCCGGCACGCGCACGCTGCCAGGCTCGGCGACGCGACCGACATCGTTGCGGCCAAGATCGATCAGCATCAGGTGCTCGGCGCGTTCCTTCGGATCGGCGAGCAGTTCTGCTTCCAGCGCCAGATCTTCCTCGTGCGTGCGGCCGCGCGGGCGCGTGCCGGCGATCGGACGCACGGTGACTTCGCCGCCTTGCAGGCGCACGAGGATTTCCGGCGAGCTGCCGACCACCTGCGTGCCGTCGAGATCGAGAAAATACATGTATGGCGACGGATTGAGCGCGCGCAGCGCGCGGTACACATCCACCGGCCGCGCGCGGAACGGCACGCTCATGCGCTGGCTGAGCACGACCTGGAACACATCGCCGGCGCGGATATATTCCTTCGCGGTTTCGACGGCGGCGATGAAACCTTCCTTGGTGAAACCGGAAACGAAATCGGTTTCCTTGAGCAGGGACGGATCAAGCACGTCGGGATAGCTGCGGCCGGAATGGCGCAGCCGGTAGACGAGTTCGTCGAGGCGACGCACCGCTTTCGAATACGCCTGCGGCTCGGCGGGATCGGCATGCACGATCAGGTAAAGACGGCCCTTGAGGTTGTCGAAGACCGCGACTTCCTCGCTGAGCAGCAGCAACGCATCCGGCGTGCCGAGTTGGTCGGGTTTGTCGCCACCTGCCAAACGCGGCTCGATCCAGCCGATGGTTTCGAAACCGAAGTAACCGACCAGGCCGCCGGTGAATGCCGGCAACTCGGGCATCTTCGGCACGCTGAAACTTTCGCGCAGGCGATCGACTTCGGCTAGCGGATCGGCGAGTTCGCGCGTCTCGGTGATCTCGCCGTGCTCGCGCACTTCCAGCGTGTGACCGCGAAACGTGTACGTGCGGCGCGCGGGCAGGCCGATGATCGAATAGCGCCCCCAGGTTTCGCCGCCTTCGACCGATTCGAACAGATAGGTGTGCGGACCATCAGCAAGCTTGAGGTAGACCGACAGCGGCGTGTCGAGATCGGACAGCACCTCGCGCACGATCGGGATGCGGTTATGGCCAGCGGCGGCGAGCTGCCGGAATTTTTCGGCTGAAATCACTGGGAGATCCGGGTTTGACGCGAGCGTCGAGTATAGCCAATGCCCTTCAATGCAGCGGGCTGGCGCTCACGATCACGCCATCTTCGTCGGCATACAACCAGTCGCCGGGCTTGATGTCGGTGCCGCCGATGCGCACGGCGACATTGCGCAGGCCCTGGCCGAGTTTCTCGGTCTTGCGCGGGCAGGTGCCGATCGCCTTGACGCCGAGCGGCAACGCCGAGATGGCAACGCTGTCGCGGATGCAGCCGAACACAACAATGCCGGTCCAGCCATTGGCCACCGCCATTTCCGCGAGCTGGTCGCCGAGCAGCGCGCGCCGCAACGAGCCGCCGCCATCGATCACCAGCACGCGACCCTCGCCGTTTTCCGACAGCGCCTCGCGCACCTTCGAATTGTCCTCGTAGGCGAGCACAGTGCTGACCCGACCGAAGAAAGCGGTCTTGCCGCCAAAATCGCTGAACAATTCCTCGACCACGCGGGCGAGGTCGCCGTGGTTGTCGCATAGGTCGGCAGTGCGCTGGTTCATGGTGGAGCCTCCGGAACGTAACGTAGGAGCCAGCTTGCTGGCGACCAAGCCTACCCAGACAACAACTACCCAATGCTCGCCTGCTTGCGTGGATCAAACAATGTCCTGTCGCCAGCAAGCTGGCTCCTACGTCTGCGAAGCTGCGACCTCTTCGCGCATGCGCCGGATCACCTCGGCGTAGTCGGGTGCGTTAAAGATCGCGGAACCGGCGACGAAGGTATCGGCACCGGCAGCGGCGATCGCAGCGATGTTGTCGACCTTCACGCCGCCATCGATTTCCAGGCGGATGTCGCGGCCGCTGGCGTCGATGCGTTTGCGCACCGCGCGCAACTTGTCCAGCGCCGAGGGAATGAAACTCTGGCCACCGAAACCGGGGTTCACCGACATGATCAACACGAGATCGAGTTCGTCGAGCACGTGGTCGAGATAGTCGAGCGGCGTCGCCGGATTGAACACCAGCCCGGCCTGGCAGCCCTGCGCCTTGATCAGCTGGATGGTGCGATGCACGTGCTCGCTGGCTTCCGGATGGAAACTGATCAGCGAGGCGCCGGCCTTGGCGAAATCCGGGACGATGCGATCCACCGGCTTGACCATCAGATGCACGTCGATCGGCGCGGTGACGCCGTGCTTGCGCAGCGCCTCGCAGACCAGCGGGCCGATGGTGAGGTTGGGCACGTAGTGATTGTCCATCACGTCGAAATGCACCCAGTCGGCACCGGCCTTGAGCACGTTGTCGACTTCCTCGCCGAGCCTGGCGAAATTCGCGGAAAGGATGGACGGCGCGATCAGGCATTTCGACATGGCTCAACCCTTGTGGCGTTGCTGCTGGATGGATTCGTAGGCGGCGTTGATTTCGCGGGCACGGGTTTCGGCGAGCTCGCGGATTTCCTTCGCGGCGCTGGCGACGCGATCGGGATGGTATTCGGAAATCAATCGTCGCCAGGCCTGTTCGACTTCGTCATCGCTGGCGGTCGGCAACAGACCGAGCGTGGCGTAGTGATCGAGCATGGTTGCTTGCGGTGGCGGCGGAGGTGGCGGCGCGGAAACCTGGCCGCCGAATATTCCGATGTCGTAAAGATGGCCGAGGACCAGGCCCAGCACCATGAACTGCGGACGCCGCGTCAGCACGCCCAGCAGGAAGCCGATGACCTTGCCTTTCCAGCGCGTCATGGCTTGGCCATCGGTGCACGGGCCGCGGGCTGCTGCGAATACCAGCGTGCAAGTGCGGCGATGTCGCGCGGCTGCAAGGTGTTGGCGATCGAATTCATCGGCACCGCCTTGCGGCTGCCATCACGATAAGCGGCGAGCGCGTTGATCAGATAGGTCTCGTCCTGGCCGGCGAGATGCGGCGTACCGGCGACATGGCTGTGCCCGTCGACACCATGGCAGGCCGCGCACAGACCGAGTTTCGCCGGTCGCGGTGGCGCGGCGGCCTGGGCCGCAACACAGAGAAAGATCAGTGCGGCCGCAGCCAGGAATCGATGCATGCGGCGATTCTAGCAGCCGCCCCGCGCGGAGGCCCGGTTACAATGGCGCCTGCCCAGACCCGCGCCTCGCGCCCGCCGGCCGCGCGTCCCACCTTCCCGTCTCGTCCCGGATCCGCCCGTGCCCACCACCCTGCATACCTCCGACCTGCCCGGCCTGCCCCTGCTGCATCGTGGCAAGGTGCGCGATGTTTATGGCCTGCCGAACAATCGTCTGTTGATGGTCGCCAGCGATCGCCTTTCCGCTTTCGACGTGGTGCTGCCTGATCCGATTCCGGGCAAGGGCGAGATGCTCTGCCAGATCTCGAATTTCTGGTTCGGCAAAACCTCTCACCTGATGCCGAATCACCTCACCCACGAAGCCGTCGCGAGCGTGCTGCCGGCCGGCGTCGATCTCGCGCTGTATGCGCAGCGCAGCGTGATCACCAAGAAACTCAAGCCGGTGCCTGTGGAAGCGATCGCCCGCGGTTACATCATCGGCAGCGGCTGGAAGGACTATCAGAAGACCGGCGGTATCTGCGGCATCGAATTACCGAAAGGACTGCGCCAAGCCGAACAATTGTCGGCGCCGATCTTCACGCCCTCGACCAAGGCGGCGGTCGGCGACCACGACGAGAACGTCAGCTTCGATGCGATCGTCGCGCAGATCGGCGGCGACCTCGCCGAGCAGGTCCGTGCAGCAACGCTGAAGATCTACGATTTCGCCGCACGTTACGCCGCCACGCGCGGCATCATCATCGCCGACACCAAGTTCGAGTTCGGCCAGGACGAACACGGCGTGCTGCACGTGATGGACGAGATGCTGACGCCGGATTCGTCGCGGTTCTGGCCGGCCGATTCGTATGCGGTCGGCATCAGCCCGCCGAGTTACGACAAGCAATACGTGCGCGACTATCTGGAAACGCTGGACTGGAACAAGACCGCGCCCGGTCCGCGCGTGCCGGCCGAGGTGATCGAGGCCACACGCGGAAAATATGCCGAGGCGCTGCTGCGTCTCGCCGACATCAGCATCGCCTGAGCCGACACGATGAGGGACACCATGCGCAGCGCCGATTCCCTGCTCGCCCAGTATTCGTCCGATCACCAGAACGCCATCAACCAATGGATCCACGTGGTCTGCGTACCGGCAATCTTCTGGTCGGTGACCGCAATGCTCTGGTGCATTCCGGTGCCGACCAGTTATTTCAACACCGGCACCTGGTGCGCGCTGGCGATGTTCGCCGCCTGGGCTTACTACTGGCAGCTGTCAAAAAAACTGTCGTTGGGCCTGTTCGTCTGCTTCTTCGGCATCATGCTGCTCAACCAGTTCATCGCCACGCACTACGGCATGCGCTTCCTTCTCGGATTGGGCATCGGCGTGTTCGTGGTCGCGTGGATTGGCCAGTTCATCGGCCATATCTACGAGCGCAAGCGCCCGAGTTTCTTCACCGACCTGGTCTATCTGCTGATCGGCCCGATGTGGACGCTGGACAAGCTCTATCGCCGGATCGGCATTGGCCGCTGAGGCACGCGGCGGTTTCGGCGCACGCGATCTGCTGCTGGTTTCGCTAATCTGCCTGGCTTGGGCCGGCAACTTCCTCGCCTCGAAACTCGCACTGCTGGAATTGCCACCGCTGTTGTTCACGGCGCTGCGCCTGGGACTGCTGGCAGTTTTGCTTGCCGCCTTTCTCAAGCGGCCATCGCGTGAACAATGGCCGCGCCTGATCGCGGTTGCGCTGTGCAACGGCGTGCTGCATTTCGGACTCAGTTTCTGGTCGCTGAAGCTGTCGAAGAACATCGCCTCGCCGGCGATCGTCATGCAAAGTTATGTGCCGATGGCGACGCTGTTGGCGTGGTGGCTGCTGGGCGAGCGCTTCCATTGGCGCACCGGCGCGGCGATCGCGCTGAGTTTTCTCGGCGTACTGGTGCTGGGTTTCGACCCGGTCGTGCTGGCGAGTCCCGCGGCGCTCGCGTTGATGCTGGTGTCGGCGTTCTTTCTTGGTCTGGGCACGGTCTTCCTGCGCGGCCTCAAGGGCATGAGCGCGGTAAATCAGCAGGGCTGGGCGGCGATGATCGGCGTCGGGCCGTTGCTGCTCTGGAGCTTGCTCGTCGAACCC
>NZ_DATGBO010000033.1:0-8761 GCF_035312645.1 Arenimonas sp.
GGATGCCGTGCGGCCAGAACGGCAGCGGCAGGGCGATGGGATTGATGTCGTGCAGATAGGGTCCGGGCATGCGCGCATTTTGCCTGACTACCAGGGCTGACCCAAGCGCGAATCGAGGATTTCGCGGCGATGAATGCACCCCGGCCGCTTTCCCCCTGGCATCGGACGGGCGCAGGATGTGCGCTCCAACCGTTGCGACGACCCGGATCAGGCAATGAGCAACCGACTCGCCAGCGAATCCAGCCTCTACCTGCGCCAGCACGCCGACAACCCGGTCGCCTGGCAGGCATGGAACCCCGCCGCGCTCGCCGAAGCGCGCCGCAGCGACAAGCCCATTCTTCTTTCGATCGGTTATTCAGCCTGTCATTGGTGTCATGTGATGGCGCACGAAAGTTTCGAGGATGCCGACACCGGCGCGCTGATGAACTCGCTCTTCGTCAACATCAAGGTCGACCGCGAAGAACGTCCGGACATCGATCGCATCTACCAGCTCGCGCATCAGGCGCTGACCCGGCGCGGCGGCGGCTGGCCGCTGACCGTATTTCTCGATCCGCACACGCTGCTGCCGTTCTACGCCGGGACGTATTTTCCGAAAACGCCGCGCTACGGCATGCCGGCGTTTTCGGAAGTGCTGCAGGGCGCGCGGCAATGGTGGGACAACGAGCGCGACCAGGTGCAGCAACAGAATCAGGCCTTGCAGGGCTTTCTCGCCGATTACGGCCGCGAGGCCGCACATGCCGGCGAACTCTCCGACCAGCCGATACGCGACGCGCGCGAGCGTTTCCTCGCCGGCTTTGATCCGGTCAACGGCGGCCACCGCGGCGCGCCGAAATTTCCGCATGCCGGCGAGATCGACCGCCTGCTGCATTTCGCGCAGTCGGGCGATACGCAAGCCGCGCAGGCTGCCAACACCACGCTCGCACGCATCGCCGCCCGCGGCCTGCACGATCCGCTGGCCGGCGGATTTTTTCGTTACTGCGTCGATGAGCATTGGGACATCCCGCATTTCGAGAAAATGCTTTACGACAACGCGCAGCTGCTGCCGGTCTATGCCGAAGCGGCGCTGTCGGTGGACGCACCAGCTTTTCGGCAGGCGGCCGAAGGTATCGTCGCCTGGCTGCGATCGGAAATGCGCGCCGAGGCCGGTGGCTTCTGTTCGGCGCTTGACGCCGATTCCGAAGGCGTCGAAGGCAAGTTCTACCTGTGGACGCGCGAACAATTCGCGGCGCTGCTCGGCGGCGATTCGCTTGCTGTCGCTACCCTTCACTATGGTCTCGATCGCGAACCGAATTTCGAGAACGAAGCCTGGCATCTGCACACCGTACGCACGTCTGCCGAGATTTCCGCTGCGCTCGCGATCGATGAAGCACGTGTCGTCGCGCTGATCACCACGGCACGCGAAACATTGTTGGCTGCGCGCGGAAGCCGCATCCGGCCCGCGCGCGACGACAAGCGTCTTGTTGCCTGGAACGCGCTGCTGGCCACCGGCCTCGTCCGCGCCGGTCGCGCCCTGCAACGCGAAGACTGGCTGGACGAAGCCGAGGCCATTCTCAAACAATTGCAGGCGGCGATGGATGTGCGCGGCCGTTTGCCGGCGGTGCTGGGCACCACGGGACCGGGATTCCTCGACGATCACGCCTACAGCCTGCAGGCGGCGCTGACCCTGCTGGAATCGCGCTGGTCGAATGCCACATTGCAGATGGCGATACAACTCGCGGAGACATTGCTCAGCGATTTCATCGATCGCGAACATGGCGGATTCTTCTTCACCGCCCGCGATCACGAAGCGCTGCCGCAACGGCCAAAACCCTGGCTGGACGATGCCATTCCTTCGGGCAATGCGATCGCGGCGCAGTCGCTGTTGCAACTCGGCTTCCTGCTTGCCGAGCCGCGCTATCTCGACGCCGCCGAAGCCTGCCTGCGCGCGGCCTGGGTGGCGATCGGGGAGCTACCGCAGGCCGCTGCCGCGATGCTGGCGGCGCTCGCGGAATTCCGCCGGCCGTTACCGCAAGTGGTGATCCGTGGCAGCGTCGACGAACTGGCGGCGTGGCGACAAGCCCTGCAATCGCGATGGCCGCAGTCGCTGCGCATCTATGCGATCGCCGGTGATGGCATCGATCTGCCGCCTGGATTGGCGGCGAAACCCGTCGGGATTGGTGGTCGGGCGACCCTCTGCATCGGTACCCGTTGCCTGGCGAGTTGCGAAAACGTCGATACCCTGATCGAACAATTGCAGGCGGATCGCGCCGAACAAGTCACGCAAAGGTAACGCGCACTCAACCACAAACGCGCACGCGGCGAACGTGCGCGCAGCGCGCTACAGAATCACCGGCTCGTCGGGAAGTTCACGCGGGTTGTCCGCCGCTGCGGGAAAGTGTTCGGTCAACAGCGCATTGATGCGGTCGAGACAGGCGAGTACCGCAGTCTCCGCTTCGCCGTCACGCACGTCGTCGGCGAAGCGCGCGCAGATCGTCTGCCAGGCTTGCGCATCCACGCGCGCTGCGATGCCGCGGTCGGCGACCAGCTCGACGCGGCGTTCGGCCAGCTGCAGATAGAGCAGCACACCGCTGTTGTCCTGCGTGTCCCAGACGCGCAGCAGCGAGAACACCTGTTGCGCGCGCTGACGCGGTTGCAGGCCGGCGAGCACCGACCAGAACGAATAGCGCGACTCGACCGCGAAGCATAGTTCGCCGGCATGACGCAGTTCGCCAGCGGCGATCGCATCGCGGATGCGACGCATCGTCGCTGCCGGAAACCAGCGCGGCTGCCGGAACCAGCCGCCAAACAGATTCAGCACGAGACGTTGCAGCATCACCAGCCTCCCGAGGCGCCACCGCCCCCGAAAGAACCGCCGCCGCCCGACCAGCCGCCGCCACTGCTGCCGCCGCCGAAACCGCCGCCGCCGCCAAACGAACCCCAGCCACCTCCGCCGGAACTGAAGCGCCCGGAGCTGGAATTGGAAACGACGAATGCGACGAAGCCGGCGATGATCGCAGCGATACCGAGACTGAAAAAGAACCAGGCCGCCAAGGCAGCGACCGCGCCCGCGCCGATGCGGCGAAACGTCAGTGGCTTGATGCCAGTGCCGGCCGCGAATACTCCGACGATGAGGCCCAGGATCGCCGACCATATCGTCGGTGGCGGACCTTGCCTGCTGTCGACAGCCATCGGTGGCGGCAACGGTTCACCGTCGATGAGTTTGGCCAACACGTCGGTCGCGTCCTTGATGCCGCCGAAATAATCGTTCTGACGGAATTTCGGCGCGAGGTATTCGCGGATCACCCGGCTGGAAATCGCATCGGTGACCACGCCTTCCAGGCCGTAAGCGACTTCGATGCGCGCTTTGTGGTCGTCCTTCGCGATCAGCAGCAGCAAACCGTCATCGACTTTTGCACGGCCGAGTTTGTTTTTCTCGACCACCGCCAGCGAATATTCTTCCAGCGCGCGGTCGCCGAGTGTCGGAATGATGAGCACCGCGATCTGACTGCCCTTGCGCTGCTCCAGCGCGGCCAGCGACGCTTCCAGTTGCGCGATCTGCGTCGCATCCAGCGTGCCACTGAGGTCGGTGACGTGCTGGTGCAATACCGGCACGTCCTGCGCCTGCGCGGCGAACGCGAGCGCCGCGCCGAGCAGCAACGCTGCCGCAAGAAACCAGCCGCGAATCACTGTCGGTCAGTTCGACGGCGCGGGCGCAGGTGTCGACGTGGCCGGTGCCGGCGTCGGCACAGCCGGCGCGAATTCGACGGTCGGCGGCTTGGAAATTGCCGCCTCGTTTTCGACGGTGAAGTTGGGCTTGATCGCGTAACCGAACACCTTCGCAGTGAGGTTCACTGGGAACTGCCGCACCAGCACGTTGTAATCCTGCACCGACTGGATGTAACGGTTGCGCGCGACGGTGATGCGGTTTTCGGTGCCTTCGAGCTGCGATTGCAGTTCGAGGAAATTCTGGTTGGACTTGAGATCGGGATAATTTTCCGCGACCGCCAGCAGGTGCGACAGTGCGCCGGACATTTCGCCCTGGGCTTTCTGGAATTCGGCGAGCTTGGCCGGATCGCTGGCCTGGTCGGCGGTGATGTTGATACCACCGACGCGGGCGCGGGCGTTGGTGACTTCGGTGAGCACGCGCTCTTCCTGCGCGGCATAACCCTTGACGGTGTTGACCAGGTTTGGCACCAGATCGGCGCGGCGCTGGTATTGGTTCAACACTTCCGACCACTGCGCCTTGACGGCTTCGTCCTGCGTCTGGATACGGTTGTAACCGCAACCGGCGAGCACCGGCAGCATCAAGGCAAGGGCAATCCAGCGAATCGCGCGCATGAGCAACCTCCAGGGCAGAGGCCGCATTGGAGCATCGCGCGGGCGGAGACGCAATCGGTCGCAAGACACCCCGCATCGGCGTCGCCGAGGAAATCTTCGCGGGCGTTACGCCGTCGTTATTTTTCCGCCGCTACTGCGTATTGCCGCGTTTGCGCGCCTTGCGCTTGGTCAGCAGATTCAAGCCCTCGACGCCGGCCGAGAACGCCATTGCGAAATACAGCAGCTTGCGATCGACGTGGATCTCGAAACCATCAGCGATCAGCGCCACGCCGACCAGGATGATGAAGGCAAGCGCGAGCATCTTCACGGTCGGATGGCGATCGATGAAATCGCCGATCGGATTGGACGCGAAGATCATCACACCGACCGCGATGATGATCGCCGCCGCCATCACCCAGACATTGTTGACCATGCCGACTGCGGTGATCACCGAGTCGAGCGAGAACACGATGTCGATCACCGCGATCTGCGCGATCACGTAGCCGAACACCGCCGACGGTTTGGTCTCGATGTCCTCGTCTTCGCCACGGCCTTCGACCGAGTCGTGGATTTCCATCGTGCCCTTTACCAGCAGGAACAGGCCGCCGCCGATCAGCACCAGATCGCGAATGGAAAAATTCTGCCCGAACAGGCTGAACAGGTTGTTCTGCATGCGCGCCAGGTAGGCCAACGACACCAGCAGCATCAGGCGGGTGATGCAGGCCAGCGCCAGGCCCAGCCGGCGCGCCTGCGGACGACGCTCGGGTGGCAGCTTGCTGACCGCGATGGAAATGAACACGAGATTGTCGACGCCGAGCACGATCTCAAGCGTGGCGAGGGTGAACAAGGCCACCCAGATCTCGCTGCTGAACATCCACTCCATAGTCTCGCCTCAGGCCAGGTAACGCGGGCCGAGGATCAGGCCCCAGCAGACCAGCACATTCATGTCGGAAAGAAACACCGCCGCCGAGCCCATGTCCTTGGCACGGCCGGCGAGTTCGTGGTGTTCCGCGCCCCAGCGATCGACCACTGCCTCGACTGCGGAGTTGAGCACCTCGACGATCAGGACGATCATCATCGAGCCGATCATGATCGCGCGCTCGACGCCATCCGGACTCAGCCACAGCGCCAACGCCACCAGCGGCACGAACAGGTAGACCTCAAGCCGGAACGAGGACTCGACATCCCAGGTCGCACGCAGCCCCTGCATCGACCAGAGGAATGCCTGCCAAGCCCGGAACGGGCTGCGCGGTGCATGACTGCCGGAGCTGTCGGCCATGAGGATCAGGCTTGACCGGTCGTGCGCGGGCTCACGCAGGCACAGCGGGAAAATGAGTCGACAATTGGCTCGGCAATCGGCATGAACAAGCGCTCGGAAAATCAGGGTCGCCGGCATTTTGCCACAGGGCCGGCTCCGGGCGGCGTGACCTGAGGCACACGTGGCCTTACTCTGCCTGCGGCATTATCTGCCCACCAACGGAGAGCGACCATGTTCGATGCGCAAAAACTGCTGGGCCATGTCTTGAGCGGCGCCCTCGGCGGCGGCCTGGCAGGCACGCGTCGGCGCAGCCCGCGACGCTCGTTGAGCGGCCTGCCGCGTGGCATCGAGACGAAAGTCGGCATGGGCCTGATCGCACTGGCGGTGGCCGCGTATCAACATTTCACCGCCGAAAAGGCAGCGCCGGCCGCGACCGCCAGTGCCACCGCCAATACCGCGATGCCCCCGCCACCGCCCGCAGCGGCGCTCGATGCCACCGGACATGCGCAGGCCCTGCATGTATTGCGCGCGATGATTTGCGCAGCCAATGCCGACGGACTGATCGATGCCGAAGAGCGCGAAGGCATCCTCGGCAATGCCCGCGATGCTGGCCTCGAGGCCAGCGAAGTCGCTGCGCTCGATGCCGAATTCCGCCATCCGCTGACGCTGGCACAACTCATCGCACAGACCACGCCCGACCTGCGCAGCGAAGTCTACGTTGCTGCATTGATCGGCATGACCGCCGACACCGACAGCGAAAAACAATTTCTCGACCAGCTCGCATCCGGCCTGCAACTCGATGCAGCCGAACAGCAGCGCATCCGCCAACAGGTGGGATTGGCCTGATCCCTCCGCCTGTAGGAGCGATGGCAATCGCGACCCGCCGCCGCAATTCTCGTCGCGATTGCCATCGCTCCTACGATCAATAGAAATTTCATCTTTCCAGGAGTCTTCCATGCATCAGTGGTTCTTCAGCTACAACGGCCAGAAAATCGGGCCGCTCGACACCGCCGCCGCGATCGCCCAGGCCGCGAAAGATGCGAATGGCCATTGCTGGCGTCAGGGTTTCGCCGAATGGCTGCCGATCGCCAGTTGCGCGGAACTGCGCGGCGAATCCGCGCCGGGGCAGATTTCCGCACCGCCGCTACCGGTATCCGTGACCGGCCAACGCAGCGACGTGATCGACTACCGCATCTTCGGCGAGGACATGCAGTTTGTCGAAGTCGAACTCGATCCCGGCGAGAGCGCGGTCGCCGAAGCCGGATCGCTGATGTACAAGGATTCCATCGTGAAGATGGAAACCGTGTTCGGCGACGGCAGCGCGGCATCGAGCGGCGGCGGATTCCTCGACAAACTCGTTGGCGCCGGCAAGCGCCTGATCACCGGCGAGAGCCTGTTCACCACAGTGTTTTCGCACAGCGGCGGCGGCAGCGGCAAGGCGCGCGTCGCATTCGCTGCGCCGTACCCGGGCACGATCGTGCCGATGACGCTGGCCAATTACGGCGGCAAGATCATCTGCCAGAAAGACGCGTTTCTGTGCGCGGCGCGCGGGGTTTCCATCGGCCTGTTCTTCCAGAAGAAGATCATGACCGCGCTGTTCGGCGGCGAAGGCTTCATCATGCAGAAACTCGAGGGCGACGGCCTGGTGTTCATCCACGCCGGCGGCACGATCGTCGAACGCGAACTCGCCGCCGGCGAACGCATCGATGTCGACACCGGCTGCGTGGTGGCGATGACTTCGACGGTGAACTTCGACATCCAGAGCGTGGGCAGCGTGAAGTCGGCGTTGTTCGGCGGCGAAGGCGTATTCCTCGCCACACTCACCGGCCCCGGAAAAATCTGGATCCAGTCGCTGCCGTTCTCGCGCCTGGCCGGCCGCATGTTCAGCGCGATGCCACGCAACGGCGGCGGCCGCGACGAGGGCTCGGTCCTCGGTGGCTTGGGCGGATTGATTGGTGGTGATCGGAGTTTTTGAGCGAGCGCGACATGCCCTTAAAAGCATGTCGCAAATCAAAAATATTTTCGCGAGCCAATGCGCTCGCCTGCGTCTCGCTGGCCGTTGCGGACTCGCGCATCCTGCGCTCACCTCGCAACCCCGGGGCGGGGCTCCTGCCCCGCCCGTTCGGCGAAGCGCGACATGCCCTTCAAGGCATGTCGCAAGCGCTTCGCCTCACCCCTGGTGTCGAAGCGCTTCTATCGGGTCGAGTTGCGAGGCTTTGCGCGCCGGATAGAAACCGAAGAACAGGCCAGTGCCCACCGAACAGACCACGGCCAGCGCGACCACTTTCCAATCCAGCTGCACGGGCAATGATCCGAACTTGCTGACGGCGAGTGCGCCGACCACGCCGATGGTCGTGCCGATCGCGCCGCCGCCGAACGAAATCAGCATCGCTTCGGCGAGGAACTGCCGCTGGATGTCGCTGGGGCCGGCGCCGACCGACATGCGCAGACCGATTTCGCGGATGCGCTCGGTGACCGAGACCAGCATGATGTTCATGATGCCGATGCCGCCGACGATCAGTGAAATTCCCGCGACCGCACCGAGCAGCAAGGACATGATGCGCGTGGTCGCGGTGCGCGTGGCGACGATCTCGGCGATGTTGCGCACCACGAAATCGTCGTCGGCGCCGGGCGCGATATGGTGGCGTTCGCGCAGCAGGCCTTCGACCTCCTCCTGCACATAGCCGAGGTCTTCAGCGCGGGTGACGCCGAGTGCGATCGCCTGCACGGAGCCCGGCGGACGATTGGAATTGCCTACCAGCCGGCGTCGCGCGGTTTCCAGCGGCACCATCACCACATCGTCCTGATCCTGACCGAAACCACCCTGGCCTTTCGCGGCAAGCACACCAACCACGGTGAAGGGCACCTTGCCCACGCGGATCGATTGCCCGATCGCGTCTTCATCGCCGAACAGGTTCTGCCGGACGGTCTCGCCGATCACCACCGACTTCGAGGCAGAGCTGTAGTCCTGCGCGCTCAGGCCCTCGCCGGAAGCCATTTTCCAGCCATTGATGTCGAAGAAATCCGGCTGCACGCCCTGCCAGCTGGTCGACCAGTTGTTCTCCGCATACACCAGCTGGCTGCCGCCACGCAGGCCGGCGGCAACGTATTGCACCTCCGGGATCTGCGTCCGAATCGCCTTGGCGTCGTCGTCGGTGAGCGTGAGCTGGCTGCCGCCAGCGGTGCGCACGCCGCCTTGGTTGCCGG
>NZ_DATGBO010000034.1:0-10204 GCF_035312645.1 Arenimonas sp.
CCAGTGCGCGCCGATCCTGTGGCCGGTCGGCATGGGTTCGCGCCTGAAAGGCGTGGTGCACCTGCTCACCGGTGAAGTGCACATCTTTGAAGCCGGCCGCAATTTCACCCGCCAGGACTCGACCATTTTCTCCTCGCTGGACGATCCACAACTACAGGCGCGCATCGGCGCCGACATGCTGGCGGAATTGCGCGAAGAGCTCGAACTGGTCGAAGGCGCCTCGCATCCATTCGACAAGGCCAAATATCTCGCCGGCCAACAAACACCGGTGTTCTTCGGCTCGGCGGTGAACAACTTCGGCGTGCAACTACTGCTGGATTTTTTCGTCGAACACGCGCCTGCGCCAACACCGCGCGCCACCACTTCACGCGAAATCGCGCCGGAAGAAGAATCCTTCTCCGGCTTCGTGTTCAAGATCCAGGCCAACATGGATCCCATGCATCGCGACCGCGTCGCCTTCCTGCGCGTATGCTCGGGCCGCTTCGACGCCGGCATGAAGGCATTCCACGTGCGCACCAGCAAGGAAAGCAAACTCGCCAATGCGCTCACCTTCATGGCCAGCGATCGCGAAATCGTCGAGACCGCGTATCCCGGCGACGTGATCGGCCTGCACAACCACGGCACGATATCGATCGGCGATACCTTCACCGCCGGCGAAAAACTCAGCTTCACCGGCATCCCGAATTTCGCGCCAGAACTGTTCCGGCGCGCGCGCCTGCGCGATCCGCTCAAGCTCAAGCAATTGCAGAAAGGCCTGGCGCAGCTGAGCGAGGAAGGCGCGACGCAGTTTTTCCGCCCGATGATGTCCAACGACCTGATCCTGGGCGCGGTTGGCACGCTGCAGTTCGACGTCGTCGCCTATCGCTTGAAGGACGAGTACAGCGTCGACGCGATCTTCGAGCCGGTGACCGTTTCGACCGCACGCTGGGTGCGCGGCGGCACGCCGAAGAAACTGGAAGAATTCCGGGAAAAGGCCGCGCTCAACCTTTCCCTCGATGCCGCCGGGCAACTGGTCTACCTCGCACCGACGCGGGTGAACTTGCAGCTCACGCAGGAGCGCTGGCCGGAGCTGGTGTTCGCCGCGACGCGCGAGCACGCGCACGCGATCGCGCTCGACTGATTGCGCGGCAGGCGTTCTTGTCCGCGCCCGCCCCCTCTGCCATGCTCGCTGGCACTCGCCGGGAGTCCGCCATGGCCAAGACATCGTCGCGATTTTTCCTGCTGTTGATGTCGGCAATGTTGTTGGCCGCCTGCAAGCCGCACGTCCCCGCGCAGATCGCGCAGGGTCCGGCGCCAGCTTCGGTTTCGCTGCCGACACCCGCCACTGTCGCTGGCAACGCCAGCAGCAACCTCGCGTATTTCGACAACAGCGGCCGCAACGACGTCGACAGCGGCGGCGCGCGCCGCATCGAAATCAGCACGCCGAAGGGAAAATTCTCGGTCTGGACCAAGCGCGTCGGCAACAATCCGCGCATCAAGGTGCTGATCCTGCACGGCGGCCCGGGCGTGACGCACGAAGCCTACGAGGCCTTCGACAGTTATTTCCCCGGTGCTGGCATCGAGTATTACTACTACGACCAGCTCGGCTCGTTCTACAGCGACCAGCCGCACGACGCCTCGCTCTGGGACACCGACCGTTTCGTCGACGAGGTCGAGCAGGTGCGCGCCGCACTGAAGCTCGACAAGGATAATTTCTATCTCTACGGTCATTCCTGGGGCGGCATCCTCGCGATCGAATATGCGCTCAAGCACCAGGACCATCTCAAGGGCCTGGTGATCTCGAACATGATGTCGAGCATTCCCGCCTACAACGAATATGCGCGCAGCACGCTGATGCCGCAGCTCGATCCGAAGGTGCTGGCCGAGATCCAGGGCTTCGAAGCCCGCCACGACACCACCAATCCGCGCTACGACCAATTGCTGATGCAAAACTTCTACACACAGCATCTTCTGCGCCGTCCCCAGGAACAATGGCCGGAGCCGGTGCTGCGCGCTTTTTCGCACCTCAATCGCGAGGTCTACGTGCCGATGCAGGGGCCTAGCGAACTCGGCGCCAGCGGCAAGCTCGAGCATTGGGATCGCAGCAAGGACCTGGCGAAGATCACCGTGCCGACGCTGGTGATCGGCGCGCGTTACGACACCATGGACCCGGAACATATGCGCTGGATGTCGACGCAGCTGCCGCATGCGCGCTATCTGTACTGCGCCAACGGCAGCCATCTGGCGCTCTACGACGACCAGAAAACCTATGTCGAAGGCCTGATCGGCTTCCTCAAGGATGTGGATGCAGGGCGCTTTTGAAGGCAAGGACGAGATGAAGAAGAAAGACAGAAAAATTTCCCTGCTCCGATTCGAACGCAAGCACGAGCCCTTGCTGCCGTGGCCGGCGTTCGTGCGCCGCATGCTGCTGAGTGCGCTGGTCGGGCTGGCGATGATCGCGGTCTCGCTTCTGATCGGCATGATCGGCTACCACGCGCTCGAAGGACTCGACGCGATGGACAGCTTCCTCAATGCCTCGATGATCCTGTCAGGCATGGGCCCGCTGTGGTCGCCGCGAACCGAGCCGGGCAAGTTGTTCGCCGGTCTATATGCGCTGTATTCGGGCCTGGCCGTGCTGGCGATCGCCGGCATCACCTTCGCGCCGATGGTCCATCGCTTGCTGCATGCCCTGCATGCCGAACCCGACAACGCCGAAAATTCCTGAAACCCCGCCGGATTCCCAGCCTTGAAAACCAACGACCTCACCGCGGCGACGACGCCCGCGAAAACACCGCTCTGGCTGCGCGTGCTGCGCAATCCGCTGGTGCGCATCATCCTGTTTTCATTGCTGGCGATCGGGCTGAGTTACCTGAGCACGGTGACGAGCGGCATCCAGCGCATCGTCCACGACGACTATTCGCGGGCGACACCGGCGCAACTTCTTGTCTGGGCGGTCGCGGTGGCGACGCCGATCATCCTTGCTTACTGGCTGCTGGTGCGTGGCATCGAGGGTCGGCGTGTCGATGAACTCGCCTGGCGAAAACTATTGCCGCATACGGCGCTGGGCCTGCTCACCGGCTTCGCCATCATGATCGCCGCCGCCGGCTTGATGGCCGTGTTCGGCTGCTACCGGATCACCGGCGTCAATGCCGATGCGAACCTGCTCGGCCCGCTCGTGCTGATCGCGATCCTGCCCGGCATCACCGAGGAAATCATTTTCCGCGGCGTGCTTTATCGCGTCGTCGAAGATGGCCTGGGCTCGTGGCTGGCGGTATTGGTCTCGGCGCTGTTCTTCGGCGTCGTGCATCTGGCCAACCCCAACGCCACGCCCTGGAGTGCATTCGCGATTGCACTCGAAGCCGGCCTGCTGCTGGGCATGGCCTATGCGTGGACACGTTCGTTGTATTTCGTGATCGGCCTGCATGCGGCCTGGAATTTCACCCAGGGCGCGATCCTCGGAATTTCCGTATCGGGCATCGAACAAAAAGGTTTGCTGGTATCGACAACGCAGGGTTCGCCGTGGTTGTCGGGCGGCGCATTCGGTGCCGAAGGTTCGGTGTTGACCGTGATCATCTGCACGGCACTGGGCCTGTTCTTCACGCGCAAGGCGATCGCCAGCGGGCAGATTCGCGCGCCGTTCTGGAACCGTAGTAGCGCCGAATCAATGCCGCCGCCGGCGACGGGCAAGCATATTTAGGTTGCCGACTCCGCTGGCAGTCGCCACTATCGCGCGATCCTGGGCATTCCCGTCCGGTCGGAAACAGCAATGAGCGACCGGCACGAACTGCGCGAGGAAATCTGGAACGCGCTCACCCACGGCGTCGCCTTCCTGCTGAGTCTCGCGGCTGGTTCAGTGCTGATCACGCTCGCGGCGCTGCGCGGCGACGGCTGGCAACTGGCCAGTGCGATCGTCTTCGCGATCGCTCTCGTGCTGCTGTATTGCTCGTCGACGCTCTACCACGCGATCCCGCATCCGGCAGCGAAAGCGCGCCTGAAGATTTTCGACCACTGCGCGATCTTCATCCTGATCGCCGGCACCTATACGCCATTCACGTTGATCGGCCTGCGCGGGCATGGCGGCTGGGGTTTGTTCACGGCGGCGTGGACACTGGCGGTACTCGGTGTGGTTTTCAAGCTGTTCTACACCGGCCGCTTCAAGGGCGTGTCGACGCTGATCTACATCGGCATGGGCTGGATGATTGTCGTCGCGATCAAACCCTTCCTGCGCGAAGTGCCGATGTCGACACTGCTCTGGTTGCTCGGCGGCGGCATCGCCTACACGCTGGGTACGCTGTTTTACATGAGCAAGCGCGTGTACATGCACGCTGTCTGGCATGGCTTCGTGATGCTGGGCAGCCTCTGCCATTTCGTCGCGGTGTCGATGCAGGTGTTGACGGTCGCCGCCTGAAAGTGCTTTGCGAAATTCAGGCAGGCGGGTTGTCGAGCCAGCTCGGCTGATCGCGATCGAAGTATTCGAAGATCAGATGGATGCGATGGGTCTTGCCTTCATTGACCACGGCATGCACATCGAGATTGTTGACCTCGACGGCCTCGCCGACCTTGAATTGGTAGGTCTGCGGATCGACGAAGAACCTCACGCCGTCGTTCGTAGTGAGCGGCACGTGGATTTTGTGCGGCCATTTCGCCGACGGCATCGCGTCGCGGTGCGGATGGATCACGCCGCCGGGCGCCATGCGCGCCAGCATGATGCGCGGGAAGCTGCCGTTGCTGTAGCCGTAAGGCTTCGTGGCCTGCTGCAGGATCGGCAGCAGGCGGTCCTGCCAGTCGGACCACAGGCTGCGATTGTGCGACTCGCGCCAATCATCGAGATGGTTCACGAACCGGAAAATGATGTGCTTGGTCTGATCGAGAGCGGCGAACTGATTGGGTTTGCCGGCATTCTCGATATCCCAGATTTCCTCGGGTATCGCCAGCACGTCGTCGACCAATGTGCCGAGTTCGACGGGGCCGAGAAATTTGACGGAGCGGGTCTTGCGCGGATTGGCGTACATGGTCATTCGAACCGGTAGTCGAACATTTCGAGATCTTTCTGGTACAGCTCGGAAACCCAGCCGATCAGGTCGCGATCATAGTATTCCTGCCAGGGCCGGTGCTTGGAACTATTGACCTTGTCGAGCGTGCGCGAAGCGATGCCGAGGCGCTGGCACAACTGATCGTATGAGGCCTGCATGGTTTCGTTGCGACCAATGAAATCCGTCGTCAGCCTGCCTTCGGCATCGACCACGAAACTGTACTGGGGCAAATACAGCAGGTGATTGACCGGACGCATTTCCCGGATGATGTGCTTCATGTAAGCCGTCGGCGACGTCTCGAAATGCGGCGTGCCGCGGCTCATGAAAGCGCAGTAGGACACGAAGCGATCGAACGGATTGCGCACGAAGGTGAACTTCAGATAGTCGTCGAACACTTCGTCGCCGAGTACCGGACGGATTTCCCTGGCACTGATGTGGCCATGCGTGATGTCGGCGAACTCCGGGAACGGAAACCTCTTCTGGACGAACAGACCGACCTGCTCGAGATCGTCCTCGCCCATGCTTTCGCGCAGCGCCTGGCGAACTGAATGCGTGCCGGTTTTTGGTATGGGAAAGAAGATGTAGCGGTGTTTCCGGGAAATGATCATTGCGGGCTTTCTGGGGCGAAAACAACGGATGGGAGCTATGTTCCCATGGACCCGCCCCCCGGCAAAACCCTGCCGCGCAGGCTCAGCTGGTGATGTATTGCTGCAGCTGGTGGATTTCCATCTGCTGGTCCTCGATTACCGAGCGCACCAGATCGCCGATCGAGACCATGCCGATCAGTTGGCCATCGTCGACGACCGGCAGATGGCGCAGCTTGCGCTCGGTCATGATCGCCATGCATGCCGGCACGGTATCGCCGGGCGAAACGCAGACGACGGGGCTGGACATGATCACGCTGACTGGCGTGTCGGCCGAGGAACGGCCCTGCAGGATGACCTTGCGGGCGTAGTCGCGTTCGGTGGCGATGCCGATGATTTCCGGACCGCGCATCACCAGCACCGAGCCGATGTGGTGCTCGGCCATGAGGCGGATGACTTCCAGAACCGGCGCTTCCTGCGGCACCGTGATCACGCGGGCGCCCTTGTCTTCGAGGATATGGCTGACCTTGCGCATGGCGCCTCCGCTCACGAATGACGGGTCATCATAGTCCTTCCGGCGCGGGCGGTGAACACGCCGCTCATGGTCGCGGCCAGCGCTCGCGGATCAGGTACAAGGGCCGCTGCTTGGCCTCGAGATAGAGCCGGCCGAGGTATTCGCCGATGATGCCCAGCGCGACCAGTTGTACGCCGCCCAGAAACAGCACCACTGCCATCAGCGTCGGCCAGCCCTGCACTGGATCACCCCAGAGCTCGGTCTTCATGACGATCCATCCACCGTAGGCGAACGCGACCATCGCAGTCAGCAAGCCGATGTAGGTCGCGACGCGCAACGGCACCGTGGAAAACCCGGTGATGCCGTCGAGTGCGAGATTCCACAGCCGCCAATAGTTGAATTTGCTGTCGCCGGCGATGCGCGCCTGGCGCTCGTACGGCAGCGATACCTGCCGATAACCGACCCAGGCAAACAGGCCTTTCATGAAACGCTGGCGCTCGCGCAGTTGCCGCAGCGATTCCAGCGCGGCACGCGACATCAGGCGGAAGTCGCCGGTGTCGGCGGGAATCGGGATATCGGAAAGACGATTGATCACGCGATAGAACGCGTTCGCGGTTACGCGCTTGAGCCAGCTCTCGCCCGGTCGCGCCGTGCGCGTGCCGTAGACGACGTCATAGCCTTCCTGCCAGCGTGCGATGAAGGCCGGGATCAGTTCAGGCGGATCCTGACCATCGGCGTCGAGCACGATCACGGCATCGCCATCGACCAGATCCAGACCGGCGGTCAGCGCCAGTTCCTTGCCGAAATTTCGCGCCAGACGCAGCAGCGACACACGTGGATCGGCGGCGGCAAGCGCGGTCAACGCTGCCCAGGTGCCATCGCGACTGCCGTCGTCGACATAAAGCACGCGCGCCGGCATCGGCAACGCATCGAAAACCTTGGCCAGCCGCGTCTGCATGCCGGGCAAGGCTTCCTCTTCGTTGTAGGCGGCGATGACGACAGCGAGCACGGGCGTGGTTTCCATGGCCCGATGGTAGCCGCTCGTCCCCGCGGCTTGACACGATTCCATAATTCCGGAATTATCGAATTATGGAAACCACTGCCGCCCTCGAAGCGCTGCGCGCCCTTGGCCACGAGTCCCGGCTCGCGGCTTTTCGTCAGCTGGTGCAGGCCGGCCCGGCGGGATTGTCGGTCGGCGAACTGAAAGATCGCCTCGCGCTGCCGCCGGCCACATTGAGCGCGCATCTGAATGTCCTGCGCGCCGCCGGCCTTGCCGATGACGAACGCGAGGGCCGCGTCATCCGCGTCCGCGCCAACTATCCGCAGATGAATGCCCTGCTCGCCTACCTCGGCGAAAACTGTTGTCAGGGTGTTGGCTGCAGCCCCGATGTGTCCTGCCCTCCACAAAAAGACTCCGGAGTCCGCTGATGAAGCGCTTTCATGTCCATCTCAATGTTGCCGATCTGCCGACTAGCGTGCGCTTCTATTCCACTCTGTTCGCCAGCGCGCCGCATGTACTCAAGGCCGACTACGCAAAGTGGATGCTCGAGGATCCGCGGGTGAATTTCGCGATTTCCAACACTGGTCGCGTGCAGGGAGTCGACCACTTGGGCATCCAGGCCGAATCGGATGAAGAACTGGCCGAGCTCGGCGTTCGCCTGGATACGGCCGGCGGCAGCGTCATCCCCGAAGAAGCAACGGTGTGCTGCTACGCGCGATCGGACAAGGCCTGGACCGAGGATCCGCAGGGCACGCGTTGGGAAACCTTTCACACCCACGGCGAAGCGACGACGTACCACGAAGGCAAAAAAGCCTGCGCGACCGACGGCGCCGCCTGCACCCCCGATCCGCAGGCGATGAAGCCCCGCGTCGACAAAGGTACGTCCTGCTGTGCACCGCAGTCCGGTTGCTGCTGATCCGACCAAGCATCCGCTTTCCGCAACGCAGTGCCTGTCCTACACCACAGCATCGAGTTGTCGCTGCCACCGGACAAATTTTGATCGCTTTGCGGCAGGGCGAGAACTGCGCAATATCACCCGACGGGATTGAATCCAGACATGTCCGAAAAAAAACGCCTGTTGTTCGTCTGCGTCGAAAACGCCAATCGCAGCCAGATGGCCGAGGCGTTTGCGCGCATCCATGGCGGCGATGCCGTCGAGGCGATCAGCGCCGGCTCCCGGCCTTCGGGTGTGATCAATCCCAAGGCGCTGCGTTTCATGGCGGAACTGGGCTACGACCTCGGTGCGCACGATTCGAAATCACTGGATCAGATCACCGGCGAGTTCGATGCGGTGATCACCATGGGCTGCGGCGACAGTTGCCCCTGGGTGCCGGCAAAACGCCGCGAGGACTGGGCGCTGCCGGATCCGCGGCACATGGACGACGATGCCTACCGCGCCGTGCGCGACGAAATATCCGCGCGCGTGCAAAAACTGCTGGCGTCGCTGCGATGAGCCTGTCGAAGAAACTGTTCTCCGAATTCATCGGCACGGCGTCGTTGCTCGCCACGGTCGTCGGTTCCGGAATCATGGGCGTGGCACTGTCGCGCGGCAACGACGGCATCGCGCTGCTGGCCAATGCCGCGGCCACCGCAGGGATTTTGTACGTGCTGATAGCGCTGCTCGGGCCAATCTCCGGAGCGCATTTCAATCCATTGGTGACGCTGGCGATGCGCTGGCGGCGCGAACTCGACACGCGGGAAACGCTCGCCTATATCGCGGTGCAAATCGTCGCGGCGATCGCTGGTGTGATGCTCGCGCATGCGATGTTCGCGCTGCCGTTGATCGAACCCGGTACGCATGTGCGCACCGGCGTGGCGCAGTGGCTGAGCGAGGCGGTCGCCAGTTTCGGCTTGCTGTTGACTATCTTGCTGGCGCGCGAACATCGCCCGGCTTCGGTACCGGCTCTCGTGGCGAGTTACATCTTCGCGGCGTACTGGTTCACTGCGAGTACTTCATTCGCCAATCCGGCGGTGACACTGGCACGGGCGCTGACACAGACGTTTGCCGGCATCCGTCCCGGCGATGTCGCCGCTTTCATCGCCGCGCAGTTGCTCGGCGCGGCGATTGCCTTGCTGGCTTATTCGGCGCTGTCGTCTTCGTCGTCGTCGACGTTTTCCAGCGCGCGGCCCGAGGCCAGGTAACTGGCACCACCAAGATGGCCGACCTGGCGCTGGATCCAGTTCGCGCGCCGCAGCACATACGCCCCAGGTTTGCGCGCGTTGTATTTTTTTGGATTGGGCAGCACCGCCGCCAGACGAGCGCTCTCCGATGGCGAGAGCCGGATCGCGGAATGTCCGAAGAAAGTTTTTCCTGCAGCTTCCGCGCCATAGATGCCATCGCCGAACTCGGCGATGTTGGCGTAGACCTCGAGGATGCGCTGCTTGGACCAGAACAACTCGATCAGCACCGTGTACCAGGCTTCCAGGCCTTTGCGCAGATAACTACGGCCGGGCCAGAGAAAAAGATTTTTGGCGACCTGCTGGCTGATCGTGCTGGCGCCGCGCACGCGCTTGCTGTGCTTGTTGTGCGCCATCGCCTTGTCGATCGCCTGGAAGTCGAAGCCGTTGTGCGACGGGAATTTCTGATCCTCGGCCGCGACCAGGGAAATCGGCAGGTTCGGCGATAGCTTGTTCCACTCCTGCCATTCGTAGCGCGGCCGGAATTGCCAATCGCCGGCGCTGATTGCCTCGAATTGGCGGTCGATCATGAAAGCGCTGGTGAACGGCGGCACCCAGCGCAGCACCAGCACCTGGGCCATCGTGATCAGCACGAACCACAGCGGCAGCCAGAAAAAGATCAGGCGTAGCCAGCGACGTTTGCGGCGAGGCGAAGCGGCGCCCCGGACGGGCGCGGAAATGATGGCTGCGGACATTTATTCTTTCGGTGCTGGCGCGGCCCGACTGATGTCCACCGCAAGCCGCCATCCTAAACCAGGCGCGTCCCCGGCCGAAGGACGGCGCCAGATGCGCAGCCAACTTGGCGAACTGTTGCCGCCGCCCCAGGTCACCGCGAGGTCGCCGGCAGAGGCGATCATCCAGCCCGCATCGACACGGCCGAAGGACGGGGCAGCCAACGCCACGCCTTCGGCGCGAC
>NZ_DATGBO010000035.1:0-9410 GCF_035312645.1 Arenimonas sp.
AAAGATGGTCGCTTGCATCGCAAGCCTTGGTAAAATCGCCGCTTTCCTGTTTCGGGGCATCCCATGCAACTTTCCCAAACCCGCGCCGTGATTACCGGCGGCGTCTCCGGCCTCGGCCTCGGCGTCGCAAAGCACCTGGTCAAACAAGGCGGCAAGGTTGCGTTGTTCGACATCAGCGATCTCAAGGGCGAAGCTGCGGTCGCCGAACTCGGCAGCGGCAACGCGAAATATTTCCGCACTGACGTTACCGACGAAGCCCAGGTACAGGCCAATCTCGCCAGCGCGAAGGAATTCCTCGGCGGCCTCAACGCCGCGATCAGCTGCGCCGGCATCCTCGGCGCCGGTCGCGTGCTGGGCAAGGAAGGCGCGATGCCACTCAAGCAATTTGCCGGCACCGTGATGGTCAACCTCATCGGCAGTTTCAATGTCGCCAAAGGCGCGGCCGACCTGATGCAACACAACGCGCCGGGCGATGACGGCGAGCGCGGCGTGATCATTAACACCGCCTCGGTCGCCGCCTACGAAGGCCAGATCGGCCAAGCCGCGTATTCAGCCTCGAAAGGCGGCGTGGTTGCGATGACCCTGCCGATGGCGCGCGAACTCGCGCGCTTCGGCATCCGCGTGATGACGATCGCTCCAGGCATTTTCTGGACACCGATGGTCGACACCATGCCGCCCGCCGTGCAGGAATCGCTGGGCGCCTCGATCCCGTTCCCGTCGCGCCTGGGCCGCCCGGAAGAATTCGCCGACACCTGCGCCTTCATCCTTGGCAACCGCTACCTCAACGGCGAAACCATCCGCCTCGACGGCGCCGTGCGCCTGGCGCCGAAGTAACCATCCCATCCGTAGGAGCGATGGCAATCGCGACTTGGTTCGCCCGCCGAAGGGTCGCGATTGCCATCGCTCCTACAAACGCAAATTCAGGAAACCCAATGAAAGCCTCCGAAGTCAAGAAAGGCAACGTCGTCGAACACAACAACACCGTCTATCAGGTGCGCGACATCGAGCGCAGCGCGGCGCAAGGCCGCAGCGGCAACGTCACCTTCCGCTTCATCATGTACAGCGTGCCGGGCGGCAACAAGTTCGACCTGAGCCTGCGCAGTGAAGACGAGCTCAAGGAAGTCGAACTGATCCGCCGCGAGGCGACGTTCTCGTACAAGGATGGCGACGCGTTTGTCTTCCTCGACGTCGAGGATTATTCGCCCTACCAGCTCGACGCCAACGTGGTCGGCGACAACGCCGGATACATCAGCGAAGGCCTGGAAGGCTGCTACATCCAGATCATCGACGACGCGCCGGTTGCAGTGCTGCTGCCGGCGAGCGTGATTCTGGAAGTCGTGGAAACCCCGCCGGAACTCAAGGGCGGCACCGCCACCAAGCGCCCGAAGCCCGCGCGCCTGAACACCGGCATCGAAATCCAGGTGCCGGAATACATCAGCAACGGCGAGAAGATCCACGTGAGTACGGTGACCGGAGAATTTGCAGGAAGAGCCTGAGCTTCCACGTAGGAGCGGGCATGGCCGCGATTTTTATTGCCGGTCACACCTTAGAGAATCGCGGCCATGCCCGCTCCTACGAACTCAACCATCGCTGCGCCATCCGCCGCAGCGATTGATCGGCCTGCGCATCGACGGCGATTTCATCGATACGCCGCCAGGCGAGGTCATGCGATTCCTCATTGACCACGTACGCCTCGTTGTCCGACGCGCGCACCACGAAACGCACGTCGTAGTGCCAATGTTCCGGTTCATTGCCGCGTGCCGGAATCGCATGGCGATCAAGATCGAAAACATCGGGCAGCACCGATAAGCCGGTCAGCCCCGATTCCTCCTCCGCTTCCCGCAGCGCCACCCGCGCGAGCTCGCCATCGCCATCGGCATGGCCGCCCAGCTGCAGCCAGCGATCGAGCTTGCGGTGATGCATCAGCAAGACGCGCAGGCCATCCGCGGAGACCAGCCAGGCGGAGCCAGTGAAGTGGCCGATGGGCAAACTTCGCTCGCAGCAGTCCGGATGCACACCGGCAAAGGTCATGAATTGATCGACGAGCCCTGCCTCGAAAGCCGGCGAATCGCGCAAAGGCCGCAACAGATCAAGGACTTGCCGCTGCGCTTCGTTCAGCATCGATGGGTCCGGACAGCGCCCTTGCTGGTCTGCGGGCGGCTCGCGTATGGTACCGGGGCCTTATACAGCCGCGATACGACAGCGGTCCATCGAACCATCCTGGGGGAGAGCAACATGCTATTTCAGCGCGTCAAGTCGCTGGATCAGATTCTGGAAACCGCCGAGAAGAAAAGTCTCAAGCGCCAGCTCGGTCCAATCCAACTCACATTGCTGGGTGTCGGCGCCATCATCGGTACCGGTATCTTCGTATTGACCGCTGAAGCCGGCCAGAAAGCCGGTCCCGCCATGATGGTCGCCTTCGTCATCGCGGCCGTTGTCTGCGCGCTGGCTGCGCTCGCCTATTCCGAACTCGCGGCGATGGTGCCGGTGTCGGGCTCCGCTTATACCTATACGTACGGCGTGCTCGGCGAATCGCTGGCCTGGGTCGTTGGTTGGGCACTGGTACTGGAATACGCCGTTGCCGCCGGTGCGGTCGGCGTGGGCTGGTCCGGTTACATGAATGGCCTGCTGAAAAGTGCGGGGATGGCACTGCCCGAATTCTTGCGAACAGGACCGTACGACGGCGGCGCCTTCAACCTGCTCGCCTTCCTGATCGTGCTGGTGGTGACCGTGCTGCTGGTCATCGGTACGTCCAAGAGCGCCAAGGTCAATGCCGTGCTGGTGATGATCAAGGTCGCAGCGTTGACCGCTTTCATCATCATCGCGTTGCCGGCCGCGAAGGATCCGAACTTCCATCCGTTCCTGCCGACCGGTTGGGGTAGCCCGCTCGGTGGTATCGGTGTGCTCGGTGCCGCTGCGTCGATCTTTTTCGCCTTCGTCGGCTTCGATGCCGTCTCGACGGCGGCCGAGGAAACGACCAACCCGAACCGCAACATCCCGATCGGCCTGATCGGTTCGTTGGTGGTCTGCACCATTTTCTACATGCTGGTGGGTTATGCCGCCGTCGGCTCGGTCGGTTCGACGCCGATGTTCGCTGCGGACGGCTCGGCTCTTAGCCCGGGAACGCCGGAGATGGCTGCAGCCTGTCAGGCCGCCGCCGCCAAGGGCATGCAGATGCTCGTGTGCAGCAAGGAACCGTTGGCGTTCGTGCTGCGCCAGCTCGGCTTCCAGACCATGGGCAACCTGATTGGCCTCGCCGCTGCTCTGGCGCTGCCGTCGGTGGTGCTGATGATGATCTACGGCCAGACCCGCATCTTCTTCACCATGTCGCGCGACGGCCTGCTGCCGCCGATCCTGGCGAAGGTGCATCCGACCTTCAACACGCCGCACGTGGTGACGATCCTCACCGGCATCGCGGTATCGCTGTTCGCGGCGATGTTCCCGGTCGGCATCCTTGCCGACATCTCCAACTCGGGCACCTTGTTCGCCTTCATGATGGTTGCGGTCGGCGTGATGATCCTGCGCGTCAAGCAGCCGAACCGCCCACGCCCGTTCAAGACGCCGCTGGTCTGGATCGTCTGCCCGCTCGCGATCATCGGCTGCCTGCTGCTGTTCCTGAATCTATCGATGTACACGGTCGGCCTGTTCTTCGGCTGGGCGATCATCGGCCTGGTTGTTTACTACCTCTATGGCTACCGCCGCAGCCATCTGGCCAACGGCACCTCGCACTCGGATTGATTCAACCCATCGTGCAAAAACAACGGCGCGGATTATTCCGCGCCGTTGTCGTTTTCGGAGTCCGATTCGTCTGCGTCGGTTTCGGGAAGGCCAAGCGCGCCGCCCAGCAGACGCTGGCTGTCGCCCTCGCTGGCGGCCTCGACGCCACGCAGCTTGCGCTCGATCGCGCGCGTGCGGATGTCGGCCTGGTCGATCACGTTGGTCGCTTCGGTGAGCTTCTTGCGGGTCTTTTCCAGCACGCCGGCGAACTTGCCGAACTCGGTCTTCACCGCGCCCAGCACCTGCCAGACTTCGCTGGAACGCTGTTCGATCGCCAGTGTGCGGAATCCCATGCGCAGGGAATTGAGGATCGCCGACAGCGTGGTCGGGCCGGCAACGACGACGCGATGGTCGCGCTGCAAGACCTCGACGATGCCCGGTCGCCGCAGCACCTCGGCATACAGACCTTCGGTCGGCAGAAACATGATCGCGAAGTCGGTGGTATGCGGCGGCGAGACATACTTGAGTGCGATCGTCTTCGCCTCGTCGCGGATGCGCCGCTCCAGCGCCGTGCCGGCGAGCGCGGCGGCATCGGTATCGGCGCGTTCCTGGGCATCGAGCAGGCGTTCGTAATCCTCGCGCGGAAATTTTGCGTCGATCGGCAACCACACCGGCATATCGGGTTGATCGGCAGCACCCGGCAGACGAATCGCGTACTCGACGCGCTCGTTGGAGTTGGGGACAGTGGCCACGTTCGCTGCGTACTGGTCGGCTGTCATGACTTGTTCCAGGATACCGCCCAGCGCGACTTCACCGAAGATGCCGCGCGTCTTGACGTTGCCGAGCACGCGCTTGAGATCGCCGACGCCCGTGGCCAGGCTCTGCATTTCGCCGAGGCCGCGCTGCACCTGTTCGAGACGTTCCGAGACCAGGCGGAAGGATTCGCCCAGGCGTGTTTCCAGCGTCGACTGCAATTTTTCGTCGACCGTCTGCCGCATCTGCTCGAGCTTGGCGGCGTTGTCGGTCTGGATGTCCTTGAGCCGGCCTTCCAGCGTCTGCCGGACATCGGCCAGACGGCGCTCAGTGGTTTCGTTGAGTTTTTCCAGACGCACCTGCAACGACTCGCCGAGGCGCTGCTGCCCGGCCGCAGATTCTTCGCGCGAACGCCGGGCATCGTCGCCAAGATTCTGCCGCAGAGCGCCGAGGCCGACTTCAGTGCGCTCGGTGAATTGCCCGAGGCGCGCATCGAAGCCGCCCAGCGCTGCCTGCGCATCGTTGCGACCGGTGCGCTGTTCTTCGCGCACGTTGCGCTCGACGCGGTCGATGTCGGCGCGCAGCAGCGTCAGCTGCGATTCGAGTTCCGCCGCCAACCTGCGGGCTGGATCGCGACGCCAGAGCAGGATCTGGAAAACGATGGCGACCACCGCCAGCACAATCAGCACGTAAAGCAGGAGTTCCATTCCGTTTCCCGGTCAGGGGCGCGGCGGGGCGATCGCCGGTGGCCCAAAAGAAAACGGCCCCGCCTATCCGGCTGGGGCCGATTCTACGGGGCGCGGCGTCTCAGGGTTCGAGACGCGCGGGAAAGGCTGTCGCGGATCAGGCCTTCTTGGCCCAGGCCGAGCACCAGCCCTTGCTGTTGACGCTGTAGCCCGCGAACAGGGCGCAGGCGCCGGTCGAGGCAGTGAAGAACTGGCAATTGCTGCAAAGGCTGCCGGCCTTGTGCGCCGCATTGCTGCTCTTGCTGGCGTCATCGACATAGCCCAGGGCCTTGGCTTGGGCATTGTCGGCGGTGAGTTTCTTGAGGGCCTGCGCCTCGGCCGGCGAGCGCGCCAGCGAGGCGAGCAGCGGCAGGGCGGTGGCGGCAACGGCGGCCTGGATCAGGAAACGGCGACGGCTGGGCTGCTGGATTTTCATGGCGCACCTCGACGATAAGTGCGGGCAATATAGCGCCGGACCGTGAATGCGGCGTTGACGCGGATCAAACGCGGGCGAACAGACCGGGCTGCCGCTAAACTCTCCCCATGACGACCCTGCCCTACGACCCCGCCCGGCTGCACGCCTGCGCCCAGGAAATCATCGCCAACACGCGCGAGTTGTCCGCGCTCGGCTGGACGCCGGCAACCAGCAGCAATTTCTCGATGCGCCTGGACGACCGCCACGCCGCGATCACCGTCTCCGGCCGCGACAAGGGCAAGCTGTGCGAGGCCGACATCATGGTGGTGGATTTCGACGGCCACGCCGTCGCCACCGAGCATCGTCCTTCCGCCGAAACCCTGCTGCACACGCAACTGTACAAACGCGACCCGGACATCGGCTGCGTGCTGCATACGCACTCGCTGGTGCAGACGCTGTCCTCGCGTCTCTACGGCGGCGCCACGCATATCCGCTTCGAAGATTACGAGCTGATCAAGGCGTTCCGCGGACAGAGCACGCATGCCACGCAGATGGACGTGCCGATCCTGCCCAATAACCAGCACATCCCGACCTTGGCCGCGCAGGTCGACGTCTTGCTCGACAACGCCCCGCTCTGGGGCTACCTGATCAATGGCCACGGCATGTACGCCTGGGGCAGCGACATGGCCGAAGCACGCCGGCATCTGGAAGCCTTCGAATTCCTGCTGGCCTGCGAACTACAAATGAGGACGCTGCACCGATGAGCCGCCTGCGTATTTTTTCCGAAGAAGCTCCCACCCTGCCGTTGCTGGTCGCCAGCAAGCACGAACAAATCTCCGAGCAACTGGCGAAAATCGGCGTCCGCTTCGAGCAATGGCAGGCCAGCGCGCCAGTGACGCCGGGAGCGACGCAGGCCGACGTGATGGCGGCGTATCGTGAAGACATCGATCGCATCGTCGCTGAGAAGGGTTTCCGCACCGTCGACGTGGTCAGCATCTCGCCCGCGCACCCAGACCGCGAGGCGATGCGCAGGAAATTCCTCGACGAGCACTTTCACAAGGAAGACGAAGTGCGTTTCTTCGTCGCCGGCGCCGGACTGTTCACGCTGCACGTGGGGACGCTGGTCTATGAAATCCTCTGCGAACAAGGCGACTTGATCGGCGTACCCGACAGCACCAGACACTGGTTCGACATGGGTCCTGAGCCGTATTTCGTCGCGATCCGCTTTTTCACCGAGCCGGACGGCTGGGTCGGCCATTTCACCGGCACGGATTGGGCGCAGAAATTCCCGCGCTTCGAGGTTGGGCAGGCGCGCTGAAAACCGGCGGCTCGCGTGCGACGCGCACCATACCTTCATCCGTCGTCCCGGCCTGCGCCGGGATGATGGATCGGAACCAACGCAGGCCTGCAGACCAGTCCATGAAAAAAACCATCCTCACCGACATCGAAGGCACCACCAGTTCGATCTCCTTCGTCAAGGACGTGCTGTTTCCGTATGCGCGCAAAGCGCTGCCGGAATTCGTGCGTCGCCACGGCGGCGAACTGGAAGTGCGGCATTGGCTGGATGCCGCCGCGGTCGATGCCGGCAGCGTCTGCAGCGACGACGTGCTGATCGAGGTGTTGCAGGGCTGGATCGACAGCGACCGCAAGCATCCGGCGCTGAAGGCGCTGCAGGGAATGATCTGGAAATCCGGTTACGAGGATGGCGAATACACAGCGCACATCTATCCCGATGCCGCCGCGGCGCTGCGCGCCTGGCATGCCGGCGGCCACGCCTTGTTCGTGTATTCCTCAGGCTCGGTGCCGGCGCAGAAACTGTTGTTCGGCCACAGCGATGCCGGCGATCTGCGGCCGCTGTTCTCCGGCTATTTCGACACCGACGTCGGTGGCAAGCGCGACGCACGCAGCTATCGCAACATCCTCGACGCGTTGCGCCTGTCCGGCGAGCAGATCCTTTTTCTTTCCGACGTCGTCGAGGAACTCGATGCCGCGCGCGAGGCCGGACTCGACACCGTGCTGCTCGATCGTCGCGAAGACTATCCCGCACCGCGCCTCGGCGAGGCCTGCCATGGCCATGCACGCGTGACCTCATTCGCAGACATCGACGTCTAAGCCGATGGCTTCGTCGCCCGGCCGCGCTTCGCAACTCTTACGCCTGATCGGCCAGGGCCTGTCGCTGGCGTTCCTGCGACGGCCACGGTCTTCGCCACTGCTCGCCGGCTTCGGCAGTTTTCTGATGCTCGCGCTGCTGTCGATGCTGGTGTTCGAGATCCAGGACATCGGACTCAGCGAGCCCGGCTCGAATTTTTTTGCCGACAACCTGCCGCTGCACGCCCTGTATTTCTTCTGCGTGCTGATCGCTGCATGGCTGGGCGTCATGACGATTCGCCGGCCGGCACTGTGGCTGACGTTCGCCGGCCTGATCCTGGTCGCCGGCATTCCGTGGTTGGCGCTGTCGCTGCAACTGCCGCAGTTCATGCCCGATGCCGAAGACGTGCAGATCAGCGCCTGGCGCGTGCTGATCGCCTTCGTCTGCTGGGCGGTGCTGTTGCGGACCCTGGGATTCCTCGCGGCCGAAGCGAGCTTCGTGCGCCGCTTGTGCGCGAGTCTCCTGGTCGCGGGATTTCTGCTGCTGTCGGTGAGCAAGCGTCACGACGCCTGGCTCTGGTACGTGCCCGAAGAAGAGACGCCGGCTGCCGATGCCGCCGACCCGGTTTCGGGTGCGCCTGTGCCCAGCCCGGATGAAAAAGCCGAGTTCGCCGAACGCGCCGACGCCGCGCTCGCCCGCCAACCGGCGATGCTTGCTGCCGCGACGGCGGCCTTGCGTGCGCAAACGCCAGGCAAGGTGGACCTCTTCGCGCTGGGTTTCGCCGGTGACGGCCAGGAAGGCGTGTTCCGCAACGAGGTCGACTATTTCTCGCAGTTGATGAGTGCGCGTTTCGGCAGCGAGGGGCGCGTTCTTTCGTTGATAAACTCGCCAGTCACGCTCGACAGCAGTCCGATGGCGACACTGGAAAACCTGCGCAGCGGTCTGCGCAGGATCGCCGACAAGATGGACACCAGCGAAGACGTGCTGTTGTTGTTCCTCACCAGTCACGGCAGCGAGGATCACGAATTGTTCGTCGACCTCGATCCACTGCCGATGCAGCAGATCACCCCGACCAACTTGCGCGCCGCCCTCGACGATGCCGGCATCCGCTGGCGCATCGTGGTCGTTTCAGCTTGCTATTCCGGTGGTTTCATCGATGCCCTGCACGACGACCACACGCTCGTCATCACCGCCGCACGCGCCGATCGCGCGTCCTTCGGCTGCGGCAACGATTCGCACATCACCTGGTTCGGCAAGGCCTTCCTCACCGATGCGCTGAACCGGACCACGGATTTCCGCCAGGCCTTCGCGCTGGCCAGCCACGACGTGCGCGAATGGGAACTCGCGGAGAACTACACACCATCGGTACCGCAGATCGATGAGGGCAGCCTGATCGGCGGCAAGCTCGCGGTCTTCGATGCCACGCTGAAACCCGCGCCTGCGGTTCCATTCTCGCCGTAGCCTGCGCTGCACACGAGATCATCCAATCCGCGATGCCGGTCGCACGCGTGACAGGCCTGTCAGGGCGTGGCGTCTAGCAACTGGTAACTCGTGCTGGCGGTGACTTCGCCGCGCCAGCGATCGAATGCGCGCACGTCGATGCGATGCGTACCGGCGGCGAAATCGGTGGCGAGGACGCCGCGCCACAGATGCTCGGACGGCTCCGCCTCGGGCGAGCGATCGAAGCTGCGTAGGGATGGCGAGCTGTCGT
>NZ_DATGBO010000036.1:0-16404 GCF_035312645.1 Arenimonas sp.
CATCCTGATGGTCACGCACGATCCTGAACTCGCCGCACGCGCACAGCGCAACGTGCACATCATCGACGGTCAGGTTTCCGATCTGCTGCGCGAGACCAACGCCTCGCTCGCCGCCGTCGCCGCGACCGTCTGAGGAGCATCGTCATGTTCGCCTATTACTTCACCCTGGGCCTGCGCAGCCTGCGCCGCAATCCGGCACTGACCGCGCTGATGATCGTCACCCTTGCCGTCGGCGTCGCCGCCAGCATGGCGACGTTGACCGTGCTGTACGTGATGTCCGGCGATCCGATCCCGGAAAAGAGCGATCGCCTGTTCGTGCCGCGCGTGGATACCGCGCCTCTGGTCGGCTACGCCGCCGGCGACGAGCCCAGCGACCAGTTGAACTACACCGACGCAACCAACCTGTTGCGCAGCGGACAAGGCGTCCGGCGCACGGCGGTCTACGGCGTCGGCAACGCGATCGAAACCGGCCGTGCCGACTTGCCGCCGTTCCTGGCGCAAGGCGTCGCCCCGACGCGCGACTTCTTTGCGATGTTCAATGTTCCGTTCCTCTATGGCGGGCCGTGGGATGTCGCTACGGAAACGGCGAAGTCCAACGTCATCGTGCTCAATCGCGAGCTGAGCGAGAAGTTGTTCGGCAAGACCAATCCGGTCGGCAAGCGCATCACCATGGACAGCGAGCAGTGGCAGATCGTCGGCGTGATCGACAAATGGAATCCGCTGCCGCGCTACTACCGCCTCATCAACGGCAATGGCGGCAACTTCAGCGGCGCCGACGAATACTTCATCCCGTTCCAGACCGCAGTGCGCCACGAGTTCAGCAACAACGGCAACAACAACTGCACCGGCGAAGGCCCGAAGGAACCGGGTTACCAGGGCTGGATCGCATCGGAATGCGACTGGATCCAGTTCTGGTTTGAAGGAAAGTCGGCCAGTGACCAGGCGCGCATCAAGGAATTCCTGGTCGCCTACGTCACCGACCAGAAGAAGCTCGGTCGTTTCCCGCGGCCGATCAACGTCCGCCTGGAAAATGTCATGGAGTGGATGAAGCACCTGGGTGTCGTCGGTGCCGATACCAAACTTTCAACTTGGCTGGCATTCGGCTTCCTGCTGGTGTGCCTGGTCAACACCGTCGGCTTGCTGCTCGCGAAATTCTCGGCACGCGCCGGCGAAGTTGGCGTACGCCGCGCGCTGGGCGCGACACGCGGCAACATCTTCCAGCAGTTTCTGATTGAAGCGACGGTGATCGGGCTGGTCGGCGGCTTGCTCGGGCTGATCCTGAGTTTCGGTGGGCTGTGGCTGATCTCGATGCAATCGGAGGAGATGGCGATCGTGGCGAAGATGGACTGGGCGATGCTGGCCCTCACCCTCGCGCTGTCGATTTTTGCCAGCATCCTGGCCGGACTGTTGCCGACCTGGCGCGCCTGCCAGGTCACGCCGGCCCTGCAACTGAAGACCCAATAAGGAAGCGCCATGGAAATCCGTCCGATCCTCTCGTCCCTGCTGCGCAACAAGACCGGCGCGCTGCTCATCGCCGCGCAGGTCGCCTTGAGTCTGGCGATCGTCGCCAACGCGCTCTACATCATCCACGATCGCCTGGAGCGGGCCGCGCGCACCAGCGGCGTCGCCGACGAAACCAGCATGTTCCGGCTGGGCGTGGCGCAGATGAAAGACCCCGAGTCCGCGGAAGGAAAGCTCGCGGTGCAGGATCGAAACTACGACCTGATCCGCGGCGTCCCCGGCGTCGCCTCGGTCGCCCGCACCAACCAGTCTCCGCTGTCGCGCTCGGGCTGGAACATGGGTCTGTCGCTGGACACCAAGCAAGCCGAAACGACGACCAATACCGCGATGTATTTCGGGCAGGATTCGATGGTCAAGACCTTTGGCCTGAAACTGATCGAAGGCCGCGATTTCGTCGCCGACGACGTCGAGACCATCGATCCGGACAAGACGCAAAGCCTGGGCCGGACCGCAATCCTCACGCAGGTGCTGGCGAAAAAATTGTTCCCGGCCAGCAGCGCGGTCGGCAAGACCATCTACCTGGGCACCGGCTCGGATGCGTTCCCGCTGCAGGTCGTCGGCGTCGTCGAGAAACTGCAGACGCCGTGGGCGAACGTCGGCGAGCGCGGCGAGATTTCGACCATCCTCGCGGCACGCCGCGTGGAGTCCTACGGAATGTTCGTGGTGCGTGCTGAACCGGGCCAGCGCGACCGCGTGATGAAGGATGTCGAAGCGGCCTTGGGCAAAGTACCGGGGCAGGTGGTGATGGGCACGGAGTCGATGGAGAAGGATCGCATCGACCTGTACCGCGACGACCGCGCGATCGCCTGGATGCTGATCACCGTCACCGTGTTGCTGTTGCTGGTCACCGCCAGCGGCATCGTCGGCATGGCGACGTTGTGGGTGAACCAGCGCCGCAAGCAGATCGGCGTGCGGCGCGCGCTCGGTGCGCGGCGCATCGACATCCTGCGCTACTTCATCACCGAAAATCTGATGATCACCACCGGCGGTATCGTCGCGGGCCTGCTGCTCGCGGTGGCATTGAACCAGTTGCTGGTGAGCCAGCTGGAACTGCCCAAGCTGCCGCTGGGCTATCTCGCGATCGGCTCGACGGTGTTGTGGCTGATCGGCGTGCTCGCGGTCTACGGGCCGGCCTGGCGCGCGTCGAGCATCTCGCCAGCCATCGCCACGCGCAGCGCGTGACGGTAACCTAGGCGGATGCCAACAGTACTAGTCATCGACGACAACCCCTCGGTCGCCACCGCGCTCGAGGTGTTGTTCTCCCTGCACGATATCGACACGCTGCGCGCGACCTCGCCCGAAGACGGCCTGGCCACGCTGGCCGGCAACGCTGTCGACCTGGTCGTGCAGGACATGAACTTCAGCGCCGACACGACTTCCGGTGAAGAAGGCCAGGCGTTGTTCGGCGAGATCCGCACGCGCTTTCCCGATCTGCCGGTAATCCTGTTGACCGCGTGGACGCATCTGGATGCCGCGGTGCAATTGGCCAAGGCCGGCGCCGCCGATTATCTGGCCAAACCCTGGGACGACCGCCGCCTGATCGCGACGGTCGAAAACCTGATCGAGCTCAGCCAGGCCAATCGTGAGTTGCAGCGGCGCGTGCAGCGCGAACGCAAACAGCGCAGCGAGCTGGAAAAGAATTACGACCTGCGCGGCGTCGTCTGGAACGATGCCGCCACCGAGCGCGTGCTCACGCTCGCCTGTCAGGTCGCACGTGCCGACGTGCCGATCCTGATCACCGGGCCGAACGGCGCCGGCAAGGAGCGCATCGCCGAAATCATTCAGGCCAATTCCTCGGTCAAGAATGGCCCGATGGTCACGCTCAACTGCGGCGCGCTGCCGTCGGAACTGATCGAGGCGGAGTTGTTCGGCGCCGACGCCGGCGCCTATACCGGAGCGAGCAAGGCGCGCGAAGGAAAGTTCGAGGCCGCCGATGGCGGTACCTTGTTTCTCGACGAAATCGGCAACCTGCCGCCGGCCGGACAGATGAAGCTGCTGCGCGTGCTCGAGACCGGGCGCTTCGAACGTCTCGGCTCCAATCGCGAGCGGCAAGTGAAGGTACGCGTGATCAGCGCGACCAATGCCGACCTTCCCGGCATGATCCGCGCCGGCAGTTTCCGCGAAGATCTTTTCTATCGCCTCAACGTGATCGAACTGCGCCTGCCGCCCTTGAGCGAGCGTCCCGGCGACATCCTGCCATTGGCGCTGCATTTCCTCGGCGCGGAAAAGTCGCTGGACGACGGCGCACGCGCGGGCCTGCTCGCGCACACGTGGCCGGGCAACGTGCGCGAGCTCAAGAACGTGATGCAGCGCGCCAGCCTTCTTTCCAATCAGGCGATGATCCGCGCCGGCGATCTCGGCCTGCCGCTGGCGACGACGACGATCGCTGCCAGCAATGACATCGAGCCCGACCGCGACGGCATCGAACGTGCGCTCGCCAAAGCCGGCGGCGTGGTCGCGCAGGCCGCTGCCGAACTGGGCTTGAGCCGGCAGGCGCTGTATCGGCGCATGGACCGCCTCGGCATCGCCCGTCCCTGACATGAGCACGCGCAGTTTTCGTCGATCCCTGGCGGCACGGCGATTCGCATTGATCGCCTTGCTGGTGATCGCGACCGTGGCGCTGGTGATCGCACTCGATCATTTTTTTCTCGACCTGCCCTGGCTGGTCGCCAGCGTCGCCTTGCTGGTGATGCTGCCGATCGCGGTCGCCCTCGTGCACCGGCAGCTGCGGCCAACGCTGTCGCTGTTCCGCGCATTGACCGGCAGCGTCACCAGTTTTCGCGATGGCGATTTCAGCTTCAGCCTGCGCTGGCCCGGCCACGACGAACTCGGCGATCTGGTCGAAGCGCACAACGCGCTGGGCGACGTATTGCGCGAACAACGCCTGGGCCTGGTGCAACGCGAGCTGCTGCTCGACACGATGGTGCAGAACACGCCGGTGGCGATGCTGCTGGTCGCCGAAGGCGGGCCGATCGTCTACGGCAATCTCGCCGCGCGCCGGCTGCTCAATCAAGGCCGAAAACTTGAAGGCCACACGCTCGACGCCGTGCTCAAGCTCGCCGCGACGCCGCTGCGCGAAGCGATGGCGCGCGGTGGCGACGGACTGTTTTCGGTCGGCGACGATGACGAGGAAGAAGTTTTCCATCTCGCGCGCCGTGGCTTCCGCCTCAATGGACGCGCGCACGAACTGCTGCTGCTGCGTCAGCTCACCGTCGAACTGCGCCGGCAGGAAGTGCAGACCTGGAAGAAAGTCATCCGCGTGATCAGCCATGAGCTCAACAACTCGCTGGCGCCGGTGGCTTCGCTCGCGCACTCGGGGGCGGAGCTCGTGCGCCGCGGCCAGAGCGAGCGCCTGCCGGAAATTCTCGCGACCATCGAAGAACGCGCACGCCATCTCGAAGGCTTCATCCGCGGCTACGCGCATTTCGCCAAGCTGCCATCACCACGCCTGGAAACCGTGCCCTGGCCGGATTTCGTTTCCCGCCTGTCCTCGCAGATCGCCTTCGAACTGGTCGGCGCGCTGCCGCCGGACGCGGGTCGCTTCGATCTCGCGCAGATGGAACAGGCGCTGCTCAATCTGCTCAAGAACGCTCATGAATCCGGTTCCGCCGATCACGACGTGCAGCTGTCGGTGCGCCGCGTACCGGGAATGTTGCGTATCGAAGTACTCGATCGCGGCAGCGGCATGAACGAGGCTGTGCTCACCAATGCGCTGGTGCCGTTCTATTCGACCAAACGCAGCGGCACTGGCCTGGGCCTGGCGCTGGCCCGCGAAATCGCCGAGGCCCACGGTGGTCGCATCGCCCTGGCCAATCGCGAAGGCGGCGGTTTGATGGTCGCACTGGTGTTGCCCGCGTAACCGGCAGGAGCCAGCTTGCTGGCATGTCTACCTCGGCAGTGGCTAACCCAAGCTCGCCTGCTTGCAGGGACCCAGGACAAAGAATGTCTCTGCCGCCAGCAAGCTGGCTCCTACGTGATCGCAGGCTACGGATTTTTGGTTGGACGTTTCCAGCCGGGAATCGATTGCTGGCGGCCGCGCGATATCGTCAGCTCGCCCTGCGGTGCGTTGCGGGTGATCACCGAACCGGCGCCGATGGTTGCGCCTTCGCCGATCGTGACCGGCGCGACCAACGATGAATTCGAACCGATGAAAGCGCCGTCCTCGATGCGTGTGGTCGACTTGTTCACGCCGTCGTAGTTGCAGGTGATGGTGCCGGCACCGATGTTCACACCGGCGCCGATTTCGGCGTCGCCGAGATAGCTGAGGTGATTGGCTTTGGAGCCGATGCCAAACCGCGCTTTTTTTGTCTCGACGAAATTACCGACATGCACGCCCTCGGCGAGTTCGGTGCCGGGACGCAGGCGCGCATACGGCCCGATCGTGCATGCACCCAGGCTTGTGGCACCGTCGATATCGCAATGCGCCTGCACGATCGTGCCTGCCGCGAGTTGCGCATCCTTGATCCGGCAATACGGGCCGATGCGCACGCCATCGCCGAGCACGACGCGACCTTCGAAAATCACATCGATGTCGATCTCGACATCACGGCCGACGCTGACGTCGCCGCGCTGATCGAAGCGCGCGGGATCGGCGAAACGCACGCCTTGCACGGCCAACGCCATCACCGCGCGGCGCTGGAACGCGCGCTCGAGTTGCGCGAGCTGCCAGGGATCGTTGGCGCCTTCGGTTTCGACCGGATCGGCAACACGCACATACGCCGCCGGTGCGAATTCATCGGCCGCCATCGCGAAGATATCGGTGAGGTAGTACTCGCCCTGGGCATTGCCGTTGCGCAACTGCGCGAGCCAGTGTCTGAGCTTCGCAGCGTCGGCGATAAGGATGCCGGTGTTGATCAGACCGATGCGTCGGACCTCGTCGTCGGCGTCCTTCTGCTCGACGATCGCCGCGACATGGCCGGTGGCGTCGAGCACAAGGCGGCCATAACCGGTCGGGTCCGCGGGCTCCGCGGCGAGCACTGCGAGGATGCCGGGCGCGCGCAGCAATTCGGCCAGGGTCTGCGCTCGGATCAACGGCACATCGCCGTAGAGGACCAGCACGCGGGCGTTGTCGGGAATCGCCGGCATCGCCTGCTGCACGGCATGACCGGTGCCGAGTTGCTGCGCCTGCTCGGCCCAGTGCAGATCGGCTTGTGCGGCGAGCGCAGTACGGACTTGATCGCCGCCATGGCCGAACACGATATGCAGACCCGCAGGCTGCAATTCGCGGGCAGCGGCGATGACATGCGCGAGCATCGCGGTGCCGGCGATCGGCTGCAGCACTTTCGGACGCTGCGATTTCATCCGCTTGCCTTCGCCAGCGGCGAGGATGACGACGTGCAACGGAGCAGACATGCGAACCTCGATGGCGTGAGCCGAATCGGCCTCGCGTCCGGATGGGAGCGAGTTCTGCGGCAATCTTAGCAACTGCCGACCAGCGATCAACGCCACGCCTGCAGTCATCGCCGGTGTTTGCCTATCGGCTGCGATCCGATCGCCCGGGCAACGATCTGCCGGGCGATGTCGGAATGCTCAGTCTTTGCCCTCTGCGTCGCGATCCAACGAAACCATCGTGCGCCGTGTCGTCGGTAGCACCTGGTCGGTGAGCAGGCGCATCAACTCCTGGCTGCGGCGATTGACGGTGTCGAGGATCAGCCCGGTCGCCAGCGACAGCATCGCGACCAGGATCAACGCGACCGCAAGCACCGCCGTGGATGGATGCGTCACCAGGCCGGTGAGCGCGAACTCGCGGACGACAATGCTGCCGAAAGCGAGGCCGGCGAGGATGCAGGCGGTGGCGATGAGGCCGAAAAACAGCAACGGCCGATAATCCTTGTAGAGAAACAGGATCGTGCGCAGCACGCGGAAACCGTCGCGGAAGGTATTGAGTTTGGAATGGCTGCCTTCGGGGCGGGCCCCGTATGGCACCGGCACTTCCTGCAGCACCATGCCTTGCGCGAGCGCGAACACGGTCATCTCGGTTTCGATCTCGAAGCCTTGCGAGAGCACCGGCATCGAGCGCACGAAGCGACGATTGAAAGCGCGATAGCCCGAGAGCACATCGGCGATGCGTGTGCCGAACAATTGCGAGATCACCGTGCGCACCAGCCGGTTGCCGAAGCCGTGGAAACGCCGGAACGCCGAATCGGCGTGCGCCTCCAGGCGTGTACCGACGACCATATCGGCACTGCCGGCGAGCACCGGTGCGAGCAGGCGTTCGGCGTGATCGGCCGGATAGGTGTCGTCGCCGTCGACCATCAGCAGCACATCGGCGTCGACATCGCGGAACATGCTGCGCACGACGTTGCCCTTGCCCTTGGCCGGCACCGGAATCACCCGTGCGCCGGCGGCGCGTGCCAGCGCGGCGGTGTCGTCGCTGCTGGCGTTGTCGAACACGTAGATCACCGCCTGCGGCAGCGCTGCGCGGAAGTCGGCAACGACCTTGGCCACGGTCAGCGCTTCGTTGTGGCAGGGGATCAGCACGGCGATCCGGACGTCTGCGGTCATGGTTCTGGCTCGTTCGGGTTTCCGATCCGGCATTGTCAGCGATGTCGCCGGCAAAGTCCTGCGCTCAACCCGCCTGCGCGCCGTCGGCGATGGCATCGGCAGCCATTCGCCGCTCGGCCATCATCGGCGAGACACGGAGTCGGCACCGGCGTCGAGGCGAAATCCGAATGAGCGCCGGAAAAGAAAACGCCGGCACTTGGCCGGCGTCTTTTCTGCTTGCAGCGCAGACCTCAGTGCTTGAGGTTCTTGCGCAGGCGCTCGAGCGCCTGCAGCTGCGCCAGGCTCATCGCCAGTTGGTTCTGCGCGGCTTCCAGACTGATGCTCGGATCCTTGCCGGCGATCGCGCGCTCGGCCTCTTCCTTCGCGGCCTGCGCCTTGCCTTCGTCGATGTCTTCGGCGCGGATCGCGGTGTCGGCAAGCACGGTGACGACCTGCGGTTGCACTTCAAGAATGCCGCCGGAGACGACGATGTCGAGCTTGTCGCCGTTGGCCAGCGTCAGCACGACCTTGCCGGGCTTGAGGCGGGTGATCAACGGGGCGTGCCGCGGCGCGATGCCGAGCTCGCCCATTTCGCCGGTGGCCACGACCATCTGCACGTCGCCGTGGAAGATTTCTTCCTCGGCACTGACGATGTCGCAACGAATGGTGGAGGTCATGTACTTCTCGCTAATGTTCGTGAGCGGTGAGTGGTGAGTGGTGATGGCGTTTCCGCTCACCGCTCACGATTCACGCATCAGGCCTTCTCGGCCATCTTCTTGGCTTTCTCGAACGCTTCGTCGATGCCGCCGACCATGTAGAAGGCCTGTTCCGGCAGGTGGTCGCACTCGCCTTCGCAGATCATCTTGAAGCCGCGGATGGTGTCCTTGAGCGTGACGTACTTGCCCGGCGAGCCGGTGAAGACTTCCGCCACGTGGAAGGGCTGCGAGAAGAAGCGTTCGATCTTGCGGGCGCGCGACACGGCCTGCTTGTCTTCTTCCGAGAGCTCGTCCATGCCCAGGATCGCGATGATGTCCTTGAGCTCTTTGTATTTCTGCAGCGTCGCCTGCACCTTGCGCGCGGTGTCGTAATGCTCGTGGCCGATCACGTTCGGGTCGAGCTGGCGCGAGGTGGAGTCGAGCGGATCGACGGCCGGATAGATGCCGAGCGAAGCGATGTTTCGGCTCAGCACGACGGTGGCGTCGAGATGGGCGAAGGTGGTCGCGGGCGACGGATCGGTCAAGTCATCGGCGGGCACGTACACGGCCTGGATCGAGGTGATCGAGCCGGTCTTGGTCGAGGTGATGCGTTCCTGCAGCACGCCCATTTCCTCAGCCAGCGTCGGCTGGTAACCCACGGCCGACGGCATGCGGCCGAGCAGTGCGGACACTTCGGTGCCGGCGAGCGTGTAGCGATAGATATTGTCGACGAAGAACAGGATGTCCTTGCCCTTGCCGGTCACCGGATCCTTGTCGTCACGGAAGTACTCGGCCATGGTCAGGCCGGTCAGCGCGACGCGCAGTCGGTTGCCCGGCGGCTCGTTCATCTGGCCGTACACCATCGCGACTTTGTCGAGCACGTTGGAATCTTTCATCTCGTGGTAGAAGTCGTTGCCCTCGCGGGTACGCTCACCGACGCCGGCGAACACGGAAAGACCCGCGTGCTGCTTGGCGATGTTGTTGATGAGTTCCATCATGTTGACGGTCTTGCCGACGCCGGCGCCGCCGAACAGGCCGACCTTGCCGCCCTTGGCGAACGGGCACATCAGGTCGATGACCTTGATGCCGGTTTCGAGCAATTCGTTCGTCGAGGACTGCTCTTCGTACGATGGCGCAGCGCGGTGGATTTCCCAGTGCGCCTTGACGTCGACCGGGCCGGCCTCGTCGATCGGGTTGCCGAGCACGTCCATGATGCGGCCGAGCGTACCGGCGCCGACCGGCACCGAGATGCCCTTGCCGGTGTTGGTCGCGATCAGGTTGCGCTTGAGACCGTCGGTCGAGCCGAGCGCGATGCAGCGCACGACGCCGTCGCCGAGCTGCTGCTGCACTTCCAGCGTGATCTCGGTGTCGGCGACTTTCAGCGCGTCGTACACCTTCGGCACGTCGTCGCGGCCGAACTCGACGTCCACGACGGCGCCGATGATCTGCACAATCTTGCCCTGGCTCATTTTCGTATCCTCTGAGAAGCGTTTCGTTTCTTTGTTGTAGGAGCGATGGAAATCGCGACGAAAACTGCGCGGTCACATCTGGTCGCGATTTCCATCGCTCCTACTACATCAATTTGGTTAGACCGCTGCGGCGCCGCCGACGATTTCCGAGATTTCCTGGGTGATCGCGGCCTGGCGGGCCTTGTTGTAGATCAGGTTCAGCGTGCCGATCAGCTTGGTGGCGTTGTCGGAAGCCGACTTCATTGCGACCATGCGCGCGGCGTGTTCGGAGGCGAGGTTTTCCAGCACCGCCTGGTACACCAGCGACTCGACGTAGCGCGTCATCACGTGATCGAGCACCGCTTCGGCGCCCGGCTCGTAGATGTAGTCCCAATCGTGCTTGGACTGCAGCGTCTCGGACGCCGGCAGCGGCAGCAACTGGTCCTGGCGCGGCTTCTGCGCCATGGTATTGATGAAATCGTTGTAGCAAAGGAAGACGCGATCGAGCTTGCCGGCGCTGTAGCCGTCCAGCATCACCTTGATCACGCCGACCAGCGCGTCGAGCTGCGGCTTCTCGCCGAGGTGCGTGACCGAGCCGACCATCGTGACCTGCAGGCGACGGAAGAAGGTCGACGCCTTCTGGCCGATGCAGACGACATCGATTTCCACGCCCTTGCCCTGCCATTCGCGCATGTCGGCGATCAGGCGGCGGAACATCGTCGAGTTGAGGCCGCCGCACAAGCCGCGGTCGGTCGAGACGACGACGTAACCGACGCGCTTGATCTGCGCGTGCTCGGCCATGAACGGATGCGTGTATTCGGAGTTGGCCTTGGCGATGTGACCGATCAGCTGCGTCATCAGGCGCGCGTACGGGCGCGAGGCCTTCATGCGTTCCTGCGCCTTGCGGATCTTCGAGGCCGAGACCATCTCAAGCGCGCGCGTCACCTTGCGGGTGTTCTGCACGCTCTTGATCTTGGTTTTGATTTCCCTGCCGCCTGCCATTTTCTTTCCTTCGGTCTGTAGGGGCGCCGCGAGGCGCCAAGGTCGCGGCTTGCGCCGCTCCTACGGATTAGTTACCAGCTGCCAGTGGTCTTGAACTCGGAGATCAGCTTCTTGAAGGAAGCCTCGATGTCCTTGTCCCAGTTGCCGGTTTCGACGATGGATTTCTGCAGGTCGCCGTAGCTGTTGGCCAGGTGCGCGTGCAGGCCGGCTTCGAACGGCAGGATTTTGGCCATCGGCACGTCGTCGAGGTAACCCTCGTTGACGGCGTAGATCGACAGCGCCATCTGCGCGATCGACATCGGCGCGTACTGCTTCTGCTTCATCAGCTCGGTGACGCGCTGGCCGCGTTCAAGCTGCTTGCGGGTGGTTTCGTCGAGATCGGAAGCGAACTGCGCGAACGCCGCGAGCTCGCGATACTGCGCGAGCGAGATGCGGATGCCGCCCGAGAGCTTCTTCATGATCGTGGTCTGGGCCGCACCACCGACGCGCGACACCGAGATGCCGGCGTTCACGGCCGGACGGATGCCGGCGTTGAACAGGTCGGTTTCCAGGAAGATCTGGCCGTCGGTGATCGAGATCACATTGGTCGGAACGAACGCGGAAACGTCGCCTGCCTGGGTTTCGATGATCGGCAGCGCGGTCAGCGAGCCGGTCTTGCCCTTGACGGCGCCCTTGGTGAATTTCTCGACGTACTCTTCGCTGACGCGCGATGCGCGCTCGAGCAGACGCGAGTGGAGATAGAACACGTCGCCGGGATAGGCTTCGCGGCCCGGCGGACGGCGCAGCAGCAGCGAGATCTGGCGGTAGGCGACGGCCTGCTTGGACAGATCGTCGTAGATGATCAGCGCGTCTTCGCCGCGATCGCGGAAGTACTCGCCCATGGTGCAGCCCGAGTAGGCGCTGATGTATTGCATCGCGGCCGATTCGGATGCGGACGCAGCGACGACGATGGTGTGCGCGAGCGCGCCGTTGTCGGCGAGGCGGCGCACGACGTTGGAAATCGTCGAAGCCTTCTGACCGATCGCCACATAGACGCACTTAACGCCCGTGCCTTTCTGGTTGATGATCGCGTCGACGGCCATCGCGGTCTTGCCGGTCTGGCGGTCGCCGATGATCAGTTCGCGCTGGCCGCGACCGATCGGGATCATGGCGTCGACCGACTTGTAACCGGTCTGCACCGGCTGCGACACCGACTTGCGCCAGATCACGCCGGGAGCGACTTTCTCGACGGGCTCGGAGAGCGCGGCGTTGAGCGGGCCCTTGCCGTCGATCGGCTCGCCGAGCGCGTTGACGACGCGGCCGAGCAATTCCGGACCGACCGGCACTTCGAGAATGCGGCCGGTGGTCTTGGCGACGTTGCCTTCGCGGACGTTCTTGTAATCGCCGAGGACGACGGCGCCGACCGAGTCGCGCTCCAGGTTCAGCGCAAGCGCGTAGGTGTTGTTCGGCAACTCGATCATTTCGCCCTGCATCACGTCGGCCAGGCCGTGGATGCGCACGATGCCGTCGGACACGGAGGTCACGGTGCCTTCGTTGCGCGCTTCGGCGGTCAACTTGACCTTTTCGATGCGGGTCTTGATCAGTTCGCTGATTTCGGACGGATTGAGCGTCTGCATGGGAGTGTCCTGGGTATCTGGCTCGCGCCAGCTTGGTTCAAAGAAAAAACTGGGAAATCAATTCGCCAGCGCCGCCCCGAGGCGCGCCAGCTTGGTACGGAGCGAGCCATCGATCACGACATCGCCGGCCGCGATCACTGCGCCGCCGATCAGGTTCGCATCGACCGCCGTGCTGATTTCGACATCGCTGCCGAAACGCTTTTTCAGCGACTCGTGCAGCTTGGCGATTTCGGCGGCGTCGAGCGCCGTGGCCGATGTCACGGTCGCCTTCACCACTTTCTCGGCCTCGGCACGCAACTGCCCGAACAAACCGGCGATTTCCGGCAGCAGCGGCAAGCGGCGATTCTCGCCGAGCACTACCAGGAATTGGCGGAAACCGGCGTCGGCATCGGTCGGCAGCAGGACGTCGATCAGATCGCCGCTGGCGACGCGCGGATCACCCAGCACGGCCTGGACAGCGGGCTGGCTGACGGCGATCGCGGCGAAATCGAGCTGCTGCGAAAACTGCGACAGACGACCTTGCTCGCGCGCCAGCGAAAACACGGCGCGGGCATACGGTCGGGCGAGGGTAAGGGCTTGGCTCATGGCGTTGGCTGTCCGCGTCGGTTCGTCAGTGAGCTCAGATTTCCGCGGCGAGTTCGTCCAGCAACGCCTTGTGGGCATTGCTGTCGATTTCGCGACGGATGAGCTTCTCGGCGCCGGCGACGGCGAGCGAGGACACCTGCTTGCGCAGATCTTCCTTGGCACGCGTGGTCGCGGAAACGATCTCGGCCTGCGCAGCCGCCTTCTGGCGATTGCCTTCGGCGATCGCCTCTTCCTTGGCGGCATCAACGATGGCGTTGGCGCGGGCTTCGGCCTGGGCGATGATTTCGCCGGCCTTGCCACGCGCTTCGCGCAGAGCTTCGTTGACCTTCTCTTCGGCCTGTGCCAGATCTTTCTTGCTGCGATCGGCGGCGGCGAGGCCTTCGGCGATTTGCGCCTGACGCTGCTCGATCGCGGCCATGATGCTCGGCCAGCCGAACTTCATCACCACCCACGCGACCGCGAAAAACGCGACGCCCTGGATGATCAGAGTGAGGTTAAAGTCCATTGAATGCTCCTAGGCGACGACGACCAAGGTCGCCGTCACGTGACTGACCGCGAAAACTCAGCCTGCGAGCTTCGTCAGGAACGGATTGGCGAAGATCAGCAGCAGCGCGATGGCGACGCCGACCATCGGCACGGCGTCGAGCAAGCCGGCAACGATGAACATCTTGGTCTGCAGCATCGGGGTCAGCTCCGGCTGGCGAGCCGAGCTTTCGAGGAACTTGCCGCCCAGCAACGCAAAACCGATGGCGGTGCCGAGGGCGCCCAGACCGATCAGCAGCGCAGCGGCGATGACGCTCATGCCCATGACGTCGGCGATAAGGTTGATGTTTTGCATGGTGTACTCCGAACGAGACTTAGGTTGAAAGGAAACAGCAATTAGGAACGTTTAGTGCTTCTCGGCCGCCATGCTGAGATAGACGACGGTGAGCATCATGAAAATGAAGGCCTGCAACGTGATCACCAGCACATGGAACGCGGTCCACACGAAACCCGCGAAGAACTGCACCGGGATCATCACGTAGGTGCTGACGTTGGCGAAGGACGCATTGAGCGTCATCACGGCGATGAGGATGAAGATCAGCTCGCCGGCATACATGTTGCCGAACAGTCGCAGGCTGAGAGAAATCGGGCGTACCGCTTCCTCGATCATGCGCAAGAGGAAGTTGACCGGCGCGAACAGGATTTTGCCAACGGTGCCTTCGGCGTGGAAGGGTGCGGTGAATACCTCTTTTACGAACTGCCCGATGCCCTTGTGGCTGATGCCGAAGTACTGGATCAACAGGAACACGCCGAGCGCTGTGCCCAGCGTGACATTGAGATCTGCCGTCGGTACCACGCGCAGATAAGCATGGGCAGGATTATGGCCGGTCATTGCATTGGCCTTGGCCCACAGCGTCGGCAGCAGGTCCACCGGCAGCATGTCCATGAAGTTCATCATGAAGACAAGACTGAAGATGGTGAGTGCCAGCGGAGCGATCAGCTTGCTCTGGCCATGGAAGGTCTCACGAACCAGGCCGTCGACGAAGACCACGACCATTTCGATGAAGCACTGGAGCTTGCCCGGCACGCCGGCCGTGGCTCTGCGCGAGACTCGCAGGAAGAAGAACAGGAAAAGGACGACCAAGGCAGCGAAAAAGACCACGCTGTCGATATTGATGGTCATGAACTTGCTATCACCCACCGCAATCTGGAGATGATGCAGATGGTGTTGGATGTATTCGGTCTGCCCGACCGGTTCGTGTTCAACGCTCACGCTTCACCTTCGCACCGAAAATTATCGCAATGGGATGTATCGCCATGGCAGCCAGCAGTCCGAACAAAGCGGCGAGCGGCGCCTTCTTCAGGACGGCCATTGCTCCCCACCAGACCAGCACTACCAGAGCCCATTTGAAAATCGCACCAAGGAGCAGCCTGGCAAATGCCACCCGAGGAGCAAGCACGCCGCCGCCCAGGGAAAAATGTGCCATCACGGCATTACCCAAGGCGATGGAGCTTCCACCAATGGCCGCCGCAACCCCCGCCCCCGGCCCGGCGAAAAGCCAAGCCGCCAACCCCGCAAACATCGCTGCGAACACCTGCCATCCGACCGCGCGAAATGCCAACTGCCGGCTGTTACTTAGGTGATTCAACACGGGCGACCCACAGAGCCGGGCACGCCTGAAACGGCTTTGCCAAGACGCGAAAGTATAGCAGCCAGCGCGACGGCCGGACAACCAGGGAAACCGCCCAAATCAAGCCTGTTTTCCGGGATGGCTGACGCATATTGCGTTCGAGCTCACAACCCTGAAGACGGCGCATGAGCCGCCACGAACTTCTCCGACATTCTGCCGCTCATCCACGATGTCCATCTAGCGGATTTGAGCGATTCAAGGCCCGTAACGGGCCTGTGGCGAGGCCGTGTGTGGCGGTGAAATGCCACCGCTTGGCGCGATTTCAGACTTCGCCACGCGCTGAAGTTGCGTGCGGTCTGTGGAAGGAGAAGAGAGGGTCAACGCACCCTCCGTCCGTAGGAAACTTCCCTCGGCCGGGCGTCGGAAGGGCTTGAGGAGTCAAGGGCCTCGTGATGCCCCTGCCTGGCGATGTCTCGCGGCGAGGCGCCGCTTATCCGCTGGCGATAGTTGGGCATGACTGCTTACCCAGCACGCAGATACGAAGAACGCCAATCTTTTCGTAAAAGCGCTCTGCGGTAACGGCGTTGACGATGGCCACGACCAATGAGACTTCAATAGAAACACAACCCCACCTCTTTCGAGGTGGGGTTGTGCTTTCTACGATAAGCCCCTGGCGATGACCCTGCCTGCGCAGGCCTCATGGCAGCCATTGGTTAGTCGCTTGCAGCAGGTGGACGTGCTGTGCGGCAAGCCATTGGTTAGTCGCTTTCGGCGCTTGGGCGTCGCCGCTTTTACGGCGCACAAAAACAAAACCCCACCTCTTTCGAGGTGGGGTTGTGCTTTCTACGATAAGACCCTGGCGATGACCTACTCTTGCATGGCTTAGGCCACACTACCATCGGCGCAGTTGCGTTTCACTTCCGAGTTCGGGATGGGATCG
>NZ_DATGBO010000037.1:0-10820 GCF_035312645.1 Arenimonas sp.
CTACACCCGCACGGGCGATGATGGTTCGACGGGCCTGGGCGACGGCTCGCGCGTCTCGAAGGATTCGGCACGCGTCGCCGCCTACGGCACCGTCGATGAAGCCAACTCGGCGATCGGCCTGATCCTCGCCGGCGACATTCCCGAGGACGTGCGCACCGTACTGGTTTCGGTGCAGCACCAGTTGTTCGATCTTGGCGGCGAACTGTGCATTCCCGGTCATTCGGCGATCCTCCCTGCCGACATCGACCGCCTCGAGCAGCAGCTCGATGCTTTCAACGCCGATCTGCCGCCGCTCAAGGATTTCATCCTGCCCGGTGGCGGCATGCCCGCCGCGCACTGCCACCTGGCGCGGACGATCTGCCGTCGCGCCGAACGCGAAGTGGTGACGCTCGCGCATCACGACGCGGTGCGCCCGGAAGCGATCCGTTTCCTCAACCGCCTGTCCGACCTGTTGTTCGTGATCGCGCGCGTGCTCGCCCGTGCCAGCGGCCACGGCGAGGTGCTCTGGAATCACGAACGCCGCAAGGGCTGAGGCCGATGCGGGTCTACAGCCACCCTGCCTGCCTGGCGCACGTGCCCGGCGCCGGCCATCCGGAATGCCCCGCCCGCCTCGACGCCGTGGCCGGCGCGCTGCGCGCGGCCTTGCCAAAGCTTGACTGGCAACTCGCGCCCGCCGCCACGCGTGAGCAGATCGGCCGCGTGCACAGCGCCGAGCTGATCGCCACCGTTCTCGACACGGTGGTCAGCGAAACAATTCGCCTCGATGCCGATACCGCGCTGTCGCCCGATTCCGCCGAAGCGGCGCTGCGCGCGGCCGGCGCCGGCACCGCTGCCGTCGACTGGGTACTCGCAGGGAAGCATCGCCGCGCCTTCTGCGCCGTGCGCCCGCCCGGTCACCATGCAACGCAGCGCACCGCGATGGGTTTTTGCCTGTTCAACTCGATCGCCATTGCCGCCGCGCATGCGCTCAAGGCGCACGGACTTGAGCGCGTGAGCATCGTCGATTTCGACGTCCATCACGGCAATGGCACGCAGGATATTTTCCAGCGCGATCGCCGCGTGCAATACCTCAGCTCGCACCAGATTCCGCTGTACCCGGGCACGGGTCGTTCCGACGAGCACGGCGTCGGCAACATCCACAATGCCGAGCTGCCGCCGGGTAGCGGCGCCGCGGTTTTCCGCGCGGTGTGGACGAATACGCTGCTGCCGCAGCTCGCCACTTTCGAACCGCAGTTGCTGCTCATCTCCGCGGGTTTCGATGCTCACCACCTCGACCCGCTGGCCGACCTCAAGCTCGAGGCCGCTGATTTTCACTGGCTCAGCAGCGAGCTCGCCGCCTTGGCCGACGCGCATTGCCAGGGCCGGGTGGTCTCGATGCTTGAGGGCGGCTACAGCCTGACGGCACTGCGCGAATGCAGCGTCGCGCATTTGCAGGGACTGGCGCGGGCCGCGAGCACGCAATGACCAGAACGAATCCGGGCACCGAAGCCAATGTCCAGCCGGCCATTTCGTTTGCCCGTGCCGGCAAATTGCCGGGGCACTGGTCGCTCGGCTCGGGCTAGAATGCAGCCGTTGTGACTTTCCAGGACTGCCCTGTGCGTCGATCCCCGCTGCGTTTGCTGCCACTCTGCCTCGCGATCTCCGGTGCCGTGCATGCACAGGCCACCGTCGACAAGGCCGACAAACCCCAATGGCAGCTCTGCGCCAATCCGGGCACGCTGCCCTGGTTCGTGGAGCGGCAGCCGGCGGCCGGCGATCGCATCGGCACCCCCTCGGATATCGTCGGCGATGCGCTCGACCTGAAGAAGGACGACGTCACGGTATTTTCCGGCAATGTCGTGCTCACGCATGCCGACCAGTGGCTGCATACCGACAAGATCACCTACACGCATCCGACCGAGCAGTTCGTCAGCGACGGCCCCGTCCAATACCAGGATTATTCGGTGCGCCTGACCGCCGACAAGGCCTCGGGCGACCAGAAGGCCGACACGATCACGCTCGACCAGGTGACGTACCAGTTCAACCAGCAGCTCGGCAACGGCACCTCCAAACGCGCGGTGATGAAAGGCGAGATCGGCGAACTCAGTTCGGCTACGTATTCCACCTGCCCGCCGACGCAGCAGCAATGGCAGTTCCGCGCCAGCAAGATCCGTGTCAACAACGAAACTGCGACCGGCGTCGCCACCAATGTCTCGCTGCGCCTGGGCCGCATCCCGGTGCTGTGGTTGCCGGTGATCAGCTTCCCGACCGACAACCGCCGCCGCACCGGCGTGCTCTCGCCTACCGTAGGGCGCGACGATCACAACGGCCTCGACATCAAGCTGCCGGTTTATCTCAACCTCGCGCCGAACTACGACGCAACGTTGACGCCGCGCTGGCTGTCCAAGCGCGGGCTGATGCTGGAGGGCGAGTTCCGCTACCTCACGGAGAATTCGCGCGGCACGTTCGAGGGCACGTTCCTGCCCGACGACAAACTCACCGGCCACGACCGCGGTTACGTCAGCATCGACCACACCACCACGCTCAATCGCCACTGGTACCTGAGCGCGAATCTCAAGAACGTCAGCGATGTCGATTATTTCAGCGACTTCGGCGATTCGATCGCCAACACTTCGATCTCGCTGGTCGACAGCCAGCTCGGTTTGTTCGGTCGCGGCAAATACTGGTCGGCCAGCCTCAGCGCCGAAGAATGGCAGATCACCAATCCGCTGATCGCGCCGGGCAACGAGCCCTACCGGCGTCTGCCGCGCCTGCAGGCGAGCGCGTTCCGCCCGCTCACGCATTGGCTGGAAGCCGGCGTGTCCGCCGAAGCCGTGCGCTTCAGCCATGAAAACCGCCCGGACGCCGGCACCCGCGTCGACCTGCAGCCATACATCCGCATGCCGTTCAGCGGCAGCGCCTGGTTCATCACGCCGCAATTGTCCTGGCGTTACACCGCGTATTCGCTCAACGACAATCTCGCCGCCGCCAACGCCAGCGGCGATCATTCGCTGAGCCGCAGCCTGCCAATTGCCAGTGTCGATGCCGGCGCGTACTTCGAGCGCGATTTTTCCTGGGGTGGCAGCAGCTATGTACAGACGCTCGAGCCGCGCCTGTATTACCTGCGCGTGCCCTATCGCAACCAGGACAATCTTCCAGTCTTCGATACCGCCGAGCTGACCTTCGGCTGGACCTCGCTGTTCCGCGACAACCGCTTCGGCGGCGCCGACCGGCAGTCCGACGCCAACCAGCTGACACTGGCTTTGGGCAGCCGCGTCCTGAGCAATGCCGATGGCCGCGAGCGCCTCAGCGTCGGCCTTGGCCACATCACCTACTTCGACACCCCGCGCGTCGGCCTGCCCGGCACGCCGGCATTGTCGGACAAGGGCAGCGCCTGGATCGCCACCGCCGATCTGGCCCTGCGCGACAACTGGACCGTCGGCATGACCCAGCAATGGGATGCCGACAAACACCTCACTCAGCTCTCGTCGATCCGCAGCCAGGTCAGTTTCGGACAGGGCGGCGTATTCAACGCGTCCTATCGCTACCGCCGCGACCTGCTGGAACAAACCGACCTCAGCCTTGTCCTACCGCTGAACCAGAACTGGAGCCTGTACGGCCGATGGGAGTACTCCTTGCGGGACAACCAGACTCTGGAAGCGCTGGCGGGTTTCGAAAAACGCAGTTGCTGCGTCGCGATCCGCCTGCTGGGCCGGCAATATATCCGCAGCGCCAGCAGCCGCCAGAACCTCGGCCTGTATCTTGAAATCGAACTCACCGGCCTCGGCAGCTTCGGGCGCGACACGGCCCGCCTGCTGCAGAATGCTATTCTTGGCTATCCCCGCTGACCTGCCGCGCCCCACTGGCGCGCCCCGGAGTGTCTGAAACGATGAAACCGATCTTCCCCTTCATTCTCGCCGGCCTTCTTGCCGCCGGTCCGGCCTTCGCACAAACGGCTCCGACGACCACCCTGGACGGCATCGCCGCCGTGGTCGACGAGGACGTGATCCTGCGCAGTGAGCTCGACCGCGCCGTCGCCAACATCACCGCCCAGTACGCCAGCCAGCCCGGTCAGTTGCCGCCGCGCGACATCCTCGAAAAACAGGTCCTTGAGCGCCTGATCCTGATGCATCTGCAGATCGGCCGTGCGGCCGATTCCGGCATCCAGATCAGCGATGCGGAACTGCAGCAGGCCGTCGCCGCCGTCGCAGGCCAAAACAAGATGACCGTTGACCAGCTGCGCCAGCGTCTGGCCGCAGAAAACCTGAACTTCGACGAATTCCGCAACAACCTGCGCGATGAAGTCACCGTCCAGCGCCTGCGCCAGCGCTACATCCAGTCCAAGGTCACCATCAGCGAGGCCGAAATCGACCAGCTGCTGGCGACCCAGAAAATCGGCGGCGAAGAACTCCGTCTCGCCAACATCCAGATCGCCCTACCCGACGGCGCCACGCCAGACCAGATCGCCGTTGCCAGCAAGAAAGTGCTGGAGATCAAGGGCATGGTCGAACGCGGCGAACTGGATTTCCATTCGGCCGCGATCCGCTTCTCCCAGGGCCAGAATGCCCTCGACGGCGGCGAGCTGGGCTGGCGCACCTACGATGCGATCCCGCCGCTGTTCGCCAGCGTCCTGCGCGGCATGAAGCCGGGCCAGATCACCGATCCGGTGCGCGGCCCGAACGGTTTCCAGATCGTGCAGCTGGAAGAATCCCGTCAGCCGCAGCCGCAGAAGATCACCCAGTTCAAGGCGCTCGACATCCTCGTGCGCACCAGCGAGCTGGTCAATGCCGAAGCTGCACGCCAGAAGATCCAGGCGCTGCGTGACCGCATCGCCGGCGGCGAGGATTTCGCCAAGGTCGCCAAGGAAGCCTCGGAAGACACGCTGACCCGCAACAACGGCGGCGACATGGGCTGGTTCGTGGCCGACCAGTGGGGCACCAGCGTCAGCGAACAGATCAAGCGTCTTGCCGATGGCGAACTCTCGCCGATCTTCCAGAGCGACATCGGTTTCCACCTGATCAAGCGCGTGGGTTCGCGCGAGCAGGATGTCACCGACGAAAACCGTCGCAATCAGGCCCGCGAAATCATCGGCAACCGCAAGGGCGATGAGGAATACGAGCGCTTCCTGCGCCAGATCCGCTCCGAGGCCTATGTCGAAACCCGATTGGGTTCCTGAGTCATCGTGCGCCCGCGGCTAGCCCTGATTCCGGGCGAACCTGCGGGCGTCGGGCCTGAACTCTGCGTGCGCCTGGCCCAGACACGGCAACCTGCCGATCTGGTCGCTATCGCCGATCCCGATGCGCTGCTCGCCGCTGCGGCGGCGCTGTCGCTGCCATTGACACTGCGTGAGCCCGGCACCGACTGCGTGCCCGGCGAGCTTGCGATCCAGCCGCTCAAGCAATCCCGGCTCACGCGCTTCGGCCACGCCGACCCCGCCAATGCCCGTGCGGTCATCGATGCCCTTCTCGCTGGCGGCCGCGGCTGTCTCGACGGTAGTTTTCATGGCTTGGTCACCGGCCCGGTCAACAAGGCCAGCATCAATGCCGGTGGTATCGCCTACACCGGCACCACCGAGCTGCTCGCCGCACAGGCTGGTACCGACGTGGTGATGATGCTCGCCAACCCGGGCCTGCGCGTCGCTCTCGTCACCACACACCTGCCGCTACGCGCGGTCGCCGATGCGATCACGCCGGTCGCCCTCGTGCGCACGCTGCGCATCCTGCATGCTGCACTACGCCGGGATTTCGCCATCGCCGTGCCGCGCATCGCAGTGTTGGGCCTCAACCCCCATGCCGGCGAAGACGGCGTGCTCGGCCAGGAGGAAATAAACACCATCGCGCCGGTGCTGGCGAAATTGCGCAGCGAAGGCATGACCCTGATCGGCCCACTGCCCGCCGACACGGCCTTCCTTCCGCAGAAACTCGCCGGCTTCGATGCCGTCTTGGCGATGTATCACGACCAGGGCCTGCCGGTGCTCAAGTACGCCGGTTTCGAGCAGGCGGTGAACATCACGCTCGGCCTGCCCTACCCGCGCGTCGCCGTCGATCACGGCACCGCGCTCGAACTCGCCGGCAAAGGCAGCGCCGATCCCTCCAGCCTCATCGCCGCCGTCGAGCTGTGTGCACGACTGGCACAACAAAGGGCGCAGCCATGAGCCATTTCAAGGATCCGCCGAAGAAGAATCTCGGCCAGCATTTCCTCACCGACCGCAGCGTGATCGACAACATCGTGCACGCGCTCAACCTCAAGCCCGGCGACAATCTCGTCGAGATCGGCCCCGGCCAGGGCGCGATCACTTTTCCGCTGCTGAAAAAGCACGGCGCGCTGACGGTGATCGAATTCGATCGCGACCTGATCACGCCGCTGATGGAAGCGTCCGAAGGCATCGGCGATCTCGCCATCATCCACAAAGATGTGCTCAAGGTGGATTTCGCCAAGCTTGCCGGCGATGGCCGCGTGCGTCTGGTCGGCAACCTGCCCTACAACATCTCCACGCCGATCCTGTTTCATGTGCTCGAACACGCCGAAGCGATCGTCGACATGCACTTCATGCTGCAGAAGGAAGTCGTCGATCGCATGGGCGCCGAGCCCGGCAGCAAGGTCTATGGCCGGCTCAGCGTGATGCTGCAGGCGGTCTGCCAGGTGACTCCTTTGTTCACGATCGGACCAAACGCGTTCCGGCCGCCGCCAAAAGTCGATTCGGCTGTCGTTCGCCTCGTGCCCAAACCCGCAGACCAGATCGGCATCGTCGATCCGGCGCTGTTCGAGGCCCTTGTGCGCAACGCTTTCGGCCAGCGCCGCAAGACCCTGCGCAACGCCGTGCAGCAGCTGTGCAGCGGCGACGACATAGCCGCCGCCGGCCTGCGTCCCGACGCCCGTGCCGAGCAATTGCCGGTGTCGGATTTCATCGCCCTGGCCAATCACCTCGCAAAACACGCCGCCACCGCCGCAACTTTGTAAGATGGGCTCATGACCGCGCCGCTGCACGCCATCGATGTGAATGTCGACACCCGTTTCCTCGCCGACCAGTCGGCGCCCGAAGACGGCCGTTTCGTATTCGCCTACACCATCCGCATTTCCAATCGCGGCCAGGTGCCGGCGCGATTGATTAGCCGGCACTGGCTGATCACCGACGACAACGGCAAGGTCCAGGAAGTACGCGGTGAAGGCGTGGTCGGCGAACAACCCTGGCTGCGTCCGGGCGACGATTTCGAATACACCTCCGGCGCCGTGCTTGAAACCGCGCTGGGCACCATGGAAGGCAGCTACCAGATGCTCGCCGACGACGGCACGTCCTTCGATGCCCCGATCGCCGCGTTCACTCTGTCGATTCCGCGGACGCTGCACTGATGGCGACCTACGCGATCGGCGACATCCAGGGTTGTTACGACGCGCTGCAACGGCTGCTGGAAAAGATCCGCTTCGACCCGCTCAAGGATCGTCTGTGGTTCTGCGGCGATCTGGTCAACCGCGGTGGGCAGTCGCTGGAAACCCTGCGTCTGGTGCACTCGCTGGCGATCCACAGCACCGTCGTGCTCGGCAACCACGACCTGTCGCTGCTGGCGATCGCGCAGCGCACCGAAGCCGATCAGCGCAAGGTCAATCCCGACCTGCAGCGCGTGCTGTTCGCCGACGACCGCGACGTGTTGATCGACTGGTTGCGCCAGCAGAAACTGCTGCACGTCGACCGCACCCTTGGCTTTGCGATGGTGCATGCCGGGCTCGCTCCGAAGTGGTCGCTGAAGATCGCCGAGGCACGCGCGCGCGAAGCCGAAGAACAATTGCGCGGCGAAAACCACCGCAAGCTGCTCAAGAACATGTACGGCGACAAGCCGGCCTGGTCGCCGAAACTCGCGGGGCCGGAGCGCTTCCGCGCCATCGTCAACGTGTTCACGCGCATGCGCTATTGCACGCCCGCCGGCCGCATCGGTTTCGACGACAAGGGCCGCCCTGGCACGCAGAAGCCTGGCATGTATCCCTGGTTCGAAGTCCCCGGCCACGCGCCGCGGGAATTGCCCGTGGTCTGCGGCCACTGGTCAACGCTGGGCCTGTTCATGGGTCTGGGCATTTACAGCATCGACACCGGCGCCGTCTGGGGTGGCAAGCTCACCGCGCTCGAACTTGGCGCCGAACTGCGCCTGCACCAAGTCGCCGGCCGCGTCGTCCCCGCCAACAGCCCGCGCCGCGAAGACTGACCCCGCGGCTCTGTAGGAGCGATGGCAATCGCGATGGGTTTCCTGCGAAAAGGAAAAGTCGCGATTGCCATCGCTCCTACGAGCGCTTTTTTTCGTAATCCACAAACTCGAACGCAAACGCATGCTTGGCATCCGCCGCATGCGCTTCGCGCTGTATTACCTGCCACTGCACAAGGTCGAATGCGGGAAAAAATGCGTCCGCGCGCTCGACCAGAGTATCGACATGCGTGAGGTGCAAGCGCGTTGCGATCGGCAACACCAACGCATAGATCTCACCGCCGCCGATCACCATCAACGCCTCGTTACCGATCAGCGCGCGCGCAGCATCGATCGATGCCACGGCCTCCATTCCCTCGAACGGCACCGCGCCCGAGCGCGTCAGCACAAGATTACGTCGGCCCAGTAGCGCACGCCCCAGCGATTGCGCGGTCTTGCGCCCCATCAACAGCGGCCGGCCCAGCGTCAGTGCCTTGAAACGCTTGAGATCGTCGGGCAGACGCCATGGCAATTCATTGTCGCGACCGATCGCGCCGTGACGATCCAGCGCCGCGATCAACGTCAACTCGCTCACACCGCCACCGGCGCCTTGATCGCCGCGTGCGGTTCGTAGCCTTCGATGGCGATATCGTCGATGCGGAACGCGAACAGGTCGGTGACCGCAGGATTCAATACTAGTTTCGGTAGCGCCTTAGGTGCGCGCGACAATTGTTCGCGCGCCTGCTCGAAATGATTCGAGTACACATGCGCATCGCCCAGCGTGTGCACGAAATCACCGACACCCAGGCCGCAGACCTGCGCGATCATGTGCGTCAGCAACGCATAGCTGGCGATATTGAACGGCACGCCAAGAAAAATATCCGCCGAGCGTTGGTAAAGCTGGCAGCTCAGCTTTCCGTTGGCGACATAGAACTGAAAGATCGCATGGCAGGGCATCAGCGCCATCTTCGGCAGGTCGGCGACGTTCCAGGCATTGACGATCAACCGGCGCGAATCCGGATTGCGCTTGATCTCGTCGACCAGCCAGCGGATCTGGTCTATCTCGACACCGTCCGCGCCGCTCCAGCGCCGCCACTGCTTGCCGTATACCGGGCCAAGATCGCCGTTTTCATCGGCCCACTCGTCCCAGATGCTGACCTTGTTTTCCCGCAGATAGGCGATATTGGTATCGCCCTGCAGGAACCACAACAACTCGTGGATGATCGAGCGCAAGTGCAGTTTCTTGGTCGTGACCAGCGGGAAGCCTTCGTTGAGATCGAAGCGCATCTGGTAGCCGAACACCGAACGCGTGCCGGTGCCGGTGCGGTCGGATTTCTCCGCGCCCTCGCGCATCACGTGATCTAGCAACTCAAGATACTGGCGCATGACTACCCATGGACGTGTAGGAGCGACGCAAGTCGCGACCAGCCAGGCGGCTCATTGATCGGTCGCGACTTGCGTCGCTCCTGCAACTACGGGCACCAGCGTCGGCGCCCGCCGCGACAGCCAGAAAAAGAACAGCCCCAGCGCGATCAACGGCAGCGACAGCACCTGCCCCATGGTCAGCCAGCCGAAGGCGAGGTAGCCCAACTGCTCGTCGGGCACGCGCACGAATTCGACCAGGAAACGGAACACGCCGTAAAGCAATGCAAACATTCCCGACACCGCATAGCGCGGTCGCGGCTTGCGCGAATAGAAAAACACGACGACGAACATCGTCAGGCCTTCGAGCAGCGCCTGGTACAACTGCGACGGGTGCCGCGCATAGGCATCGAGCGCACCGCTAGCATGCAACTCGCGCAATTTTTCCATCGGCAAATGCGTGTATGGGCCAAGGTCGCTGTGCGGAAAGATCACGCCCCAGTTGCCGCCGGTAAGCTTGCCGTACAACTCGCCGCCGATGAAATTTCCCAGCCGGCCGAAACCCAGACCCGGCGGTACCAGCGGCGCGATGAAATCCATGGTGTCGAATACATGCAGCCCGCGCCGCCACGACCACCACGCGACCGCGACCATCACGCCGATCAGGCCGCCGTGAAAACTCATGCCGCCTTCGTTGATCTTGAAAAGAAAGATCGGATGGGCGAGGAAATCGCCGAACGCATAGAACAATACGTAGCCGATGCGGCCACCCAGCACCACGCCGAGCATCGCGTAGAACAACAGATCGCCGAAACCTTCCTCGTTCACGCCCGGCAACCGGCCAGCGCGCACGCGGCGCGTGCCCAGCCACCAGGCCACGCCGAAGCCGAGCAGGTACATGATCCCGTACCAATGGATGCCGTGCGGCCAGAACGGCAGCGGGATGGCAATGGGATCGATGTCGTGGAGGATGGTCATGCGCGAAGCCGGGATTCCTGCTATGTATTTTGCCTGAGACCCGCGATTTTTTCCGGCTTTCAGACCGGCAGGACGCGCGTGATGTAGCCCTTCAGGTACTCGGTTTCCGGGATCGCCGGATGCACGGGATGGTCAGGCGACTGGCTCAGCGGCTCCAGCACCTGCATGAACCGGTCCAGGTGCCGCGCGCCCTGCTGCATGCCGTCCAGCAGGGCTTCGCGCGGCATGTGATGGCTGCACGAACAGGAAATCAGGATGCCGTCGCGCTCCAGGATCTGCATGCCGGCCTCGGCCAGCCGGCGGTAAGCCAGCGCACCCTCCTTGAAATCC
>NZ_DATGBO010000038.1:0-6923 GCF_035312645.1 Arenimonas sp.
GCGTGGATTTCCATCCGCTGCTCACGCATGCCTTCCGCTTCTGGTCGTGGCTGACCATGGCGATGGTGACCAAGGAATGGGTCGCCGTGCATCGCCTGCACCACGCGCGTTGCGAAACCGACGAAGATCCGCATAGCCCGCGCTTCCACGGCATCAACAAGGTGCTCTGGCGTGGCGTCGAGCTGTACCAGGACGCGCGCCTGGACAAGGCGATGCTGGAAAAATACGGCAAGGGCACGCCCGACGACTGGTTGGAGCGCCACGTCTACACGCCGCGCTCGACCTTGGGTCCGGTGTTGATGCTGGTGATCGATGTCGCGCTGTTCGGTCTGCCGGGGCTGCTGATGTGGGCGTTGCAGATGGCCTGGATTCCGTTCTGGGCCGCGGGCGTGATCAATGGTCTCGGCCACTGGTGGGGCTATCGTAATTTCGATACCGCCGACACCGCCACCAACCTCACGCCCTGGGCCGTTTGGATCGGCGGTGAAGAACTGCACAACAATCACCATGCGTTTCCGAGCTCGGCGAAATTCGCACTGCGTCGTTTCGAATTCGATATCGGTTGGGCGGCGATCCGTGTCTTCCAGACGCTGCGCCTGGCGAAGGTGCTGCGCATCGCGCCGCAGTTGAACGTGCGCCCGAATATTTCCGTGCCCGATACCGAAACCCTGCGCGCGATCATGGCGCACCGCTGGCAGGTGGCGACCGACTACTTCGTCACCGTGCTCAAACCGCAGTTGCGTCACGAGGCCAGCGAACTACCACGTCGCCTGCGTCGCGCTTTCCGCAGCGATGGCCGCTGGCTGGACGAAGCGCACCGCGAGCGCCTGCGCGCTTTCATCGCCGAACGCCCGAACCTCGCCAGCCTGCTCGCCTATCGTCAACGCTTGCTTGCGATCTACGAACTGCGCAGCGTCGAGATGGATGCGCGCATGGAAGCCTTGCGCGCCTGGTGCGCCGAAGCCGAAGCCTCGGGCATTCACGCCCTGCAGGAATTTTCCGCACGTTTGAAAGGATATGCGTTGGTACCGGCGCGGATCTGATTAGCGCGGCGATGCTGATCGTCGAAAAAAGCCCGCCATTCGGCGGGCTTTTTCATGGCGGCGACTTCAGCGCGCGCCGCATCGAGCCATCGCGCTCAAGCATCGCGGCGTTCGCGGACCAGGTTCTCGACCACGGCCGGATCGGCGAGCGTGGAAATATCGCCGAGTTGATCGGGAAGATTCTCGGCGATCTTGCGCAGGATGCGCCGCATGATTTTCCCCGAGCGCGTCTTCGGCAGCCCTGGCGCCCATTGCAGGTGATCGATGCCGGCAATGGCACCGATTTCGTGGCGCACGAAGGCGACCAGCTCACGGCGCAGATCCTCGCTGGTGACCTCGCCGGCATTGAGCGTCACATAGGCGTAGATGCCCTGGCCCTTGAGGTCGTGCGGAAAACCGACCACCGCCGCTTCCGCGACTTTCGGATGCGCGACCAGCGCGCTTTCCACTTCCGCGGTGCCGATGCGATGGCCGGAGACATTGATGACGTCGTCGACGCGACCGGTAATCCAGTAGTCGCCATCGGCATCGCGTCGGCAACCGTCACCGGTGAAATAACTGCCCGGATACGTGCGGAAATACGTGTCGAGGAAACGCGCGTGGTCGCCGTACACCGTGCGCATCTGTCCCGGCCAGCTGCCGCGCAGCACGAGGTTGCCTTCGGCTTCGCCATCGAGGATCGCACCGTTGCTATCGACCAGAGCAGGCTTGATGCCGAAGAACGGGCGTGTCGCAGATCCAGGCTTGAGCTCAGTCGCACCCGGCAGCGGCGAAATCAGGATGCCGCCGGTTTCCGTCTGCCACCATGTGTCAACGATGGGACAGCGTTTTTCGCCCACAACTTCGTAATACCAGCGCCAGGCTTCCGGGTTGATCGGCTCGCCCACCGTGCCAAGCAGGCGCAGCGACGCGCGCGAGGTCGCTTTCACCGGCGCATCACCCTCGCGCATTAGCGCGCGGATCGCCGTCGGTGCGGTGTAGAAAATCGTCACGCGGTGCTTGTCGATCACGTTCCAGAAACGCGAGTGGTCCGGATGATTCGGCACGCCCTCGAACATCAGCGTCGTCGCGCCATTCGCGAGCGGGCCATAGACGATGTAACTGTGCCCGGTCACCCAGCCAACATCGGCGGTGCACCAGTAGATATCGTCCTCGCGCAGGTCGAACACGCATTCGTGCGTGTAGCTGGCGAACAGCAGATAGCCGCCGCTGGTATGCAGCACGCCCTTGGGTTTTCCGGTGCTTCCCGAGGTGTAGAGGATGAACAGCGGATCCTCCGCATTCATCGCCTCAGCGCGGCAGTCAATTACCTGCGCATCGACGACGGCGTCGTACCAACGGTCACGCGGCATCTGCATCGGCACCGCGCTGCCGGTATGGCGCACGACCAGCACCGTTTCGACGGCCGACGTGCCCGCGCGTTTCAGCGCCTCGTCGACATTGGCCTTGAGCGGAATGCGCTTGCGACCGCGCCGGCCTTCGTCAGCGGTGATCACCAGTTTCGAATCGCAGTCGGCGATGCGCCCGGCCAGGGAATCGGGCGAAAAGCCGCCGAACACCACCGAATGAATCGCACCGATGCGCGCGCAGGCCAGCATCGCCACCGCGGCTTCGGGAATCATCGGCAGATAGATCGTCACCCGGTCGCCCTTGCGCACGCCGAGGTTGCGCAGCGCATTCGCAAGACGACCGACACGCGCGTGCAGTTCGCGATAGCTGATGTGCTGCGCCGGTTCGTTGGGTTCGTCCGGCTCCCAGACGATTGCAGTCTTGTCGCCGCGCACCGCGAGATGGCGATCGAGGCAGTTCGCCGCGACATTGAGCTCGCCATCGGCGAACCAGCGGATGCGGAAATCATCCAGCGCGAAATTCGATTCGTCGATGCGCGTCGGCATCTTCATCCAGTCCAGGCGCGTCGCGATCCCGGCCCAGAAGGCGTTCGGATCGGCGATGGAGCGCGCGTAATCGCGGCCGTAGCTTTCCGCGGTGACGCGCGCGTGCGCGGCGAATGCGGGGTCGACGGGAATGGCTGGCTGCGTCATGGCGATACCTCCGGCCACAACTTTAGCAGGGCGTCGCCAGGCAAGGCAGCATCAGCTATTCGTCGGCGGCGTATGTAGGAGCGACGCAAGTCGCGACATTTTCCAGCCGTGCAGGTCTTGCTGGGCTATTGCCCGAAAGCCCTATGGCTTCCACGCTATTCAGCGCAACGTGTCCTCGAGTTGTCGCCACTGACGATCCCGCACCATCACGAATCGGCAATGACCGCCGCTCAGCTCCGCCCATAGCGCGCCGATCTGCCGATCATCCTCGGCATCGGTCCAGCCCTGCGCGCCCTTTTATTCGACGACGAGGATTTTTCCGTCGGGCAATTCGCAGACGAAGTCCGACCAGAACCGGCCAGTGGCCTTTTGCAGGAAGAACGCGCAGCCCGGCTTGTTGACCAGGTTGCGCACCCAGTGCTTGATGCGCCCTTGCTGCGCCAGCATGTCCAGTTGGACCGCGCACTCGAATTCTTCCTTGCTGTCGAAGTCGCCGACGCGTCCATAGAAATGCTTACGAAAATCCCACGCCCCATGCTCGCTTCTACGACTGTCGTATTCGCGGCTGGGCGCATAGGCCTGAGGATGAAACTCGAAGGCAAGCGCATCGCTGAGATTTTCGCCGGCGCGTTGATCGACAACCAGCGTGTCATCGCCGTCGGCACGCGCACGTTCGGCAAAGGCCGCATCCAGGAAAAGATCGCGCTGCCGCCGGGCCAGGGCGGGATCATGCTTTCGACGGGTATTTTCCGCCGGCCCAATGGCAAGACATTCGACAAACACGACGCTGGCCACGCCGACGATGCCGGGATCGCGCCCATGCCGGACAACGTGGTGACCCTCGCACCGCCCGAGCTTGCCTCGTGGCGCCAGGACATGGAGCGCCTCGACGGTCCGTTCCTGTTGGCGCCGGAGGAGCTCGGAACGAAGCAACCCGATGTCGTGCTGGCGCGTGGCGTGGCCGTGTTGACGCTGCTTGTCTCTGCGCGGAAGTAGCCACCGACCCGGCCGCGCGAATTGGTTCTTCAAATTTCCCGCCGCCGACACAAAGAAAAAGCCCGCCGGAAGGCGGGCTTTTTCGTGAGGCTCGATCACCGCCGGAGCGGGAAGGATCTTCGTCAGGCGAAGATCACTTGATCTTGCCTTCCTTGTACATCACGTGCTTGCGGACGACCGGGTCGTACTTGAGCATTTCGAGCTTGTTCGGCGTGGTCTTTTTGTTCTTGTCGGTCGTGTAGAAGTGACCGGTGCCGGCCGAGGAGGTCATGCGGATCTTGTCGCGCTTGGATGCCATGGTGGATTCTCCTTAGACCTTTTCGCCGCGAGCGCGAAGCTCAGCGATGATGACGTCGATACCGTTCTTGTCGATGGTACGCAGACCGTTTGCCGAGACGCTCAGCTTGATCCAGCGGTTTTCGCTGGCAACCCAGAAGCGGCGCTCGTGAATATTGGGAATGAAAGTGCGTTTGGTGTGGTTGTTGGCATGGGAGACGTTGTTACCCGTCATCATCTTCTTGCCAGTTACTTGGCAAATACGGCTCATGGCGTACCTCGATTATCGTTTGTCACCCATAGCCCGGGTGATATCGGCCCCGCGGCGCCGCGTTGGCGGCGCTGCACGCGATTCGGACAGGAAAAACACGTTGCGCCAGCGGGCCGGAATCGCGTTTCCGGGGCCGGGGCCAAGAGGCAGGTGCGCAGCGAGCCGCGAAGTATCGGGGATTAAGGTAATCGGGTCAAGGACTTAGCGAGGATTTCGCAGTGTCGGGCGCCGGCGATTGGCGCTAACCGGGCGACCCTTGCCTTGGTAAGTTATTGAACCCAAAGAAATTCACGGTTCTTGAGGTTGTCACCCCCGCGAAGGCGGGGGTCCAGCGACTTTGGGGTGGCTGGTCGAAAGACGCTGGGTCCCCGCCTTCGCGGGGGTGACGGCCGCTTGGCGGCGTCGCCAGCGAGCTGGCTCCTACGACGGGGGGTGATGGCGTGCGGTCAGGTCAATGCGAGGCTTTGTCGCGATGCCAGCCGCGGTGCTTGATGTCGAGGTACAGGCTGTACATCGCGGTGAACGAGGGGAACAGATTGCCGAGTACGCCGACCGAATCCTGCTTGGACGAGAACAGGAAATAGCTCAGCGTCATCAGACTGCCGACCACGCTCATGTACCAGAACGCGCGCGGGATCACCGGCTTGCCCATGCGCTTGGAGGCGACGAACTGCACCAGCCAGCGGCCGCCGAACATCAGCGTGCCGACATAGCCGATCAGTTTCCACATCGTGATGTGCAGGCCGGTCCAGGCCAGCCAGATAATTTGTTCGTTCATGCGCGCGGCACTTCCCTGATCGCGGTGACCTTGCTGCGCTTGATCAGCCAGCCGACCCCGCGCAGGTCGGCGAGACCGACCCAGGCACGACCAAGGTTGTTGTACTTGGACACGCCGGTCGAACGCTCGCGATGGTTCACCGGCACGCTCACCGACTGCCAGCCCGCGCGCTTGACCAGCGCTGGCAGGTAGCGATGCATGTGGTTGAAGTAGGGCAGATCGAGGAAAACGTCGCGCTCGAACAGCTTGATGCCGCAGCCGGTGTCGGGCGTCTCGTCGCGCAGCAGGCGCGAGCGGATCGCATTGGCGAATTTCGAAGCCCAGCGCTTGGATCCCGTGTCTTTGCGATTCACGCGCCAGCCCGCGAACAACTTGATGCCGCTGTCGGCGGTCGCACGCGCGTCGAGCAGTTTCGGGATATCGGCCGGATCGTTCTGGCCATCGCCGTCCAGTGTCGCGATCCAGGTGCCGCGCGCGGCCTTGACACCATTGCGCACCGCCGTGCTCTGGCCGCTTTGATTCACATGCTGGATCACGCGCAGTTCCGGCGTGGTCGCCATCAAATCCTTCAGCACGGCCAGCGAATTGTCTTTCGAGCAATCGTCGACGTAGACGATCTCGAACGGAATCTTTCCGCGCAGCGCCGCGACGATTTCGCCGACCAGCGGGGCGACGTTGTCCTGCTCGTTGAACACCGGCACGACGACCGAGAGTTCGGGATTGGTGTGCGGCTTGTCGAGTTGTTCGGCCGTCATGCGGCATCTCCAAAATAATCTTGGCACCAGGAGACGACTTCCGGCAGTGCCTGTTCGATCGTGGTGTGCGGCTCGAAGCCGAGCGCCGCGCCGGCGTTGAAGCTATCGAGGCCGATCGCGCGCTCGCGGCACGCGAGCGGTGCACGGCAGGTGTAGGCGCCGACAAAACCAGCCGCGCCGGTGACGAGGACAGTCATTGCGTCAGGGCAGGAACGCGATCGCGCTCAGTCGGCGCGGCCGCGAATCCTCTCCAGGATGCCTTCGAGTGCCTCCAGCCCGTGATAGGCGATCACGAGCTTGCCGCGGCCGCCGCGGCCATGTTGCACGGCGACTTTCGCACCGAGGCGTTCGCCGAGTTCGCGCTCGAGCAGGGCGATGTCGGCATCGGCTTTCTTGGCGGGAGCGGCGGCTTTCTTGCTCGGAATCTTGCCCTGCGCGAGTTGCTGCGCACGACGCTCCACTTCGCGCACGGACAAACCGTTTTCCGCCGCGTCCTTCGCCAACGCAATCGCCGCCTGCGGCACCAGCGTCAACAAGGCGCGGGCATGGCCCATCTCGAGTTTCTTGTCCTCGAGCAGTTTGCGGATTTCTTCCGGCAACTCGAGCAGACGCAGCAGGTTCGACACCGCCGCGCGCGAACGGCCAACCGCTTCCGCTGCCTGCTGGTGCGTGAGCGAGAATTCGTCGATCAGTCGCGACAACGCCAGGGCTTCTTCCAGCGGATTGAGGTCTTCGCGCTGGATGTTCTCGATCAGCGCCATC
>NZ_DATGBO010000039.1:0-19084 GCF_035312645.1 Arenimonas sp.
CCTGGGTCCGGCCCCCTCCTCGCCATGCCGCGGCGAGCCTTCCGCCAGCGCCACCCGCCGGGGCCCTCCCCGGACGCCGGGAATGTGCGCCAAGTCACTGTAGCCAAAGCGAAAACTGGCCGTTTTTGGGTCTTTTCGTGACGCCGCCTACAGAGTCGTTTAGAGGCGCTACTCAGTGTTGTTAAAGAATCGTTCCATGCTATATTCGGCCTGTCATGCCGAGTGCGTTGACATTTTCTTATCGTTTCACTCGTCCCCACCAGAGGGTTAACAAATGGCTTCCAAGATCATCACCAAGGGTCTAAAGCGGACCGCGTTGAGCGTTGCGCTCGGCATGTGCTTCGCGGGCAGCGTGTACGCGCAGTCCAACTCCACCGGTAACATCGTCGGTCAGACCACCGCCGGCGGCACCGTCGTCGTCGAAAATCCGGCGACCGGCTTCCGTCGCGAAGTCACTGCTGACGCCGCGGGCAACTACCGCGTCGGCAACCTGCCCATCGGCACGTACAAGGTTACTGCCGGCGGCCAGACGAAGGACGTCTCGGTCAGCCTCGGCGGCAACGCCCAGGGCTCCAGCCTCGGCACCGTCACCGTGCAGGGCGGCCGGTCGATCAATGCGATCGACGTCGCGTCGGTCGAGTCGACCACCATCCTGACCGCTGAGCAGATCGCCAAGATCCCGGTTCCGCGCAACATCACCTCGGTGGCGCTGCTTGCCCCGGGTACGGTGCGTGGCGACGCCGCGTTCGGCAACCTCGCTTCGTTCGGCGGCTCGTCCGTCGCCGAGAACGCGTATTTCGTCAACGGCTTCAACATCACCAACGCGTTCCAGAATCTCAATTTCGGCCAGATCCCGTTCGAAGCGATCGCCGAGCAGCAGGTCAAGACCGGCGGCTACGGCGCCGAGTTCGGTCGTTCCACCGGCGGCGTGATCAACCTGGTCACCAAGCGCGGCAGCAACGACTTCCACGCTGGCGGCAATATTTTCATCACGCCAAATTCCCTGCGCGGCAGCGACCCGAACATCTACAGCGCTGGCGGTTTCAATGTCGCCACCGGCGCGACCGACACCAGCTCCTTGCTGATCGACAACAGCAAGGACGATGGCGGCAGCAACACCACCGCGTCGATCTGGGCCAGCGGCGCGCTGGTGCAGGACCGCCTGTTTGCCTACGCACTGCTGCAGTACGGTCGCAACAACGGCGCGGAAACCTTCGGCGTAGGCAACCTGACCACGAACACGTCGGCCGCGAACAAGTCGCCGAACTGGCTGGTGAAACTCGACTGGAACATCAGCGACAGCCATCTGCTGGAACTGACCGCGTTCTCCGACAGCACGAAAACCGACACGCGCGTTTTTGAAACCGTGCCCGGCACCAGCAACCTCGGCCGCGGCGCGCTGCTCGGCACGATCTTCAACAAGGCCGGCGGCGACAGCTACGCGCTCAAGTACACCGGCTATCTCAGCGACAACTTCACCCTGACCGCGCTCTACGGCCATGGAAAAAGCAGCCGCGCCAACTACGGCGTCACCGCCGGCGGCGTGCGCGAGGAATACCAGGGCAATGTCGGTGGTCCGGTCGCGGGCTGCCCGATCATCGCCGACATCCGCGTTGGCGTGAGCACTGGCGCGGTGCCGCGCATCAAGGGCTGCGGTTTCATCGGCCTGCTCGGCAGCGTCAAGGCGCAGGATCAGCGCGACCAGTTCCGCATCGACGCCGAGTGGACGTTGGGCGATCACCTGCTGCGTTTCGGCTACGACGGCGACCGCTTCCGCAGCTTCGCCGGGCAGAGCCAGGAAGGCGGCGTGCAGTGGCGCTATTCGGGCAATCCGGCTGCGCCGGCCAGCCTGCGCGTGCGTCGCGGCATCTTCCAGACCGGTGCCGATGTGGAAGTGGATTCGAAGGCGTTCTACCTCGAGGACCGCTGGCAGATCACCGACAATTTCCTTGCCTACGGCGGCCTGCGTTGGGACAGTTTCGACAACAAGAACGGCGACGGCCAGAGTTTCGTCAAGATCGACAACCAGTTCGGCCCGCGTTTCGGATTTTCCTGGGACGTGAATGGCGACCAGAAATTCAAGGTGTTCGGCAATGCCGGTCGTTATGCGTTGCCGCTGACCGCGACCGTGGCGATCCGCGGGGCGAGCAAGTCGATCTTCAGCCAGGAACGCTTCCGCTACACCGGCGTCGATCCGGTGACCGGCGCACCGATCGGCCTCACGCCGGCGCCGAATCCGGTCTGCGGCCCGCCCGGCTACATCGGCATCTGCTATCTCAACAACGAGTTCGGCGTCGCCAAGGATCCGCGCACGATCGCTTCGCAGAACCTCAAGCCGATGTACCAGGACGAATACATCCTCGGCTTCCAGGCGCAGCTCACCGAACACATCTCCGGTGGCGTGCGCGGCATCTATCGTGATCTGAAAACCGCGATCGACGACCAGTGCGACGATCGCGCCGTCGCCGACTGGGCCGCGGAAAATCCCGGCTGGGAAACGCCGGGGCACACCGACTACGATCCGCTCAATCCCGCGCATCCGTTCTGCAAGCTCTACAACCCCGGCAGCGATATCGTCGCTTACTCGGACGTCAACGCCGACGGCAAGCTCGAGCTGGTCACCATTCCGGCCGCCAAGGCCGGCCCGAAAGCCAAGCGCAACTACAAGGCTCTGGAGTTTTTCGCCGAGGGCAACTGGGACAAGTTCTTCCTGCAGGCGTCGTATACCTGGTCGCAGAGTTACGGCAACACCGAAGGCGGCGTGAAGTCGGACATCGGCCAGGCCGATACCGGCACCACACAGGACTTCGACTATCCGGAACTGATGATCGGCTCGGAAGGTTTCCTGCCCAACGATCGTCGCCACAGCTTCAAGCTGTTCGGCAACTACGAGATCAACGACGAGTGGTCGGTCGGCGCCAGCCTGCTGGTGCAATCGGGACGTCCGATCAATTGCATCGGCATCTACAGCGACGATCCGGTCGGCTACGCCAACAGCTATTTCTCCTGCGATTCCGGTGCGCCCGCCGCGGGTTCGTCCGACAACGGCAGCAGCATCGTCCAGCGCGGCACCGCCGGCAGGACGCCGTGGTCGCGCAACCTGGATTTGAACGTGGCGTGGAAGCCGGCGTTCGCCGATGGCCATGTCACGCTCAAGTTCGACGTCTTCAACGTGTTCAACGAACACGCGGTGACGGCAGTGAGCGAGGCCGGCGAAGACGGCGTCGGCAACCCGCTCACGTCCTCGACCTACAAAACGCCTGCATCTTTCCAGGCACCGCGCTCGGCCCGCTTCATGATCCAGTACGACTTCTGATACCGCTGCAAAGCAGACGACGGGGCCACGTACCCCGCCGCTGCCGGAAGCTACCCTCGTTCCCGTGCTGTCGACCTTCCCCGGACGGCAGCACGGGATTTTTTTGCGTCAGCGTTGAGAAAATTTTTGCGATGAACGCGACAACTCCAAACGACTCCGGTTACTCCGCCACAAATTCCAGATCCGCCAGCGGCCTTCCTGTTTCCAGCAGCGTCTTCAGATTGCTGAGAATCATCGGCCAGCCGATGCAGCAGGCGGGATAGACCTTGCTCTCGGGGGCGAAGTGGTCATGGGTCATCGTCACGCGCACGACCTGACCGTTGTCGGCGATGGAAAAGCTCGCGCGTGACGGTGCTTCATCGCGGAACTCGCCGAACACGGGATGGAAGGAATAGCTCAGCGAGCGCGGTGGATCGATCGCGAGAATGGTTTGTTCATCGGTGATCTCGCCTTTGCGCCGCCACAGCACTTTCGAGCCGACGCACCAGTCCGATTCCATGCGTGTGTCAAACCAGTACTGCTGCGTGATGTCCGGATCGGTGAGTGCGGCCCAGACTTTTTCCGGTGTCGAGGCGATGTAGGTGACGATGCGGATGACGGGCGCGGACATGGCTAGGCCCGCGTCGTTGCTGCGACGATGATTTCGTATTCGCTCTGCACCAGGCCGCTTTTGTATTGGTGGGTTGCGATGTGCTTGAGCGCGATGTCCTGCGGCAGCGCACCGAACAACGGAATGCCGTCGCCGATCAGCACCGGCACGCGGGTGACGATCAGGCGCTGGATCAGGCCGGCGCGCAGGAAGCGCTGGATGGTGATGCCGCCGTCGACGTAGATATGGCCGATGCCGCGTGCGGCGAGCTGCGCGACGATAGCCGCTGGCTCTCCCGACATATGCGATACGACGGCACCCTGCGGCGCAGGCGCGAGATCGTGCGTGCTCAGTACGACCACAGGCTTGTCGCCATAAGGCCAGGGGTCGAAGGCCAACACGATTTCGTAGGTGTTTCGGCCGATGACGAGGGCATCGACCGTCGCCATGAATTCCTCGTAGCCATGCGGTTCGCCTCCGCCTGGCGGCAGGAAATCCAGCGCGCCGTCGCGGCGGGCCATGAAACCGTCGAGACTGGTGCCTACGAAGACGGAGGCTCTCATCGCGGAATCCTCTTGCGGCATGTGGCTACGACGAACGATCGCTGGCGGCGACCGTCGCGCCGCGGATCGTCAGGGCGTCGCGGTTTTCTTCTGCGTCGCGCCGCGCAATAGCAGCAGCGCGGTTTTCACGACTGCTTCCGAACCATCGTTGCTGAGTATCGTAAAGGTGGTCGCCAGTTCGCCGACTGGCAGGATGCCTTGGGTCACGTATTTGTACTCGCCGGGCTTCGGTGCGCGATCGGTCGCGGAAAAATAGTAGCCGACGGCACCCGCGCCCTTGAGGCTTTTTGTTTCGATGGTTTTTTCCACGGACTGCGGCTTCAAGGTCTCCGCGGCATCGGCGACTTGCTTGTGCAGGCTGGCTGCGTCCAGTGGCGGCGCCTTGCCATCCATCGGCCAGAGCGGCGTGAGGTAGAACTCGAATGCGGGGCCGGTTTTCGCGGTGAATTTCAACGTCGGCGGAAGATCGTTGCCGGGCTGCTCGACGTCGACCTGCCAGGCATCGGGTACGGCGATCGCCAGCGCGCCGTGGCCGGGCAATGGAAATTCCCGGATCGGGGTTTCGCCGGCGAAAGCGCCTTGCGCGAACAACAGCGCGAAAGCCAGCGATACGAATGGCTTGAACATTTTCGATCTCCTTGTTCGTGACTGGGCGTGAGCGCCTGGAGCTGGCTACGACGGCAAGACTGTAGCTCGTTCACGACGGCCGAGGTAGCGAAACAGCGGATTTTCATCCGCCTCGTTTGAGTACGATCAGTCAGGCCCGCCTGCGTCGTGCAAGCAGCGACCGCAGGCAGGAAAAAACGGCGATCAGGCCGAGCGATGCCAGCGCAAACCCGGGTAGCACGTTCAGCCAAAATGCCAGCGGATCGAACTTCAGCACGATCAGGTGCTCGAACGGCGTATGGAAATGGCCTTGCGAATCGAAAAAGAATTGCGGGTGGCAAGGAAGGCGGCGGTTGCATTTGACCAGGCCACTGGAAAGCAACGGATACAGGTGCCAGAAAATGGCCGTGGAAAAAGACGCGAAGCACAGCAGCCAGATCGACGCGCTGCCGCGAGACATCGGCGCGGCTCGCCGCGTCGACTGCAACGAATATTCGAGCAGGAAGGCGATCATTGCCAGGATCAGGAAAATGATGCCGATGAGAAAAGGGTCGAGGCCCGTGACTGGTGTGGCGTGATCCCTGACGAAAGCCCGCATTATCTCGGCGGCAATTTCGCCGCTCAGATTCGATGTGTTCGGCGCTGGGTTCGTCATGGCGGTGCGGTCATCATTTCCGTTGGGCAGGCAAAAACACTGGACGCGCGGCCAGCAATGAAAAATACACCAGGCCGAACGCGACCACGCGCTGTGGCGCGTCGATACACAGGCTACTGCCGCCGAGGCCGAATTGCGGTTCGTGCCGGGATCACGGTGCGTCGTCGTCCGGTCCGGCACCGACCGCGGCGCGGCGCAGGCGATCGTTCACCGCCAGCCAGGCGATGCCTTCCGGTGGGCGCTCGACCAACAGGATGTTCGCAGCCATCGCATCCAGCGTTCGCAGCGCCGCATAAAGCCCATGTGCAACGGCGTCGGGATGGCCCGGAAGCACGATACCTTCGTTGTCGTCGACGAGCGCATCGAACATCAGTACGGCGACGCGTTTGCCGAGCGCGCGCTGTTGCTGCGCCTCGGCCAGCAGCGCGGTCCGCGCCAGCATCAACATCGGCGTGCGCGGCGCGTAGTGCGCGTCCAGCGTGCCGGAGGCGCGTGGGCTGGCGTGATCGCCACCGACGGCGACCGCACCGATCACTGTTTCGATCTGTTCTTGCGAAATCATTCCCGGGCGCAGGATGCGCGGCACATCGCCGGACAAATCGACGATCGTGCTTTCGATGCCGACCTCGCAATCGCCACCGTCGAGCACGATGGGAACGCCAGCGCCGAATTCATCGCGCACATGCGCCGCGGTGGTCGGGCTGATGCGGCCGAAACGGTTGGCCGACGGCGCCGCGAGGCCACCGGCGAACTCCCGCAGCAGCTGCAGGGCGATCGGATGCGCCGGGCAGCGCAGGCCGACGGTGTCCTGGCCACCAGTGACGACATCGGGAACGCTCGCCTGCTTGCGCAGGATCATGGTCAACGGGCCCGGCCAGAAAGCCTGCGCCAATTTCCATGCAGCCTCCGGAACGACGCGTGCCCATTGCGGCAAAGCATCGCTGCTGGCGATATGCACGATCAGTGGATGGTCGGCGGGGCGTCCCTTGAGCGCGAAGATTTTTTTCACCGCCTCGGCGTTCGCGGCATCGGCGGCGAGTCCATAAACCGTTTCGGTGGGCAGGCCGATCACTTCGCCGCCGCGCAGGGCCGCGAGCGCTTCAGCAAGCCGCGTCGACGAAAGAGGGCTCATGCGCGCACGTAGTCTTCGGGCAACAGGCCGTAGAAGGCCGTGTCGCAGACTTCGCCGTTGACGCGCCAGCGTTTGCGCAACAGGCCTTCGCGGACGAAGCCGATGCGTTCGAGCAGGCGCGCGGAAGCTTCGTTGCGTGGGTCGATGTCGGCTTCGATGCGCACCAGGCCGACGGTGTCGAAGGCGAAGCCGATCGCGCAACGCAGGGCTTCAGTGGCTATGCCGCGGCCCTGGAAATCGGGCGACAGGCTGTAGCCGATCTCCAGGCGCCTCTGTTCGCGATGCAGAGAGAAAAAGGTCAGCGCGCCGATCAATGTGTCGGAAGCGGCATCGGCGATCGCCCAGGGAAAGATTTCGCCGGCCTCCATCGCCGCCCAGGCCCGCGCCAGGTATTGCTCGGCCTGGCTGCGCTCGGTCCAGGCCGGGAAGCTCCAGTAGCGCATCACCCGCGGGTCGGAATACAGCGCGAACATCGCCTCGACGTCGCCGTCGCGATATGGCCGCAGGCGCAGGCGGGCGCTTTCCAGCACGGGCACGGAGTAGGTTGCGGTTTCGCTCATGCCGCGATTGTCCCACAGGCCTGTCGCGCCCGGTTTGGCGGTGGGGCCGGGCGCAGGCGACAATTGCGCCCTGGCCGCGCGGGATGCGGCCCTTCTTTCCGCCGTTTCGCACCACTGCAGGAGCCGCCATGTCCATCCTCCGCCTCTCCGATCTCGATCTCGCCGGCAAGCGCGTACTGATCCGCGAAGACCTCAACGTGCCGGTCAAGGACGGCGTGATCACTTCCGAGCAGCGCATCACCGCGGCCTTGCCAACAATCAAACTGGCGCTGGAAAGAGGCGCGGCGCTGATGGTGACCTCGCATCTTGGCCGACCGAAAGAGGGCGTGTGGACGCAGGAGGATTCGCTGGCGCCTGTCGCCGCGCGCCTGTCGCAGTTGCTGGGCCGTGACGTGCCGCTGATCCGCGACTGGATCGATGGCGTCGACGTCGCGCCGGGCCAGATCGTGCTGCTGGAAAATTGCCGCATGAACGTCGGCGAGGCAAAAGACGACGAAGCGCTGTCGAAAAAATACGCCGCGCTCTGCGATATCTATTGCATGGACGCCTTCGGCACCGCGCATCGCGCGCAGGCATCCACGCACGGCGCGATCCGTTTCGCCAACATCGCCTGCGGTGGCCCGCTGCTGATGGCCGAACTCGACGCGCTGGCGAAAGCGCTGGAAAATCCTGCGCGGCCGTTGCTCGCGATCGTCGCCGGTTCCAAGGTGTCGACCAAGCTCGAACTGCTGGCCAACCTGGTTGGCAAGGTCGACCAGTTGATCGTCGGCGGCGGCATTGCCAATACCTTCATCGCGGCGATGGGTTATCCGGTCGGCAAGTCCCTGTGCGAGCACGACCTGATCGCCACCGCGAAGAAAATCATGGCCGACGCGAAAGCGCGCGGCGCCGACATTCCGATTCCGGTCGACGTGGTGGTGGCTACGGCTTTCGCCGCTGATTCGCCCGCGACGGTGAAGCTGGTCGCCGACGTCGGCGCCGACGACCTGATCCTCGATATCGGTCCGCAGACCAGCGCGCGCTACGCCGCGATGATCCAGTCCGCCGGCAGCGTGATCTGGAATGGTCCGGTCGGCGTGTTCGAGTTCGACGCTTTCGGCAAGGGTACGCAAGTGCTGGCGAAGGCGATCGCGGCTTCGCCGGCGTTTTCCATCGCTGGCGGCGGCGATACGCTGGCCGCCGTGGACAAATACGGCGTCGAGGCTGGGATCAGCTACATTTCCACCGGCGGCGGTGCGTTTCTGGAGTTCTGCGAAGGCAAGGAATTGCCGGCGGTTACTGCGTTGAAAGCACGATCCCTCTGAGCAAGGACAACTGATGCGTCGGTTAATGCTGTTGCTGGTTCTCACCCTTTCGTTTTTCTCCGCTGCTGCATTCGCGCAGACAACACCGCCGGAAAAACAGTACGACCGCGGCGAGTTCAAATTCACGGTGGCGGCACCGGCGGCCTTCGTGCAGGTGCGCACGGTGCCGGCGGCCTGGGACGCGAATGCGCCCGGCAGCAAGGGCGAGCGCTGGCGCTACTGGTTGCATGACGAGCAGATCGATCGCCGCCCCGGCCAGGACATCGCCTATTCCGATCATGTCTACGAGCCGGTGTCGCCGGAACTGGTCGGTGAAGCCGGCAAGTTCAAGATCGGCTTCAGTCCGCAGTTCCAGCAGCTGACCATCCATCGCGCGGAAATCCGTCGCGACGGTCACTGGCTCAATCGCCTCGACCCCGAAGCTATCTCGCTGGTGCGGCGCGAGTCCGGTTTCGAGCAGGATCTTTCCGATGGCCAAGTCACGGCGTTGATCGTGCTCGACGACGTCCGCCCCGGCGACCTGATCCGCGTGAGCTTCTCGATCAAGGGCGTCAATCCGATTCTCGGCGGCAACATCGAGGACAGCAGTCACCTGGCCTGGATCGATCCGGTGCTCGATCATTATTTCCGCGTGCTGTATCCGCGCGATGCCGAGATCAGCACTCATTCCGGCAAAGGCGCGCCAGCGCTGACGGTGACCAGGCTTGCCGACGCATTGGAAGCGTCGGTGCACGCGCATGGCATCGCCGGCGTGCAATCGGAAGACGATTTCCCCAACTGGTACGACCCGCTGCCGATGGTGCAGGTTGCGCAGAAACGCAGCTGGGCCGATGTCGCTGCCTGGGCGCGACCGCTGTATCCGGACAAGCCGGCGCTGCCGCCCGAACTCGAAGCACGTATCGCCACCTGGGCGAAGATCGCCGATCCGTATCGGCGCGCGATGACGGTGCTGACCGCGATGCAGGAAGAAGTGCGCTATTTCGGCATCGAGATGGGCGCGAGTTCGCATCGGCCGACCGCACCGGCGGAAACCTGGACGCGACGCTGGGGCGATTGCAAGGACAAGGCGTATCTCACCGCGGTGGTATTGCGCCGTCTTGGCTATGAGGCCGATCCTGCGCTGGTATCGACGACCACGGGCCGCGGCATCGGCGACTACACCCCCGCTGCCTCGGTGTTCAATCACGTGATCGTGCGCGTGAAAATCGCCCAGGACACGTTCTGGTTCGATGCCACCGCGACGCAGCAGCGCGGTGATCCGCGCCAGCTCGATCTGTTCGATTACGGTCTGGCCCTGCCGATCGCCGAGGGCGTGACCGCGCTGGAGCCGGTGCTCGCGCCCAAGGGCGTAAGCAACGGCAAGAGCATTGTCGAGCGCTACATCCCCAGTGCCGACGGCAAGACGATCGATCTGCGCATCGACAGCGAATTTCACGGCAGACTCGCCGATCGCATGCGTCGCGACATCAAGTCCGAAGGCATCGCGGAAGTGTCGCGCAGCTATTCCGATTACTACCGCAAACGCCATGGCGCGCTCGATGTCGTCGAGCCGGCTGCGACCGTCGACGACGAGAACGCCAACGTCCTGCGCATGAGCGAACACTATCGCCTCAAGGAAGCCTGGGAAGACGGCGACGGCGCCTCGCGCGTGATCGAGGTTTATGCCGAAGGCCTGGCCGCAGCCGCAGCGCTGCCGAAATCCATGTCGCGTACGGCGCCGCTGTCCTTGTCGCGGCCGGAGACGATCTCGCACGAAATCCGCCTGGAATTGCCGCCGGGCTGGTCGTCGTCGGGCACCGATGCCGATGTCGTCGAGAAGAATCCATCCTTCCAGTATCTGCGCCAGATCAAGCACGTCGGCCAGACCGTGATCGTCCACCACGACATGAAGGTGCTCAGCGACTACGTGCCGGCCGACCAGCTCGACGCGTATCTGCGGCAGATGCGCAAGGTCAGCGATAGCCTCGGTCGCCGCCTGTACGTGCAGATGCCCGATGCGCTGCACAAGGAGGATCGCGACGAGCGCCTGAAGAGCCTGCTGCGTGGTGTGATCGAGCAGGGCTCGGCGAAATGAGTTCAAGCAACGGCAAGGGAATGCGGATGTCGACGACAGTGAAATGGCTTTGCGGATTTGCCCTGGCAGTGACGACGATGAACGCCTGCGCCGGCGAGAAAGTCGCCGCGGCGCCGGCGGATGTCCAGGATGCGACTCCGGCCGCGCTGTGGCGCGACTATCTGGCCACAGCCGATTCCGCTGCAGTGGTGAAGGCCTACGAAGTGGTCTTCGCGGTGCAGGGCAAGGGCGGCGTCGACGTCGAGAAATGCCGCACGCACCATCAGGAATTCGAGGATGGCCTGAAGGTCGTGCCGGTCGGCGCCGGACTCTGGTACAACGCCTACCTGTGCGCCAAGGCCGAGGGCGACGAGGCGCGCTCGGACCGTTATTTCAAGCATTTCTCCGCGCTCGCCGCGTACGCGTTCGCGCAGGCGTCGGATGATCCGCAGGCGCCGCCGATCCGCGTCACGCACATGGTTGACGTCGAATCGCTGGTCGCAGCCAGCGGCATGAACCAGCTCTATTCCTGGTACGGCACGGACGATCGTGGCCCCTACCTGCCGATCACCGTCGCCTTGTGGGATGCCGAGGCGAAGACCGAGCGGCATTTCCGCTTCGACATGCTCGATACCTTCATCAAGATCGGCCGGAAAATTCCCCATCGCGAGCTGCCGTCGGCGCGTTACTACCTGATGAAGTCCTATCTCGACCAGCAGGCCGCAGACAAGGCGATCATCGGCGTCGACATGATCGCGATGCGGGCGGCAGCGGCGGAAGAATCGCCGCAGAAGCAGATCGAAATACTGCGCGCGGCGGCCAAGCAGGGCGGCATCAACTCGCTGCATCTGTGGTTGCAGGTATGCGTGCTTTCGCCGTTTCCCGAGTGCGGCGACGGCTTGATCGACAACCTGCTGCCGATGGCGGAAGCGCGCGACGCGCTGCCGATGGTCTATCTCGCCTTCGCTTACAGCGAGGGCGTCGGCGTCAAGCGCGACATGGACGCGGCGATGGCCCTGCTCGACGGCGCCGACAAGCAATGGAGCAAGGGCCAGGCGACCGCCGAATTCGCCCGCACTTATCTGCAGTATCACGAGCTGCCATTTCCGGCGTCGTTGCAGGAACGCCTGCTGCGCGCGAAAGCCGCCGGCAATCCTGTTCCCGATCGACTCTGGCTGGGCGCGAAGATTCACGCCAAGGATTACCCGGCATTGACTGCGGACGAGTTGAAAACGCTGCAGGACCAGGCCGCGCGCGGCGCAGTATCGGCGATGGCGATGCTTGCGGATTACTACCAGTTCCAGGACAACGACAAGCCAGCGATATTGTTGTGGACGAAAAAAGCTGCCGACGCAGGTTCTCCTGTCGCCGAGCAGGACTATGGGTTGATGCTGATCGATGGCGATGTCGTCGCGAAAGACGCCGTCCTCGGTGAGCAGTGGCTGCAGCGCGCGGGCAACGGTGGCCTGCGGTATTCGATGCGCTATGTCGCGTTCCTGCGCGAGCGCGCCAACGATTGGCCGGGCGCCGAACAATGGCTGCTCAGCGGCGCACTGTACGAAGACGAAGATTCGCTGCTGGAACTCGCGACGCTGTATCTATCGAAGCATCCGGGCATCAGTTCGGGGCCGGAGCGCGGCGTGGAAATCTATCGGGACATGGCGAAGTACGGCTCGCACAAAGCCCGTCGCGGCCTGGCGCTGCTGCTGGTCGCCGGCGAGCATGTCGACAAGGATGGCGCGCAGGCGAAATCGCTGCTGCTCAAGGATGCCGAGGCCGGCGACGATGATTCGCAGCTGCAGCTCGGCCGCGGCTATTTGAATGGTGACTTTGGCGCGGTCGATGAAGGCGAGGGCCTGCGTTGGCTGAACAAGGCCATCGCTGCGGGTAATCAGAACGCGGCCGATTCCCTGGCGTTCTGGCACTACTACAAGGACACGAAACCCGATGCGCACGCGCAGGCCGCGGCCCTGTGGCGGGGCGCAGTCGCGAAGAAGAACCAGAATGCGTACAACAATTTCGCCTGGGTATCGTGCACCTCGCCGGATCCGGCGGTGTTCGATGCCAAGGAAGGACTGCGCATCGTCGAGCTGCTTGGTGATGTCGACAAACTGGTGCCCGGCGCCGCCGACACCGTAGCCAGTTGCTACGCCGCGGCGGGGCAGTTTGAGCGCGCGGCGAAGTTGCAGCAGCAGATCATCGATCGTGCAGCGAAGGCCGATGCCAAGGATTCGTCGCTGCCCGGTTTTCGCGAGCGCCTAGCGCTGTATGCAGCCGGCAAGCGCTATGTCGAAACGCCCGCAGCGAAGCCCTGAGCCATGGCGATTCTTTTTTTCGACCTTGACGGGACGTTGATCGATTCCGCCGTCGGCATTACCCGCTGCGTCGCTTATGCGTTGGAAAAACTCGGCGAGCCAGTGCCTGCAGACGCGGAACTGCGACGCTGGATCGGCCCGTCGCTGCGCGACAGCTTCGGGCCTTTGCTCGGCGATTCCGCGCGCACCGAACGCGCGGTCGAGTTGTACCGCGAGCGCTTCGATGCGCTGGGCTGGACCGAACACGAAGTCTATCCGGGCATCGCCGAAGCGATCGAAGGACTGCACGCCGACGGTCACCGTCTGGCGGTGGTCACGGCGAAGAACGAGCCGCATGCGGTACGGATCCTCGATCACCTGCCGTTCGGGCATCGTTTCGAAACGGTATCCGGTGCAACCATCGATGGCCGCATCAGCCACAAGCCGGAGCTGATCGCCGCTGCAACGGAGCGTCTGCAAGTCGCCGCCAGCGCATGCTGGATGATCGGCGACCGGCGCATGGACATCGAGGGCGCGAACCATCACCGCATGCGCAGCGTCGGCGTCGCCTGGGGTTTCGGCGGCGAGGACGAACTGCGCGCTGCCGGCGCCACGCAAATCATTTCCGCGCCCGCGCAACTTCGCCCGCTGTTCGCGTAAACAGGCACGCACAGGCCTGTGGTAGCGTGTTGCCGACTATCAGGAAGACACCATGAGCTTTGATCTGCGTCGCACCAAAATCCTCGCTACGCTCGGCCCGGCCACCGATGCGCCGGGCGTGCTCGACGACCTCATCCGCGCCGGCGTCAACGTCGTGCGCCTGAACTTTTCCCACGGCACGCCCGAGCACCACGGCGAGCGCGTTGCCGCAGTGCGCGCTGCGGCGCTGCGCCAGGGCCGCGAGGTCGGCATCCTCGCCGACCTGCAGGGACCGAAGATCCGCATCGAGAAATTCGCCGCCGGCAAGGTCGAGCTCAAGGCTGGCCAGAAATTCACGCTGATCTGTCGCGCCGATGCGCCCGAAGGCGACGCCACGCAGGTCGGCGTCAGCTATCTCGGCTTGGTCGCCGATGTCCGCGTTGGCGACACCCTGTTGCTCGACGACGGCCTGATGGCGGTGAAGGTCGATGCGATCGCTGGCGACAACATCCACACCACCGTGCTTACCGATGGCTACCTTTCCAATCGCAAGGGTCTCAATCGTCTCGGTGGTGGTCTGTCGCTGGGCGCGCTGACCGACCAGGACAAGGCGCATATCGTCATCGCCGCGCAACTGGACGTCGATTTCCTCGCGGTGTCGTTCTGTCGTTCCGCCGCGGACATGGACGAGGCGCGGTCGCTGGCGCGCGCCGCCGGCAGCGATGCCGGGCTGGTCGCGAAGATCGAGCGTGCCGAGGCGATTGAAAATCTTGTCGAAATTACCATTGCCTCCGATGCGGTGATGGTCGCGCGCGGCGATCTCGGCGTGGAGATCGGCGATGCCGAACTGCCCGGGCTGCAGAAAAAAATTATCCGCACCGCCCTCGAATACAACCGCGTGGTGATCACCGCCACGCAGATGCTGCAGTCGATGGTCGACAATCCGATCCCGACGCGCGCCGAAGTCCTCGACGTCGCCAACGCGGTGATCGACGGCACCGATGCCGTGATGCTGTCGGCGGAAACCGCCTCGGGCCAGTATCCGGTCAAGGCGGTCGAGGCGATGGTGCGCATCTGCCTGGGCGCCGAGCGCCAGTTCGATCACGAGACCGATTTCGAGGCGGCGCCGCGCAATCTCGAGCGCGCCGACCAGGCGATTGCGATGGCCGGAATGTTCCTGGCCGAACACATCAAAGTGCGGGCGATCCTCGCGCTCACCGAGTCCGGCGGCACTGCGCGTTACCTGTCGCGTTTCCGTTCGTCGGTGCCGATCTTCGGCCTGTCGCGGCATGATGGCGCGCGTCGCAAGATGGCGCTGATGCGCGATGTCTTCCCGATCAATTTCGACAGCCGCGGCCTGCCCACCCGCGAAGCCGCGCGCGGTGCGACCAAGCAGTTGTTCGAACTGGAACTGCTGACCGAAGGCGATCGCGTGCTGGTGACCAGCGGCGACCACATGGAATTGCACGGCGCTACCAACACCTTGCGTCTGTTGCAGGTCGGCGCGAGCGGCGTGGCGGAAGGCCTGGGCGAGTTGTAATCGCGTCGGATTCGATGGTCGTTTCCGCGCAGACAGCGGGGAATTTTGATTCGGCCGTTCGGCTGTGGTAACAAGCACTCCACCCTCAACCCTTTCGGACTTTCCCATGGCTTCCCTGCGCACCCCCTTGATTGCCATCCTGCTTCTTGGCGCGACTACCGGCGTTGGTCTCGCCGCCAAGACGCCACTCATCGTGTCCGCCTCCGATCTGGCCTCGCATTACAAGCCTGCGCCGGACGTGCAGCCTGCTGTTCCCGGATATCCGGCGGCTGCCGTCGACAAGAGCGAAGACGTCTGTATCAGCCTCGGCTTCCAGGTGAACCCGGACGGCAAGACGTCCGAAATGTCCGTGCTCAAGGTCTGGAGCAGCAAGTCGCCGAAAAAGCAGCCCAAGGACGAGGTGATCAATCCCTTCCTGCGCAACGCCGCGGCAGCCGTGTCCCTGTGGCGTTTCGTCCCGGCCAAGCCCGGCGCCGAAGCGGAAACTGTTTACACATCCACCGCGATTCCGTTCGCCGGGAATGCCGGCAGCAGCGCCGATCAGGTGCGCAGCAATTGCGAGATCAATGATCTCAAGGCATTCGTGACCCGGGCACAGCAGCAGGCATACCGCCGCGGCGACATGAACAAGGCGCGGACGGAAGAGGCACAGCGCGTCAACACCCATGTCAACGAGGACGTGAACAATGTCCTGCGTCGCACCAACGGCGGCTGAGTTTTCATATTGATTCGCGCCGGTCTCCGGCCGCCGGCCATGCGATGGATGTCATGGCGCGGCCGGGGCCATCTGCAAGTCATTGAAAATGCGGGGGCGAATCGTCTCCGTTATAATCGCCGGCTCACCAAACCAACGGAATCGCCATGAGCATCGACCAACTCGCCGACATCGCCCAGGCCATGGTGGCCGCAGGCAAGGGCATCATCGCCATCGATGAGTCCAACTCCACCATCAAGAAGCGTTTCGACGGCGTCGGCATCGACTGCAGCGAAGAAAACCGCCGCGCCTATCGCGAGATGCTACTGACCACGCCGAAGCTCGGCGACTACATCTCCGGCGCGATCCTGTTCGACGAAACGCTGCGCCAGAAAACCAAGGCCGGCGTGCCGTTCACCGAAGTCATGATGCAGAACGGGATCATCCCGGGCATCAAGGTCGACAAGGGCCCGGCGCCGCTGGCCGGGTTCCCGGGCGAAGTCGTCACCGAAGGCCTCGATGGCCTGCGCGAGCGACTGCGCGAGTACGCACAGCTCGGAGCTCGCTTCGCCAAGTGGCGCGCGGTGATCAACATCGGCGAAGACATGCCGTCCGGCACGGCGATCGAAGCCAACAGCCACATGCTCGCGCGTTATGCCGCGCTCTGCCAGGAAGCCGGCATCGTGCCGATGGTGGAACCGGAAGTGATCATGGATGGCGACCACGACATCGACGTCTGCTACGAAGTCACCGAAGTCGTGCTGCGTTCGCTGTTCGCCGCGCTGTACGACCAGAACGTGATGCTCGAAGGCACCATCCTCAAGGCCAGCATGGTCGTCTCCGGCAAGGATTGCCCGGAGCAGGCCAGCGTCGAGGACGTTGCCGAAATGACCGTGCGCTGCCTCAAGGCGACGGTGCCGGCGAATCTGCCGGGCATCGTGTTCCTGTCCGGCGGCCAGTCTGACGAAGACGCGACCGCCCACCTCAACGCCATGAACCAGCTCGGCCCGCTGCCCTGGCCGCTGAGCTTCAGCTACGGCCGCGCGATGCAGACCGCCGCGCTCAAGACCTGGTCCAAGGATCTGGTCGGCAACCTCGGCGCCGCGCAGCAGACGGTATTCGCACGCGCCAAGGACAATGGCATGGCGGCGCTCGGCAAGTGGGTCAAACCCGCCTGATCGCGTTCGCGATGCAGCAATGAAAACGCCGGCGAAAGCCGGCGTTTTCGTTTCGTAGGAGCGGTCACGACCGCGAATTTTCCGCCGAATCGGAATATTTCTTGCGAGTCAGGCGTCCGCCGCCTGGTTCGCGAAATTCCTGTCGATGCGATCGAGCAGCACATCGGCGACGGTCTTCAGCGGAACGAACAACAGCAATCCGCCGCTGCCCATCATGGTCGCGCCGAACACGATGCTCAGATGGATCGGCACCACGCGCAGATAGGGCAGAAACATCAATGCGCCCAGATTCGGCCGGCCGCGGGCATCGGCCGCCACCTGCTCGGTAAAAGTCTTGCGCTGCGCATACGTGAAGGAATAGCCGGCGGCTGCGATCAGCACGACATCAAGGAATCCAGCGGGGCGCGCTTCGGCGAGCAGGAAGAGCAGATAGAAAAGATGAAAGAAACCGTAGTGGATCACGAAGAATTTCGCGGTCTCGCGCTTGCCGGTCTCGTTCTCGGGCACGGGCTCTTCATTGCTGCCGGAAGTGAAGCCCTCGGTGCTGAATGCCTGCAGCGCCAGCATGCGTTTGCGCGCATACCAGCCGATGATCACGCTCTGCAGCCAGTATGGCCAGAGCAGGGTGGCGACCGGCCAGTGCAGCGCCAGGCCGAGCACCAGCGTCAGCGCATTCGAGCCGACCAGGCTCCAGGTTGCGTCGCCAGACCCGCTGCTTTCTTCCCGCATTCCGCATCCCCGGACCCATTCCCCGGCCTCCAGTCTGCCAGTCCCTTGGCTCACGGAGGGGTTTGGGGTTGAAAATACTAGCCTAGGCAACTATATTCATGGCAGGCATGAATACCCCAGACAAATCCGCTTTCGGCTACCTGGTCTCGGACATCACCCGGTTGTTCCGGCGCGTGTTCGACCGGCGCTCGTCGCAACTGGGCCTGACCCGCGCGCAATGGCGCGCCCTCAGCCGCATCGAACGCGCCGAAGGCCTGAGCCAGACGCAGCTCGCCGAAGACCTGGATCTCGAGCCCATCGCCATCGGCCGTGTCGTTGACCGCCTTGAGAACGCCGGTTTCATCGAGCGCCGCGCCGACCCCAACGACCGCCGCTGCTGGTGCCTCTACCTTGCACCGAAATCGGCCGAGGTCATGGCTGGCATGAAACGCATTTCTTCCGTGCTGCGCGAGGACGTCCTTGCCGGCATCGACCCCTCCGAACTCGCCATCACCCTGCGCGTTCTGGCTACCGTCAAAGACACGCTCAACGAACTCGACAAGGAGGGTCGCCCGCCGGCGATCCGCAAACAGGCAAAGCCATGACCACCGAACTCAAACCCGCCGCCCGCATCAACGAAGCCCAGCCCGCGGCGCGCCGGCGCGTACCGCGCTGGCTATGGATCGCCGGGCCGCTGCTGGTGCTGGCCTTGTTCGCCTGGGAATTCGTGATTTCCAGCCGCAGCGTCGAAACCGACAACGCCTATGTGAAAGCCGACCGCGTGATGATCTCCAGCCAGGTCAGCGGCCGCGTGATCGAAGTGCTGGTCGGGCAGAACGAGGCGGTGAAGAAAGGCCAGCTGCTTTATCGCATCGACCCCGCGCCGCTGAAGATCGCGCTCGCCGAAGCCGAAGCGCGCCTGGCCAAGGTCGCCGACAGCACCGGCGCCAGCCGCGCCGGCATCCGCGAAAGCGACGCCGCGCTGCGTTCGGCGCAGGAAACCCTGGGCTGGGCGCAGCAGGCATTCACCCGGCAGCAGCAGCTGCTTGCGCGCGGCCTGGTCGCGCAGAAAGCACTGGACGATGCCCGCCATGCCTTGTCGGAAGCGCAGGCGCAGCGCGACAGCATGGTCGCCGCGCAGGAGAAAGCCCGCGCCACGCTCGGCGGCAAGCCCGGTTCGGCGCTGGAACAGTTGCCCGACTATCAGGAAGCGCTGGCGGTGCGCGATCAGGCCCGCCTCGATCTCGCGCATG